>NZ_QQAT01000002.1:0-343625 GCF_003350365.1 Rhodococcus sp. AG1013
CCACGCTCAGGTCGCCGGACAGCCCGTCGACGCTGCGCAGAACATGGGAGGTGCGCTCCGATGAGCGTGTTGAATGCAGAACGCATCAAGCTGACGACCACGAAGTCTCCGATGTGGTGCAGCCTCATCGCGGTCGTCGTCAGTGTCGGGTTCGCGGCCATCATGGGCACGGCGTACAAGTCGCTGGTCTCGTCGGGCGACACGTCGATGGGCGAGTTCACGGTCGCGTACACGCAGGCCGGCGCTGCCCAGTTCGGCGCCATGCTGGTGATGATCATGGCGGCGCTCGCGGTCACCACCGAGTACCGCTTCGGTGTCATACGCACCACGTTCCAGGCGATCCCGAACCGGACGCAGGTGATCGGTGGCAAGGCGCTGCTGCTGGCGATCGTCGCCGCGGTACTGGGTCTGATCATCTCGCTGGTGTCGTTCTACCTGGGACAGGCGACCTCGGGCGTGAGCCTGTCGATCGGCTCGGGTGACAACGCCCGCGAACTGTTCGGCATCCCGATCTACTACGCACTGTTGGCGGTGCTCGCGGTCGGCGTGGGCACATTGATCCGTCAGTCGGCGGGTGCCATCTCGCTGCTGCTGCTGTGGCCGCTGGTGATCGAGAGCCTCGCGACCATGATCCCCAAGGTCGGCAAGTACATCGGCGAGTTCGGCCCGTTCAACAACATCTCCTACTTCCTCGGAAGCGGTGGCAACTTCGACTTCCACTGGGGTCCGTGGGGTGCACTGCTCTACTTCGCGGCGTTCGTCGCGATCGTGTTCGGCGCGGCCCTGTTCCTGGTGAACAAGCGCGACGCCTGACCGTTCCCGCCTACGATGAGGGTCCCGCACCGATACCGGTGCGGGACCCTCCTCGCGTTCAGCGGCACGGGGCTGCCGCGGCGGTTACGCTTCGCCGCATGCGAATGAGGGCGGCGTTCGTGACGGGCCTGGCCGGTGTGCTGATGCTGTCGGGGTGCAGCGATCCCGACGACCTGAGCCCTCCGATCGACGGCCCCGGGCTGGCGGCAGCGATCGACACCGACGCGGTGATCGGCGACCTCGAACAGCTCGAGATCATCGCCACCGAGAACGGCGGCAACCGCGCGGCCGGCACACCCGGCTACGACGCGAGCGTCGACTACGTGGTGGGGCAGCTCGAGCAGGCCGGATTAGATGTGGAGACACCGGAATTCGACGTCGACATCTTTCAGGTGACCACGCAGACACTGCAGGTGTCGGGCCGGGACGTGCCGGTGAAGGCGCTGACGTACTCGCCGGCCACCCCGCCCGGGGGACTGCAGGCCCGGCTGGTGCCGGTGCCGTCGGACGACACCCCGGGCTGTGAGGCCACCGACTACGACGGCCTCGATGTCACGGGCGCGGTGGCGCTGGTGGATCGCGGGTCGTGCCCGTTCGCGCAGAAGCAGCAGGTGGCGGCCGATCGGGGTGCGGCGGCGATCCTGGTGGTCAACAATGAGGACGGCCCGCTGACCGGTGGCACGTTGGGCGACAAGGACGCCGCGCGGATCCCCGCCGGTGGCATCGGCAAGGCCGACGGGGCGGCACTGCGTCAGGGCGGCGACGCGACGCTGACGATCGACGCCACCGTCGAATCCTCCAAGTCCCGCAACGTGATTGCGCAGACGAAGACCGGCGCCGACGACAACGTCGTCATGGTGGGGGCGCACCTGGACAGCGTCCGGGAGGGGCCGGGTGTCAACGACAACGGTTCGGGCGTCGCGGCGCTGCTCGAGACGGCGCGGCAGCTCGGCGCGACGCCGAACGTCGACAACGCGGTGCGGTTCGCGTTCTGGGGCGGTGAGGAGATCGGACTGCTCGGCTCGGAGGCGTACGTGAACGGTCTCGACGCCGCCGCACGCGGCGACATCGCGATGTACTTGAACTTCGACATGGTCGGCTCGCACAATGCCGGCTACCTCGCGTACGACGGCGACAACTCCGACAAGGCGGGCGAGGGCCCGGGGCCGGAGGGGTCGGCGGGCATCGAGCGCACGTTCGACGCGATCCTGCTGCAACTGGGCATCTCGCCGGACGGCACCGACTTCGACGGCCGCTCCGACTACGGGCCGTTCATCGCTGTCGGAATCCCGGCGGGCGGGTTGTTCACCGGCGCCGACGAGAACAAGACCACAGCTCAGGCCGAGAAGTGGGGCGGTGAGGCCGACACTATGTTCGACCCGAACTACCACACGTCACAGGACACGCTCGCGAACGTCGATCGTCGGGCGCTGGCCCTCAACGCCGAGGCCGTGGGGTACGGCGTCGGGCACTACGCACAGTCGATCGACGGTCCGAACGGGGTGCCGGCGGCCGGTGACGCGCGGACGGCGGCCCGTGCCGATGCCGGGAAGTAGGCGCCGAAAGCGGCGTCACGCGGCAGTTCTGCGAGATGACCGGCCCGCGATTATTCTTGCCGGGGTGAGTGACGACCCGCAGGGAGACGGCGCCACACCGGAACCGGTCGAGACCGATTCCGGCGCCGTGAGTGGGCATGCCAAGGTGACGGGCTCGGTCGCGAAATGGGTCCGTGACGCCGACCGGCAGCCCCAGCTGGTCGATGCCGTCCGGCGGATCCGGCAGGCGCTTCCCGGGGATCCCGCGTTCGGTGATCCGCTGTCGACGGCCGGTCCGGGCGGGGCCCGGGCGGCGGCCCGCATGATCGACACCGGGCCGGGTGCGTCCCGCGAGGTAAGCATGGCGGCACTCCAGGTGCTGCAGGCGATGCTCGAGAAGGCATGGGGCGGTCCGGCGAACGGCGAGGTCACGATCGTCTTCACGGATCTGGTGGGGTTCTCGAGCTGGTCGCTGGGCGCCGGTGACGGCGCCACCCTGGGTCTGCTGCGGGAAGTGGCGGCCACGGTGGAGCCGCCGATGATCGAACGCGGCGGCCAGGTGGTCAAGCGGCTCGGCGACGGGCTGATGGTGGTGTTCGACCATCCGGACAAGGCGATGGAGGCGGTGTTCGCGGCCCGCGCGGCGCTCGCGACGCTGGACCACCACGGTTACCGCCCGCGCATGCGCGTCGGCCTGCACACCGGGCTGCCGCAGCCCATCGGCGCGGACTGGTTCGGCGTGGACGTCAATGTCGCAGCCCGGATGATGGAGCTCGGCGGCAACGGGAACGTCGTGATGTCCGGCAACACCTACGACGCGATCGGGGAGGAGCGGCTCGCCGAGCTGGGCCTGGTGGCCAAGCGGTACCGCCGCGGTCTTCTGGCGGCGCCGCAGCGTGGGGTGCCGGAGGACCTGCGGGTGTTCGTGCTGCGACCGGCGCCCGCACCGCGGTGACGCCGCAGCCGGACGATTCCGACGAGTTCGGGAAACGGTTGCCGCCCCCGTCACCCGGCGCGCACACTGAGGACGTGGCCGAGTCCGAGCATCCACAGCGAACACCCTTCTACGGGGTGCTGATGATCATCGCGGCGTTAGCGGCGGCGATCGCGGTGAGCTATTACGGGCCCACGTGGTTCCGGATTACCGTCTACATCCTCGCGGTGCCGGTGGTGGCGGTCGGTTTCGTCATGACTTTGCGCGACTATTCGCGCTGATCAGGCGTTTTCTGGATCCAGTCGCCACAGCGGCGAGACCGGACCGTGTCCGGCGCCGAGGTCGTACGACGCCTCGAGGCACTTGGTGACCCACTCCTTGCCGAATGCGACCGCGTCGGGCATCGCGTAGCCGTTGGCGAGCGCGCACGCGACGGCCGCGGCGAGGGTGTCGCCGCCACCGTGGTCGTTGCCGGTGTCGATCCGCGGGCTGGTGAACTCGTGGAAGGTGTCGCCGTCGAACAGCAGGTCGGTGCTCGACGTCGACGAGCGCAGGTGCCCGCCCTTGACCATCGACCACTGCGCGCCGAGTGCGTGCAGGGCCTCGGCGGCGCGGCGGGCGCTGGCGTCGTCGACCACCTCGATGCCGGTGATGAGGCGCACCTCGTCGAGATTCGGTGTCACGAGCGACGCGATGGGGATGAGGGTGTTGCGGACGGCGTCGAGCGCCTCGGCGTGCAGCAGCGGATCGCCGTGCATGGACGCGCACACCGGGTCCACCACCAGCGGGATGGAGCCGTCGCGGCCGATGCCGACCTCGGCGCACACCTGCGCGACGGCCTCGATGATCGCGGTGGACGCGAGCATGCCGGTCTTGGCGGCGGAGACGCCGATGTCCTCGACGACGCAGCGCACCTGCGCGGCCACCGTCTCGGGCGGGATCTCGTGAAATCCGCTGACGCCCACCGAGTTCTGCACCGTGACCGCGGCGACCGCGACGCACGCGTGTACCCCGCACATCGCCATGGTGCGCGAATCGGCCTGGATGCCCGCGCCGCCGCCGGAGTCGGTGCCGGCGATGGTGAGGGCGCGGATCGGGGTCTGGCCGGTCGGCGTCAAGGGCAGGTAGTTCACGGCCTCGAGCCTACCCATGTGACCGGGTGCGACGGACGGTGGTGTGAGGGGCGCGGTGAAGCTCGAGTGCTGGGACGTCCACGACGTGACTCGTCCCGGTGCCGGAGGGATGCCGGCACCGGGACGAGGTCAGCGGTGGATCAAGATGATGCGGGTGGATCAGGGTTCGACCAGCTCCCAGCCGGCCACGTTGTAGACGGCGCTCGTGGTGGACAGGGAGTTGCCCGTACCAGCGGAGGGCAGACCCGCCCGCAGGTTGACGGCCCAGTTCAGCGAGCCGAGCGGTCCGCAACCGGTGGCGCCGGGAACGGCGAAGTCGGTGATGGTTTCGGCGGGGATTTGGGGTCGCTCGGGTCAGGCTCAAAAATGAACTGCAGTACAACTATTGGAGCGGATCGGCATACGTGTGTGCCCGGGCGAATCGGTCCGTGCCGGCCACGGCCAGGTCTGTCATGCCCGGATCGCCGGAGAAGTGGCCGGCCTCGTCCACGAGATGCAACTCGGCATCGGGCCACGCTGCGGCCAGCGCGCGGACGCTGTCCGCGGGGCAGCTGATATCGCGCATGCCGTGCACCAGGACGCCGGGGATGCCGTGCAGTCGGTGCGCGTCGCGCAGGATCTGCCCGTCGGGGAGGAAAGCCGCATTGCTCCAGTAGTGGGTGACCAGGCGCGCGAAGCACATTCGGAACGTCGGGTCGTCGTAGCGCGGATCGGCGCGGTGCTCGGGACGCACCCGCACATGGGCATCCTCCCACGCGCACCAGTCCCGTGCCGCCTGCTCGCGCACGGCCGGATCGGAGCTCTCGAGCAGCCGGCTGTAGGCGGCGGCGAGGTCGCTGTCACGCCACTCGGCGGGCACGCCGTCGCGATAGCGCGCCCACTGCTCCGGAAAGTGCACGCCTACACCGCGGGTGACCCATTCGACCTCCGTGTGCGAGGTGGTGGCGACGGCACCGAGGACGATCCCACGGACATGTCCGGGGTGACTCTGGGCGTACGTCAATCCCAGCGTCGAACCCCACGACCAGCCGAACACCAGCCAGCGGTCGATGCCGAGGTGTGTCCGCAACCGCTCGATATCGGCGATCAGATGCTGGGTCGTGTTGCCGTGCAGACTCGTTGCGGGGTCGCTCGCGTGCGGAAGACTGCGGCCGCAACCTCGCTGGTCGAACAACACGATCCGGTAGGCCGACGGATCGAAGAAGCGCCGCCACCCCGGTGCACATCCCGAACCGGGGCCGCCGTGCAGGACCACCGCCGGAATGCCGTCCGGATTGCCGCAGCACTCCCAGTAGATCCGGTTGCCGTCACCGACCTCGAGCATGCCGTGCACGTACGGTTCGATCCGTGGATACAGGGCCGTCATGCCTCTGAAGGTACAGGGCCACTGCGTGTTCGGGACTCCGTGTTTCTTCAGGCGCCGTAGAGGGCACGCTCGAGAGCCGTGGTCGCGAGTAGCAGTGCGGTCCGCGCGGCGTGGGTGTCGGCGAGGGCGTTGAGCATCATGAAGTCGTGGATCATCCCCTGGAACCGCACCGCGGTCACCGGGACGCCCGCGGCGCGTAGCTTGTTCGCGTACGCCTCGCCCTCGTCGCGCAGCACGTCGGCCTCGCCGTTGATCACCAGAGCCGGGGGCAGCCCCGCCAACTGCTCGGTGGTGGCCCGCAGCGGCGAGCAGGTGATCTCGGCCCGATGCGCCGGGTCGGTGGTGTACTGATCCCAGAACCAGCGCATCGCCTCCACGGTGAGGAAGTAGCCGTGCGCGAACTGGCGGTACGAGTCGGTGTCGAACTCGGCGTTGGTGACCGGATAGAACAGCACCTGGTGGCGGAACTGCGGGCCGCCGCGCTGCTTGGCCAGCAGCGTCAGCGCGATCGTCATGTTCCCACCCACGCTGTCGCCGGCCACCGCGATCCGCGTCGGATCCAGGTCGGCGTCCGTGCCGTGGTCCGCGATCCAGATCGAGGTGGCGTAGAGCTCCTCGATCGCCGTCGGATACTTCGCCTCCGGTGAGCGGGTGAAGCTCGGAAACGCCACGGCCGCATTGGATCCCACGGCCAGCTCGCGGATCAGCCGGTCGTAGATGTCGGCATCGCCGAACACCCACCCGGCCCCGTGGTTGTACTGGATCACCGGCAGCGGGCCGGCCGCGGCGCGCGGGCGCACGATCCGGATCGGGATCTGCCCGGACGGACCGCCGTCCACCACCCGGTCCTCGATCTCCACGGACGGCTTGGCGATGTCGCCGGACTGCACCTCGTCGAACTGGGCCCGGCCCTCCTCGACCGGGAGCTCGTACAGGAACGGGGGTTCGGCGGTGGCGTCGGCGAACTCCTGCGCGGCGGGTTCGAGGACCGGTTCGAGCGGCATCGGAACATCCCTTCCGGCGTGCAACGCGGTGTCCCTCGATTGTCTGCCCGGGCGCACCGGCGGCCAACGGCATTTGCCGGGAATCCGATCGCAAAACATTCGGTCAAACGCCTGACAGGTGGGCCCGGCCGCCTGTACTAATAGTGGCGTGGATCACATTATTGCACCGAAAGCGTCCCGAGGAGGTGTCGTGTTCGCGGATTCGCCCCGTGCCGACGTGACCGACAATGCCGACCAGAACCGTTTCGAGCTGTGGCTCAACGGGGATCTGGTGGGAATCGTCGGCTACTACGACACCTCGCCGGTCGCCAAGAAACGCGCCGGCGGACGCCGCGCCGTCTCCCCGGTCGTGTCGTTCATGCACACCGTCGTCGTGGAGGACTTCGGTCACCGCGGCCTCGCCGCCGTCATGGTCCGGCGCGCGCTCGACCAGGCGCGGAACTACGGCTGGCAGGTCCGGCCGGTGTGCACGTACGTGCAGAGGTTCGTCGAGGCCAACCCCGAGTATCGGGACCTCATGGTTCCGCTCGACTCGATCTCCCTCAACTGATCGACCTCCGGCCACGGCGCGGTCAAGGAACTGCATCGAACCGCCGCACTCGTCCCGAAACGGACCCGGTGCCGGCGGTTCGGCCGGTTTCATGGGGAACGTGAACACCGAATCCCCACGAACTGCGGGTGCCGTCGCCGACGCCGTCCGCATCGTCGACAGCCCGCCACACGAGCGCTACGAGCTGTGGGTGCGCGACGACCTCGTCGGCATCCTCGGCTATCACCGCGACAGTGCCGGGCCGTCCGGTGACGTGCTCACCCTGCTGCACACCGTCGTCCGAGAGGATCGAAGCGGTCGCGGCTGGGCGGCGGTACTGGTGCGGGCCGTGCTCGACCGGGCCCGCAGTGAGGGCACCCGGATCCGACCGGTGTGCACCTACGTCACGCGGTTCCTCGGCACCCACACCGAGTACCTGGACCTGCTCGACGAGCGGCCAGCCTGATCAGTCCAGGTCGACCACGACCGGCGCGTGATCGCTCGCGCCCTTGCCCTTGCGCTCGTCCCGATCGATGTGCGCGCCGGTGACCCGCGCCGCGAACGCCGGCGAACCCAGCACGTAGTCGATGCGCATGCCCTGACGCTTCGGGAACCGCAACTGCGTGTAATCCCAGTACGTGTAGACGCCCGGACCGGGCGCGTGCGGGCGCACCACATCCGCGAACCCGGCCTCGGCGAACGCGTCGAACGCGTCCCGCTCCGGCTGCGACGTGTGCGTCTTGCCCTCGAAGAACGCCGGGTCCCACACGTCCTCGTCGGTGGGCGCGACATTCCAGTCGCCGACCAGGGCGATCTGCGCGTCCGGGTTGCCGGCCAGCCAGCCTTCCGCGTCCGCGCGCAGCTTTGCCAGCCACTCCAGCTTGTAGACGTAGTGCGGATCCGTCAGCTCACGGCCGTTGGGCACGTACAGGCTCCACACCCGCACCCCGCCCACCGTCGCACCGATCGCGCGCGCCTCCTGCGCGGCCTCCGCCTCCGGATCCTTGTTGAACCCGGGCTGGTCCGCGAACCCGATCTGCACGTCCTCGAGCCCGATGCGCGACGCGATCGCCACGCCGTTCCACTGGCTCAACCCGACGTGCGCCACCTCGTAGCCGGCTTCGGTGAACCGTTCGTACGGGAACTGCTCGTCCTTGCACTTGGTTTCCTGCATCGCCAACACGTCGGTGTCGGTGCGGGCCAGCCAGTCCACGATCCGGTCGGTTCGGGCACGGACCGAGTTCACATTCCACGTCGCGAGTCGCACACCCGTGAGGGTAGTCAGCTGCCCCGACAGTCGTCGGACCCGGTCCCGGACCGGCGCACCGGCTTGGGGCCGAGGGCCTTCAGGCGCACCACATCGCCCCGATCCACCTCGACGACCCGGTCGTCGGCGGTGCGGACCACCACCGTCGGCTCGAGCTGCTCGAGGGTGCCGATCACGTCGGTGAGCGGGTGGGTGCCACCGGGTGGCAGGCGATACCGCACCACCACCCGGCCTCCGAGCGTCGGCTGACCCTGAGGAGGGTCAGTCCTCGTCATCGTCCTCGTCGTGACCGAACGGGTCGTCCACCGTGCCCGGCGTCCAGCTCAGGTCCGGCACACCCCAGCCCGCGCGCTTGATCGTCTTCTTCGCGGCCCGGGCGTTGCGGCCGATCAGCACGTCCACGTACAGGAAGCCGTCCAGGTGTCCGGTCTCGTGCTGCAGCATGCGCGCGAAGAAACCGTGGCCCTCGATCTCGATAGGGTTGCCCTCGGCGTCCGTGCCGGTGACCTTCGCCCAGTCGGCGCGGCCCGTCGGGAACTGCTCGCCGGGCACCGACAGACAGCCCTCGACGTCGTCGTCCTCGTCCGGCATGGTCTCCGGAATCTCCGACGTCTCGAGCACCGGGTTGATCACCTCGCCGCGGCGGCGGATCGCCTTGCCGGTCGCGTCGACGTCGGGGCAGTCGTAGACGAACAGGCGCAGCGGCACACCCACCTGGTTCGCGGCCAGGCCGACGCCGTTGGCGGCGTCCATCGTGTCGTACATGTCGCCGATGAGTTCGGCGAGTTCGGCCGGCGACTGGGTCACCGGCTTGGTCGGCTCGTGCAGTACCGGGTCGCCGACGATCCGGATCGGAAGAATTGCCATGGTCACCAAGGATAATGGGCGTGCGAATAGCGGCGCGCCCCGGCGGAACCCGGCCGCCGCCGCCGCGATCGTGGTTCAATGACCAGGAAGAACATCGGTGTAATTCGTGATCGGGGGGTCGTTCGGCCGAGCGCCCGAACACGACGTTCGGCCTGATCCGATCGGGCCCACCAGGGGGCACGAGGTTCGCCGAGGCCGGGCGAGACAGCAGTCGAGGAGTGAGATGGACGGCGCAGCAGCCCGGAACCAGTCTGAACGCAGCGACGGCGCGTCGAGCAACGAGGTCGGCGAGGACGGCCTCACCCGACGCGAGCACGACATTCTCTCCTTCGAGCGGCAGTGGTGGAAGTACGCCGGCGCCAAAGAAGAAGCCATCAAGGAGCTCTTCTCCATGTCGGCCACTCGCTACTACCAGGTGCTCAACGCGCTCGTCGATCGTCCCGAGGCTCTCGCGGCCGACCCGATGCTGGTCAAGCGCCTGCGTCGCCTGCGGGCCAGCCGACAGAAGGCCCGCGCCGCCCGCCGCCTGGGCTTCGACATCTCTACGTAAGCCGCCATTCAACCCCCGGTCGTCGTCACCTCGTTACGAGAACAGTCCGACGTGCCGATTAAGGTCGGAACAGTGACCACCCCGAACCCAGAGTCGTCAGGCCCCCCGCTGCGAGCCCTCGCGATGGTGCTGATCGCCCTCGCGATCCTCTTCGCCGGGCTGGGCGCCGCCTCCCTGGGTGGCTCGGACTCCGACGAGGCCGCACCCGAGACCGCGGCCACCACGACCTCTGCGCCCGCCGCGGCCCCCGCCGCCGCGCGCACCACCACCGCCGCGCCCGCCACCACCTCGGCGGCCGAGACCACGACGACGACGGCCACCAGTTCCGCGCCGTCCGGGTCCGCCACCACCTCCGCATCCGCCATCACGTCCGCCCGCGTCGACAAGTCGATTCCGGTGCGGGTGTTCAACAACAGCACCGTCTCCGGTCTCGCCGGCCAGACCGCGAGCGAACTCACGTCGAGCGGCTGGAACGTCTCCGAGACCGGCAACTACAGCTACGGCCTGATCCAGAACACCACCGTCTACTACGGCGACACCGCCGCCGAGAAGCAGGCCGCACAGGCCATCGCGGCGGAACTGGGCGTCACCGCGGAACCGCGTTTCGCCGGCATCTCCAGCGCCTCGCCCGGCGTGATCGTGATCGTCACCTCCAACTAGCCCGCGAAAACCCGCTGGTTATGATCATCGGCAGATTTCAACCATCTCGAAGGAGCGGTTCGATGGCCTCGCATTCCACCCGTCGCAAGTCCTGGCGCGTCGTGACCCCGTTGGTCGCGATCGCCGCTCTGGGGCTGACCGCGTGCTCCAACAACGAGGAGCCCACCGACGTCCCCGGCACCACCCCGCCGGTGTGGACCGGTTCCGCTGCCCCCAGCGGCTCGCACGCCGAGAGCGGCTCCGAGAACACCTCCGGCCCCGCCGTGTCCGACACCGTCTCGGTGCAGCTCAAGGACGCGAAGGGCACCTCGGTCGGCACCGCCACCCTCGCGGAGACCGCCGGCTACGTCGAGATCACCGTCAACGCGCAGGGCCTCGAGCCCGGCTTCCACGGCCTGCACGTGCACTCGGTCGGCAAGTGCGAGCCCAACTCCGTCGCCCCCACCGGCGGCGAGCCCGGCAACTTCCTGTCCGCCGGCGGCCACTTCCAGGTCGAGGGCCACACCGGGCACCCGGCCAGCGGCGATCTCACCTCCCTCGAGGTCCGCGAGGACGGCAAGGGCTACCTCGTCACCACCACCAACGCCTTCACTCTCGCGGACCTGAAGAACGGCGGCAAGGGCACCGCGCTGATGATCCACGCGGGCGCCGACAACTTCGCCAACATCCCGACCCGCTACACGCTGCCCGACAACGCTCCGGTGCCGGACCAGGCCACCCTGGCGACCGGCGACGCCGGCGGCCGCGTCGCCTGCGGCGTCATCGGCGGCTGATCACGTCCGACCGACGCGAGAACTGACAACGGCGGGGCCATCACGGCCCCGCCGTTTCGCGTCCTGCGGGCGCTCGGACGCTGTGGTTGGATCGGTGATGTGGGAGTCCCTTTCGCCGGTTCGCCGCGTCCGACCCTCGGGGTGGAATGGGAAATCGCGCTGGTCGACCGGACCACTCGCGATCTGTCCAACACCGCCGCAGCCGTCCTCGACGGCGTCGGTGAACTCGCCGAGAAACCTCGGGTCACCAAGGAGTTGCTGCGCAACACCGTCGAGTTCGTGACCGGTATCTGCGACAACGTCGGCGAGGCCATGGACGACCTGTCCGAGACCATGTCGCTGGTGCGCCGGGCCGCTGATCCGCTCGGGGTCGACCTGATGTGCGCAGGCACCCATCCGTTCGCACAGTGGTCCACGCAGTTGCTCACCCGCACCCCCCACTACGACGAGCTGATCGAACGCACGCAGTGGTGGGGCCGGCAGATGCTCATCTGGGGTGTGCACGTGCACGTCGGGATCTCGACGAAGGAGAAGGTTTTCCCCATTCTCAACGCGCTGCTGCTGAAATATCCTCACCTGCTTGCTCTTTCGTCGTCGTCGCCGATGTGGACCGGCGTCGACACCGGCTACGCCAGCAACCGCGCGCTGATGTTCCAGCAGCTGCCCACCGCCGGCCTGCCGTTCCAGTTCGACGACTGGACGCAGTTCGAGGGCTACGTCCACGACCAGCTCACCACCGGCGTCATCGAGAACCTCGGCGGCCTGCACTGGGACATCCGGCCCGCGCCGCGCTGGGGCACCATCGAGGTCCGCGTGTGCGACGGCGTCTCCTCCCGCACCGAACTGAGCGCCCTCGTCGCGCTCATCCACTGCCTCATCGTCGACCTCGACACCCGGCTCGAGGCGGGGGAGACGCTGCCGTCCATGCCGCCGTGGCACGTGCAGGAGAACAAGTGGCGCGCAGCCCGATACGGCCTCGACGCCGAAGTGATCCTCGGCGCCGACAACCGTGAACGGCTCGTCACCGACGACCTCGACGACCTGCTCGAGCAACTCACCCCCACCGCGGTGAGGCTCGGCTGTGCCGACGAACTGGCCCGCGTCGCCGACATCCCGCGCCGCGGGGCGTCGTACCAGCGGCAGCGCAAGGTGGCCGCCGCGACCGGTGGCGACCTGCGCGCCGTGGTCCGCTCGCTCGTCGAGGAACTGGACACGTAAGCGCGAATTCACCCGCCGTTTACTATGAACGGCGTGTTAGTGGACGGTGGCGCGCGGACGGAGCCGAGACGGCTCGACGGACGAACCCGAAGTCTCCTGCTCGGCGGCGTCGTTGCGGCAGGTCTCGCCATCCTGATCGCGCTGCAGATCTTCGCTTTGTCACGCGGCTTCGAGGGGCCGCTGACGAGCCTCTTCAACGATTTTGCGGGCACCCCCAAGTCGGCGTCCGTGCCGTGGGCCGGGCTCGCCCTCGCGATGGTGGGGCTGACCAACCGGCAGCGGGTGCTGGCGCTGTCGAGCGCCGTGGCTCTCGACGTCGTGATCGCCGCGATCCGCTACCTCGCCGGCGGGCCCCTCACCGTCGGCAACGGTGCGGTGATCGTGCTGACCGCGATCGGCGTGTACGCCGGCGCGAAGTGGCAGGGCGAACAGCGCCGCAGCGCTCTCATGGGCGTCGGCCTCGGCGCACTGCTGATCGTCGCCACCAAGTTCGGCGACGTGTGGCTGCACATCACCATCCTCGCCGGACCGCAGGTCCTCGACCAGTACGTCCAGCTCGCCGACCACGCCCTCGGCAACCCGTCCTGGGTGATGGGTGAGGTGGTCGACGCCCTCGGCTCCGTCGGCTACGGCGTCCTGCACTGGGTGTACATCGAACTGCCCGTCGCCGCGATCGTCGTCGCGCTGTACCAGCTGCGCAAGGGCTGGCCGTCACACCACCTGGTCCGGACGTTCCTGCTGATCGGACTCGTCGGGCCGGTCTTCTACATCCTGTTCCCCGTCGTCGGACCGATCTTCGCGTTCGGCGCCGACGGCAACGGCTTCCAGGTCGGCGATTTCTGGCCGTCCGTCGTCCCGTTCGACCTGACGCCGTCGGCGATGCCGTTCGACGACGCCACCCCGCGCAACTGCATGCCCAGCCTGCACACCGCGTGGGCGCTCGCCATCTTCCTGCACTCCCGGCAGGGCCCGTGGTGGCTGCGCTGGGGCGGCATGTTCTGGCTGCTGTGCACCCTCACCGCGACCCTCGGCTTCGGCTACCACTACGGCGTCGACCTCATCGCCGGCGCCGTCCTGACCCTCACCCTCGAATCCGCGCTGCGCGCCCCCGAACGCGGCTGGGGCTGGTTCCGGCTGCGGCTCGTCGCGTCCGGCGCCGTCCTGATTGCCGCCCTGCTGCTCAGCTACCGATTCCTGGCCGTGGAGATCGCGGAGTACCCGGCCGTCTCGGCGCCGCTGCTCCTCGGCGTCCCCGCGCTCTTCGCCTACGGCTACTGGCGCACGTTCTACCGGGACCTCTCCTCCCCGCGTTCTGCGCACTTGTCGCTGTCGGAGGACGGCCCGTCCGCGCGATAAGTGCGCAAAACGCGAGCTAGCGGAAGGTGCCCGGATCCTCGTCGCGGTTGATCAGCAGCCCGTCGCGCCCGCGCTGTTCGCGGTAGGCGACACGGCCGACACTGTGCGCGATCACCGGGGCCGTCAGCAGCGTGAACAGGCCGATGAGCACGAGCATCCAGATGTCGACGTTGCCGTGCAGCCGGATCACCGCGCCGACGAGCACCAGCACCAGGCCGACGACCTGCGGTTTGGTGGCCGCGTGCATGCGGGAGAGGGTGTCGGGGAATCGGACGATGCCGATCGCGGCGGTGAGCGCCAGGAACGATCCGGTGAGGATGCAGATCGCCGCGAGGACGTCGAGGAAGGTGTTCACGAGTCGTCACTCACCCGGAATCGGGCCACGCTGACCGAGCCGACGAAGCCGACCAGGGCGAGCGCGACGATGGCGGGCACGATCGTGGTGTCGCCGCTGTAGGCCGCCCACACCGACAGCCCGCAGATCGCGGTGGCGATGAGGGTGTCCATCGCGACCAGGCGGTCGAGGCTGCCGGGCCCGGCGAGCAGTCGGTAGGTGGTGAGCAACGCCGCCACCACCAGCATCACTCCGGCGATGATCATCACGGCTGTCATGCTCGATCCTCCCTGCCCTCTTCGTGGTACTCGTAGTCCCGCAGGTGCCACGGAGCCGGCTGCCATTCCGAATCACGCTCGAACGACGCGATGAACAACCGCTCGAGCTCCCGCACCGATCGGTAGAACTGGTCGACGGCCTTGGTGGTGCCGACGTCGAGCACGTGCACGTACACCGCGCGCCGGGCCTGGTCCACCTCGAGCACCATCGTGCCGGGGATCAGGTTGAGCACGTCGACGCACAGCGTCAGCACCAGGTCGGACTTGATGCCGAGCTTGCAGCGCAGCACGCCGGTCACCGGCGGCGGCCCCGGCCGGATCGCCAGCCATGCCACCTGCGCGCTCGACTGCGCGGCATAGAAGATGATCATCCAGACCAGCTTGATCATCGACAGCAGATGCACCCGGCCCTCGACGGGTACCCGGGGAAGCGGCAGCAGCCACATGATCAGCAGCCCCACCACGAGCCCGCCGAGCACGTTCGCGATGCTGAACGTGCCCCACAGCAGGATCCACACCACCGTCAGCCACGCGAGGACGCCGACGCGGAGTACGCGTTCGCGGGTCATCGGTCACCTCCCTCGCCCAGTACGGCGGTGATGTAGACATCCCGATTCTGCAGGTCCTGCGCCGCGCGGTCACTGATCCCGATCATCGGGCCGGCGAAGAGCGTCAGCGCCAGACCGACGCAGACCAGTCCGATCGTCGGCACCAGCATGAACACCGGCATCCGGCCCACGTCCTCGCGGTCGACGAACGCGATGTCCTCCTCGGACTCGTCGATCAGTGCCGACGGGCTCACGTCGGCGAGCTCGCCCTCGGGGGCGTCGGCGCGGGCCCGCCAGAACGCCTTGGTCCACACGCGGCCCACGACGTACAGCGTCAGGAGGCTGGTGACCGTGCCACCGGCGACCAGCAGCCACGACAGCACACTCGGGTGCGCGACACCGGCCTGCAGCAGCGCGATCTTGCCGATGAACCCGGAGAACGGCGGGATGCCGCCGAGGTTCAGCGCCGGCACCAGGAACACGATCGCGAGCACCGGGCTGGCGGCGGCGAGACCGCCGAGGCGGCGCAGCGACGACGACCCGGCCTGTCGTTCGATCAGACCCACCACCAGGAACAGCGTGGTCTGCACGATGATGTGGTGCGCCACGTAGTACACCGCCCCGGACAGACCCGACTGGGTGGACAGCGCGACACCGAAGATCATGTAACCGATGTGGCTGACCAGGGTGAACGAGAGCAGACGTTTGATGTCGCTCTGCGCGATGGCGCCGAGGATGCCGACGATCATCGTCAACAGGCCGCACACCATCAGGACCTTGTCGAGCTCGCCCTGCGGGAACAGCAGCGTGTGCGCGCGGATGATCGCGTACACACCGACCTTGGTGAGCAGGCCCGCGAACACCGCGGTGACCGGGGCCGGGGCGGTGGGGTAGGAGTCGGGCAGCCACGTCGACAGCGGGAACACCGCCGCCTTGATGCCGAACGCCACCAGCAGCACACCGAAGATCGCCATCCGGGTGCCGGCGGGGATGTCGTCGAACCGCAACGCCATCTGCGCGAGGTTGAGGGTGCCCGTCGCGGCGTACGCGAACGCGATACCGCACAGGAAGATCAGCGACGACACCATCGACACCATGACGTACGAGACGCCCGCCCGGACGCGGTCGGCGCTGGCACCGAGCGTCAGCAGCACGAAACTCGCGGCCAGCAGCACCTCGAATCCGACGTACAGATTGAACAGGTCGCCCGCGAGGAACGCGTTGCACACACCGGCCGTCAGCGCCAGGTACGTGGGCAGGAAGATCGACACCGGCTGGTGTTCGTGCCCGTCCCGGATGCCCTGACCGATCGAATAGATCATGACGGCGAGCAGCACGATCGACGACACCAGCAGCATCAGCGCCGACAACCGGTCCACGACCAGCGTGATACCGATCGGGGTGTCCCAGCCGCCCACCTGGATCGCGGTGGTGCCGTGCCGGTCGGCGAGATACAGCAGCATCGCCGAGACGCCGGTGACCGCGGTGAGCGCGGCCAGGGTGACCCAGCGCTGCGCGGTGGGCCGGCGGCCGAGGATGAGCGTGACCGCCGCGGCGATCATCGGGATGAGGACCGGCAGTGGGGCGAGGGTGCCGATGAGTGCGGGGGAGAGCGTCATCGCCGACCTCCCGGCGTCTCGGCGTCCACGGTCTCGGCGTCGCCGTCCCCTTCGAGAAGGTCCTCGAACGACTCGTAGTCCTCGGGATCCTCGAGCTGGTCGACGGGGATCGGGTTGCCTTCCGAGTCGAAGGCGTCGCCGCTCTTGCTGGGCGCGCCGGTGATCGGGTCGTCGGAGCGGTCGCGGTCCGGCGCCTCGGCCGGGGTGCGCCGCTTGGAGACCTTGGTGTCCTCGGGGTCGTCCTCGACCCGGTCCGCGGTATTGATCTTGAACGATCGGTAGGCGAGGGCCAGCACGAACGCGGCGATGCCCATCGTGATGACGATCGCGGTCAGGATCATCGCCTGCGCCAGCGGGTCGGCCATCTCCTCGTGCACCGACTCGCGACCCACGATCGGCGGGTTGCCGGAGCGTCCGCCGACCGTGAGGATCAGCAGGTTGACGGCGTTGCCGACCAGCAGCAGACCCAGCAGCATCCGCATGATGCTGCGTTCGATCAGCAGGTACACACCGGCGGCGGTCAGCACGCCGATGACGATCAGGGTGGCGAGGTCGGCGCTCATCGGGCGTTCACCTCGACCTGTGCGTCGAGTCGGGCTCCGAGGCTGCGGAGCACGTCGAGCACGAGACCCACCACGATCAGGTACACCCCCAGGTCGAAGAACAGTGCGGTGACGATTTTGATGTGGCCGAGCAGCGGCAGCGTCACCTCGAACACTGCCGACGACAGCGGCGGCGCGCCCAGGAACAGCGACGTCAGCGCGGTACCGGCGGCGAGCGCGAGGCCCAGGCCGAGGATCTTGCCGGCGTCGATGGGCACGGTCTCACCGAGTTCGTAGCGGCCGCCGGCGAGATAACGCAGCACCAGCGCCAGGCCCGCGGTCAGACCGCCCGCGAACCCGCCGCCGGGGGCGTTGTGGCCGGAGAAGAAGAAGTACACCGACAGCACCATGATCGTCGGGAAGATCAGGCGCGTGGTCACCTCGAGCACCAGCGAACGGTGTCGCGGATCGATGAGGTCGCCGCCGCGCAGCCACGTCGTCTCCGTGCTCGCCGACGCGGCGTCGAGCACGATGGACGGGGCGTCGGCGACCCGCGGTGCGGTACCGAACCGGCGGTGCCGGAACACCAGGCTCGCGACGCCGGTTGCCGCGACCAGCAGCACCGAGATCTCGCCCAGGGTGTCCCACGCGCGGATGTCGACGAGCAGCACGTTGACCACGTTGCGGCCGTTGCCGAGCAGGTACGCGGCGTCGGGCAGTTGGTGGTAGATCGGCACCGAATTCCGGGCGTTCATCGCGTACGCGGCGATGGTGGTGACCGCGGCGCCGACGCCCACCGCGAGGATCGCGCGCGGCAGCTTGAAGCCGATGGCCTGCCGCTCGTCCACCTCGGCGGGCAGCTTGCGCAGCACCAGCACGAAGATCACCAGGGTGAGGGTCTCGACGAGGAACTGGGTGAGCGCGAGGTCGGGGGCGCCGTGCAGCGCGAAGATGACGCCGCAGCCGTAGCCGCTGAGCCCGACGAGGATCACCGCGGCCAGGCGGTTGCGCAGCACGGTGGCGGCCAGCGCGGCCGCCATCATCATCAGGCCGACGGTGAGCTGCAGCGGCGATTCCCACAGCCGGATGTCCGCCCACACATCGGTGCGCAGGGCCAGCAGGATCACCGGCAGCAGCACCAGCGTCGCGAGGATCGTCGACTGCGTCAGCGGCAGCGAACCGCGCTGGGTGAAACCGGTCAGACGCATCGACAGCGTGTCCATGCCACGCAGGGTGGCGTCGTACACGCGGTCGGCGTTGCCGAGCGGCGGATGCTGGAACCGCAGCCGCGCGACGGCCCAGCGGTGCGCCACGAACAGCAGGGCACCGACCACGATCACGACACACGTCAGCAGCAGCGGCAGGTTGAAGCCGTGCCACAGCGCGAGGTGGTAGTCGGCGTGCGGGCCGGCGGGCAGCGTCGTCGAGTACGGCGTGAGCAGCTTCTCGAGCTGCGGCGACAGCGGACCGGCGGCCAGACCCGCGACCGCGAGCAGCGCGGGCGGCGCCAGGAACAGGGCGCCCGGGGCGTGCATGTTCGCGACCGCGGCGCTGGGCTTGCGCAGCCGCTTGCGACCGAACGCGCCCCACACGAACCGGATGCTGTACGCGACGGTGAGGATCGAGCCGAGCACCATCGCGACCACGATCGTGGTGCTTGCCCACGGCTCGAGCACGCTCGCGTCGAGGATCGATTCGAGGGCGGCTTCCTTGCCGACGAAGCCGAGGAACGGTGGCAGGCCGGCCATCGACGCCGCCGCCAGCGCCGCGATCGTCGCCAGCCACGGCGCGCTGGGGCCGAGCCGGGCGAGCTTGCGGATGTCGCGGGTGCCGGTGGTGTGGTCGATGATGCCGACCACCATGAACAGTGCGGCCTTGAACATCGCGTGCGCGACGACCATCGTCATGCCGGCCAGCGCGGCGTCGCGGGAGCCGACGCCGACGAGCACCATGAGGAAGCCGAGCTGGCTGACGGTGCCGAACGCGAGCACGAGTTTGAGGTCGAACGAGCGGAGCGCGCGCCAGCCGGCGAGCAGCATCGACGCCAGCCCGAGCGTGATGATCGTGACCCGCCACGGCGGCGAGTCCGCGTAGCCGGGGGCCAGGCGGGCCACCAGGTAGATGCCGGCCTTGACCATCGCGGCCGCGTGCAAGTACCCGCTGACCGGGGTGGGTGCGGCCATCGCACCGGGCAGCCAGAAGTGCAGCGGCACGATCGCCGACTTCGACAGCGCGCCGATCAGCACCAGCACGATCGCGACGCTCGCAAGCCAGCCGCTCGCCGGGTTCGCGACCACGTCGGACAGGTTGTAGCTGCCCACCTGCTGGCCGAGCATGATGATGCCGACCAGCATCGCCAGTCCGCCCGCCGTGGTCACCAGCAGCGCCTGGGTCGCCGCGCGGCGACTGGTGGCGCGCTCGGCGTAGTGGCCGACGAGCAGGAACGACAGGACCGTCGTCAGTTCCCAGAACGTGTAGAGGATCAGCATGTTGTCGCTGGTCACGAGGCCGAACATGGCGCCGGCGAAGGCGACCATCTCCGCGGCGAAGATGCCGAGGCGGGGTTCGTCGTCCTTGAAGTACCGCGCGCAGTAGACCAGGATCAGTGCGCCGACACCCAGGACCAGCACCGACATGATGGCGGCCAGCGAATCGAACCGCATGTCGATGTCCATGGACAGGCCGGGCGCCCACTGGATGTGCAGGGACTGCTCGGTGCCCCAGTTCGCGATGACCCAGCCGAGGCTCGCGAGCGGTACCAGCGCGAGCGGGAAGAACGCGTTGCGTCCTATTGATCGCACGACGAGCGGAGCCAGAACGGCGGCTATCGCGTGGGCGATCAATACGACTAGCAAATGGCACTCCGTCGGGTTGTCGGGCGGCGGGGTGACGAATCGGTAGAACCGAGAGTCGGGTAGACCGTTCGCTTAGCTAGCGAAGGGGACTACGGGGTCTATCTTACTAAGTGTCCAAATCGAAGTTTCAATCGGTACAAAGCGGACAAACCGTGGTAGATGGGTGGTCGAACCCAGACGGGGGTATGTTGCGACAGGTGTCCGACGAGAACCCCACCGTGATCCGAACCGCCGCTCTCGCGCATATCCGGGACCGCCGCATGCTGCAGGCCAGATCCGCCGGCAAGACCGCCTTCTACATGGCCGGCGGCAAGATCGACCCGGGTGAGACCCCGGAACAGGCCCTGCACCGGGAGGTCCGTGAGGAACTCGACGCGGGGATCGTGGACGGGACGCTCATTCGGTTGGGTGTGTTCGAGGCGGAGGCCTTCGGGCACCAGCCCGGTACCCGCCTGCACATGACGTGCTTCCTCGCCGACCTCGCCGACGAGCCGCAGGCCACCAGCGAGGTCGCCGAGATCCGCTGGTTCACGGAGGCCGAGTACGCCGCGATGCCCGAGACCGCGCCCGGTTCACGGCTCGTCTTCGCGCGGCTCCGGGAACTGGACCTGGTCGACTAGTCGCGCCCGGAGTCCCCGAATCGCGAGCGCGCAGAACACCACGACCAGCAGCAGCGCGACGCCGGCGCCGCGGTCGAAAGTGACGTTCGACGGCCACGGATCGCTGTCGACGAAAATCTCGATTGCCTCCGACGTGGACAACCCGTTGGGCATGTTGAACGGGACGTCCGGCAGCGGCTCGTAGCTTCCGCTGTAGACCACGAACGAGGTCGTGACGCCCACCAGCGTCGTGAACACCAGCGACAGCAGCGGCACGACCAGGCCCAGCGCGGCGACGGCTCCGCCGTCGGGCAGGGTCGAGCCGAGGGCGAGTCCGATCCCGACACCGAGGACCGCGAGTTCGACGAGGAACCACGCTCGGCTGTCGGTCGCCGTCGGGTCGACGGCGGTCCACAGCGGGATCACCGCGAGCAGGCATAGGCCGATCAGCGGCGACGGTCGGCGCAGCGCGATCGCGACGCCCGCGGCCACCGCCGTGACTCCGACGGCTACTGGCAGCCAGGGCTGCAGCCGGAGATGATCGTCGGCGAGGAGCGTCGTGACCATCGGTGCGGTCGCCGCGACGGCGGTGGCGGCGAGCAGGAACGGCGAGTCGAGGCGCCGCGCCCAGAACTCGGTGAGCGCGACGACCAGCACGAGGCACAGCCCGACGACGATCCACAGCCGGAACCGTGACCCGCTCTGGCCGTCGATCCACGCGCTGAGGAGGCGGTGCCCGACGGCGAGCGTCGACACCGCCGCGATCGCCTCGCGCACAGTCCCGGCGTCGGCGCGTGCGGGTGTGTCGGTGTCGACCGCCGCGCACACGGCCGCGAGGACGATCGCGGGAACCAGCACCCACCAGAACGGCTCGCCGAGCATCGACGTGCTCGGTGTCCAGTCGGAGTGCGCGGTGTGGGCGACGACGAACGTCGCGGCGACGGCGATCGTGAGGGCAAGCCGGGGGAGGGCCCGCGACCACGCCGCGGCCACGACGGCACCCAGCAGGACGCCGCCGGCCACGCACTTGGTGTAGTACAGCACCGTCAGCTGGTCGAGATCGCTCACGCCCGACACCGCCAGGCGCGCCGCGATCAGGACAGCCGTCGCCACGACCGCCGTGATCCACGGGGGTCGAGCCGAACCGGCGCGCTGGAGCGCCCCGTACGCGAGTACGGCGACGACGCAGCCGACGGCGACACCGGTCGGCAGGGCGGCGTTCCAGTCGTCCAACTGGCGCTCGGACGCACTGAACAGCGGTCCCCACTGGGGGCGGCTGATGAGGACGAACGTCCCCAGCACTCCCGCGAACGCGGTGGCGACGGCCGTCAGCGACAAGCGGGCGTTCGTGGTCATCGGCCCGACGTTACCTGCAGCTCAGCGGTTCTCGGTGCAGGCCTTCGGGTGCCCACCCGGTCCGGCGGCGACCGCCTCGTGGACTGACGCGCGGCGTCATTCCGCTCGGGAGGCGGGACGGGTGCGCAGCCTGCGGATCGCGACGGCGCAGTAGAGCACGACGATCAGGAGCGCGACTCCGGCGAGGTGGCTGACGGGCGCGTAGGGCTCGACGGCTCCGAACAGGCCGCCCTCGGTGTGCGGGGGCCGTTCGTGCGTGCCGCTGTAGATCGCGATCGCGCCGTCGGACTGTGCGACGTACGTGAACACCAGCGACAGGAGCGGCACCGCGAGACCGAGCGATGCGAGGGCACCGTCGTCGGGCAGGGTCGAGCCGAGGGCGAGGCCGATGCCGAGTCCGAGAACCGCAAGTCGTGCCAGGAGCCAGGCGCGGCCGTCGCCGACGTCCGGATCGATCGCGGTCGAGAGCGGGATCAGCGCGAGCAGCGCGAACCCGAGTGGGGGCGACGAACGTCGCACCGCGACCGCCAACCCGCCGGCCACCGCTGCGACGCCGACCGAGACCATCAGCCACGGCTCGAGCGTGAACTGTCGAGCAATCTGCGGTGTGACCAGCGCGGCGGCCGCGGCCACCGCGGTCGCCGCGAGCAGGAACGGGCTGTCGACGCGTCGTGCCCAGAATTCGGTGAGGGCCGTCACCAGCACGAGGCAGACACCGATGAAGACCCACACCAGCAGTTCGGAGTTGGTGGTCTGACCGTCGATCCATGCCCCGAGCGTTCGGTGGGCGAACGCGAGGGTGGTGGCGGCGGCGATCGCCTGGATCATGATCCGGTCGGTCCCGGCGGTCGTTATGTGGGCCGTATCGATCACCACGCACACCGCGGCGAGGACGAGCGCCGGGATGAGCAACCACCAGAACGGCGGACCCAGTGTCGACACGCTGGGTTCATTGGTGGCGTGCGCGGTGTGTGCGACGACGAGTGTCGAGGCGACCGCGGTGGCGAGGACGAATCGTGCGAAGGGGCGCATCCACACTGCGGCGACGGCCGCACCGAGCAGCAGCCCAGCGGCTACGCACTTGGCGTAGTGCAGGGTCGTCACCTCGACCAACCCGCGTACGCCCGGGACCGCGATCCGGGCCGCGATCAGCATGCTCGCTGCTACGACGGCCGCGGCCCAGGCCGGCCGCAGCGAATGCGCGCGTCGCAGGGCCACGTATGCCGGTACCGCGAGGGCCGCGCCGATCACGGATCCGGTGGGCAGGGCGTCGAGCCACCACTCCAGCTGGCGGCCGGTCACGTTGATCGTCCCGCGCCACTCGGGCGGGTTTGCGAGCACGAACGTGGCCAGGGTGCCCGCGAACCATGCGGCTACGGCGGGCACCCACACGCGGACGGTCGGGGCCACGCCTCGACGCTAGCCCCTCACCGGTTCTCCGCGTAGGCCTTGAGGTGCGCGACCTGATCGGGGTCCAGGGACGGCCGCACCTTCTCCCGCGCCGCCGCGACGTCGTCGGCGGTCACGTCGGCGGCATCGACACTGCGTCGCATGGCCGCGAGGGCGGCCTCGCGCAGTAGCGCCGCACAGTCGGCGGCCGAGTAGCCGTCGAGGTCCTGTGCCAGCGCGTCCAGGTCGACATCGTCCGCGAGCGGCACCGACTTGCCCGACGTCCGCAGAATCTCCTTGCGCGCGTCCGCGTCCGGCGGCGGCACGAACACCAGCCGCTCGAGCCGGCCGGGGCGAAGCAGGGCGGGGTCGATCAGGTCGGGACGGTTGGTGGCACCGAGCACCACGACGTCGCGGAGCGGTTCGACGCCGTCGAGTTCGGTGAGCAGCGCGGCCACGACCCGGTCGGAGACACCCGAGTCGGAACTCTGCCCGCGGCGTGGGGCGAGGGCGTCCACCTCGTCGAGGAAGATCAGCGACGGCGCCGAATCGCGTGCGCGCTGGAACAATTCGCGCACCGCCTTCTCCGACGAGCCCACCCACTTGTCCATCAGCTCGGCGCCCTTGACGGCGTGAACGCTGAGTTGACCCGAACTGGCAAGGGCGCGAACGAGATACGTCTTGCCGCAGCCGGGCGGCCCGTACAGCAGGACGCCGCGCGGCGGGTCGACGCCCAGGCGTGCGAACGAATCCGGGTGCTGCAGCGGCCACAGCACAGCCTCGGTGAGGGCCTGCTTGGTCTCGACCATGTCGCCGACGTCGTCGAGGGTGACGCTGCCGATCGCGAGTTCCTCGGTGCCCGAGCGCGACAGCGGCCGGATCACCTCGAGGGCGCCCACCAGGTCGTCCTGCGTCAGCCGGGGCTCGGCCTTGGCGCTGCTCGCCCGCGACGCCGCGCGCAGTGCCGCCTCCCGACACAGGGCGGCCAGATCCGCGACGACGAAACCTGGAGTGCGTGATGCTATCTCGGTGAGATCGAGATCGGCGGTGGGAACCTTGCGGAGCAGCAGTTCCAGCAGTTGCCGGCGCCCGGCACCGTCGGGCAGTGACAGCGACAGCTCGCGGTCGCACAGGTCCGGTCCGCGCAGTCGGTCGTCGAGGCTCTCGGGGTGTGCGGTGGTGGCGACGAACGCGACCGACTCGGTGTCGACGGCGCGGCGCAGTTGGTCGATGATCATCGTCGAGACCGGTTCGCGCACGGCGGGCAGCAGCGCATCGATGTCGGTGATGAGCAGCACGCCACCGGACCGGACGGTGTCGACTGCCGCCGTGACCTGCTGGAGCCGCGACTGCGCTTCGGCCGCACCGGCTCCCGGACCGTCGAGTTCCACGACCCGACGCGACGCCAGCACCGAGCGGGCCAACATCGACTTGCCGACCCCGGCCGGTCCGGTGACGAGGACCCCGAGGTGCGGTGAGGCGCCGAGGGTGTGGAGAAGTTCGGGCTCGTCGAGTGCGAGTCCCAGCCACTCGGTGAGCTTCGCGGCCTGGGCGTGGGCGCCCACCAGGTCCTCGACGGGGACCGTCGAGCCGGTCCGCGGTTCGGTGACGGTCGGCGCCGCGGTCGGCGTGCCCGAGACCGGCGCCGGTGTCGCGTCCGGCACCCCGGAGCCCCAGCTCACCGCCGAATTCGGTTGCACGCTCACCGGTCCGCCCGACGGGTCGACGCCGGTGACCGTCAGCAGCTCCGACGTCCACGTCACCGCGAACGTGCGCGACAGCGCCTGTGTCGCCGACGCGGTGCTGGTGCCGGGGCCCAGGTCGCGCGGCAGCAGCGACACGGCGTCACCCACGGTGAGGACCTTGCCGAGCAGCGCCTGTCGCAGTGTGGTGTCGGAGACGGAATGCTGCGCCATCGAGGAACCGCTGACGGTGACCGTCCGTGCGCCGTACACCGTGACGGGGGTGACCACCACCGTCGCGTTCTCGCGTAGCCCGACGTTGGAGAGCGTGACGTCGTCGAGTAACGCGGTGCCGGTGGGTGTTCCGGCCGGTGCTCGTCCCGCGACCGCGGCCGTGCGCCGGGCCCCGACGAGGGCGATCGCGTCCCACTCCCGCAGCCCCAGCGCCGCGAGGGCCTCGGGGTGCAGTCGCACCACACCGCGTCGGGCGTCCGCGGCGGACGTGTTGAGTCGGACCGTGAGCGTCAGTTCGGGGGAGGTCACGTCTGCCAGCCTAGTGCGGCCCGACGCGTCCCCTCCCTCCCCGCGATTTGCGCACTTATCGGTGCCGGCGGGGCCCCGGGAACACCGATAAGTGCGCGAATCGCGGGACGGCGGTTGTGGATAAGTCGGTGCGAGGACGGATTCGGGCCCGGTCGGTCCGGCAGGGTGTCCGAACATGAGGAGACCGGAACTGCCCGAGGTGTTCCTGGGTGTGGACGCGGTCCGCGACGGGGCACTGACGGCGATGGAGCTTCGCGGCCCGCGCGTGCGGCGGCTGTTTCGCGGCGTGTACTGCCCGAGCGTCGTCCGCGACAGCCACGAGCTCCGGTGCCGGGCGGCCGCGCTCACCGGGGAGGGGGCGCTGGTGCTGACCGGACGGTCCGCTGCGGTCGTGCGGGGCGTGCCGCTCGCCTCGACGTGGGACCCGGTGGAGGTGATCGCGCTGCCGGGGCACCGTGTCAACCGGCGTCCGGGGCTGCAGGTGCGCCGCGTCGCCATCGATCCGTCCGACCACGAACCGTGGGATCGCATCGCGATCGCCCGGCCCGAGCGGATGACGTTCGACGTCCTCGCGACCGGTGCGCTGGTCCGTGCGGTGGCGGACGCGGACCGGATCCTGGGCGCCGGGCTGACGTCCCGCACGGGCATGGAGCGCTACCTGGACGGCCGACGCGACCACGGCGTCGTCCGAGCGCGTGAGGCGCTGGCCCTCACCGACCCGCGCGCCGAGTCGCCCAAGGAATCGGAGTTGCGGGTCCGCCTGTGTCTGGCCGGTCTGACACCGACTCCGCAGGTGGAGATCCACGTCGACGGGCGGTTCGTCGCGCGTGTCGATCTCGGCTTCGAGGAGGAGCGGGTGGCCGTCGAGTACGACGGGCGCTGGCACGGTGAGAAGTTCGCCCTCGCCCGGGATCGCGACCGTCAGAACCGGCTGCGCGCGGCCGGATGGGAGATCGTGTTCGTCACCGCCGAGATGCTCGTGGATCCGGTCGCGGTCGTCGACCTCGTCGACGGCGCCCTGCGTCGTGCACGTCGGCGGCACTGACGGCCGACGTTTTGCGCACTTATCGGTCTTCCCGGGGCCTGCCCGAGACCGATAAGTGCGCAAAACGCGGAGGCGACTACCGCGGCCGGCGCAGGCCCAGGCGGGCGGCGGAGCGGCGGTTGCCGCCGGGGGCGCGGCGGATGGCGCGGCGCTCGGACGGCTTGATGTCCCAGGTTTCGGGGCGCGCGGCGACCCAGCGCTTGGACCGGACCGCGAAGGGGATGTGCACGAGGTAGACGGCGACGAGGACCATCAGCAGCATGTACGGGTAGGTGACCAGGGCGGCTGCGGCGAGGGCGACGAGCGCGAGCAGTCCGGCGGCCATGCGGCCCGGCACCGATACGGACTTCATCGCCAGGGTGGGGATGCGGCTGACGATCAGGGCCGCCGACAACAGGGTCCACACCGTGACGACACCGATCGACGACCACCAGCCGTCGCCCCACTGGATGTAGGCGGCGAGGGGGGTGAGGGCGATCAGCGCACCGGCCGGTGCGGGGACGCCGACGAAGAAGTCCTTCGTGTACGCGGGCACGGTGTCGTCGTCGAGCAGGGTGTTGAACCGTGCCAGGCGCAGCACGATGCTCACCGCGTACAGCAGCGCGATGATCCAGCCGAAGTTGTTGCCGTCGAGCAGTGTCACGTACAGCACCAGGGCGGGGGCGACGCCGAAGGAGATGGCGTCGGCCAGCGAGTCCAGTTCGGCGCCGATCTTGCTGGTGGCGTCGAGCATCCGGGCGATGCGTCCGTCGAGCGAGTCGAGGACGGCGGCCGCCCCGATCATCGCGAGCGCGGTGCCGAGTTCGCCGTCGAGCGCGAACTTCACCGCGGACAATCCGCTGCAGAGCGCGAGAATCGTGATCATGCTCGGCAGTAATCGGACCGCGTTCCGTCCGCTGGGGCGGGGCGGTCTCACGACAGTTGCGCGAGGACGGTCTCGGCGCCCACGGTGCGCTGGCCGCGCTCGACGAGCAGCGCGGTGCCGGCCGGGAAGTACGTGTCGACCCGCGAACCGAAACGGATGAGTCCGTACGTGTCGCCGATGGTGAGCTTGTCGCCTTCCTTGGCGTCGCACACGATGCGGCGGGCGAGCAGGCCGGCGATCTGCACGACGGCGACGTCGTGGCCGTCGGCGGTCTCGAGGAGCATGCTGTTGCGCTCGTTGACCTCGCTGGCGTCGGCCAGGTCCGCGGACAGGAACTGTCCGGGCTGGTGGACGACCTTCTTCACGAGTCCGGCGACGGGCGTGCGCTGGACGTGGACGTCGAGCACCGACAGGAAGATGCTGACGCGGGGCAGCGGCTGGTCACCCATGCCGAGTTCGGCGGGCGGAACCGCGCTGTCGACGAGCGCGACCTCACCGTCGGCGGGGGCGACGACGACACCGGGCCGGTTGGGCGGCACTCGGTGCGGGTGACGGAAGAACGTGGCGCACGCTGCCGCGGAGGCGAGGCCGGCGCGGCGCACCCACTTGCGGTTGCGTCCCACCGCTGCGACCGCGAGCGGGGCGAGCACGAACGGCAGGCCGGCGGGGTGCAGCGGCGGGACGGCAGCCTTGACGAGGCCGATGACGTGGCCGACGCCGGTGGGCTGGGGGGTACCAGGGGGTGTCGGTCGACGTGCCACGAGCTCCTCTTACCTGTTCGGGTGATGCGGCGTTCGCCGCACGTGCTGGTACAGGCTACGTGAGTGCCGCGAACCGGTGGGTCGCGATGTGCTAGCGGGGCCCGACGGCGATTGCCTCGGCCTCGCTCTTGATGCGCGCGAGCGTGGTGTTCATGCCGACGATCATGTCGGCCTCGAAGGCCTCCGCGCCGCCGAGGACGGTCTTGATCAGGAACTGCGACAGCTGGCTCGTGCCGGTGGGGGCTTCGCGGCGCTCGACGACGCGGGTGCCGGTCTCGGTGGCCTCGAGGGTGTACGACCAGATGGTGCGGTTCTCGGCGATCCGGAACGCGATGGCCTTGTTGGGCTCGAACCGGATGACCTTGGCGGTGGTGGGCCACACCAGGAAGCCCTTGCGGTTGAGGTTGAACGTCTTGGTGCCCTCGCGGACCTCGCCGGAGACGCGCATCTTGCGGCACTGCGGGCTCCACTCGCCCATGCGCTTCAGGTCGGAGACGATCGTCCACACGTCCTGCGGGGTGGCGGCGATCTCGATGGTTGCTTCGAGGGTGTTCGTCACGGTCCGGCTCTCCAGTTCGAATTAGGTGGTACAGGAGGTCACGCGTACCCGTGGATCCTAGGCCCTGACACCGGCGGTGTGTGCGGCAGGTCACTCACGGGCCTGGATTTCGCATCCCCGGCGCGGCCCGGCGCTCGGCCGATACCCTCGAATCCATGAGCCGTGTCGAGGGCGTCCTGTTCGACATCGACGGTGTGCTCGTCACCTCGTGGCAACCGGTGCCCGGTGCCGTCGAGGCGCTCGACGAGCTGCGTCGCCGCGGAGGTGTTCGTGCCTTCCTCACGAACACCACGTCGAGGACGTGCGACGAGATCGCGTCCGAGCTCGCGACCGCGGGGTTCGACGTGCGGCCCGACGAGATCGTGACCGCGGTCCGGCTCACGACGGAGTACCTGCGGTCGACCTATCCGGGTGCCCGCGTGATGCTGCTCAATCACGGCGACATCCGTGCCGACATGGAAGGCGTCGAGTTCGACGACGTCGATCCCGAGGTGATCGTCCTCGGCGGGGCCGGAGCCGAATTCACGCACGAGGCCCTCAGTCGGGTGCTGGACTTCATGGTCGCGGGCGTGCCGGTCGTGGCGATGCATCGCGCGCTGATGTGGTCGGAGTCCGACGGCCTGCGGCTGGACACGGGCGCGTATCTGCCGGGGCTGGAGGAGGCGTCGGGCTCGCGGATCGTGGCGGTCGGCAAGCCGTCGCTCACGGGCTTCCTCACCGCGGCGGAACTGATGGGTGCGGATCCGGCGGCGACGGTGATGGTCGGTGACGACTTCCGCGGCGACGTGCTGCCGGCGCAGCGGGTGGGCATGGCGGGGGTGTTGGTGCGGACGGGGAAGTTTCGGCAGCCGGTCCTCGATCTGGCGGTCGATCGGCCCGACCATGTGATCGATTCGGTGGCCGATCTGCCGGCGCTGCTGACCGAATTCGGGTGACGCGCCGACCTACTTCGGTTCGCTATCGAAATCCCTGGCATCCGGGACGTGAACGGGTACTGTCTCGGGCACGCCCGGCGGCACTCCCGGAGCCTGCCCGGCGCTCCCTTTTCCGTTCGTGAAGGAGTCTCGATGTCGACCGTTTCCCGCCTGCGTGCAATTTCCGATCTCGGTCGCCGGATGACCCGGGCTGCGGTGATCGCTGCAGCGGGAATCGGTGTGGCAGTGGGTGTTTCGATGATCGGCACGGGTACGGCTGCGGCGGCGCCGGTGGCATGCCTGTCGCCGGGCACGCCCAACGACATCCAGGTCTCGGACTACGCGAGCTGTGGCGCCCAGGCGTTCGAGCAGGGCGTGGCCCGCTCCGCCGCGATGGACAGCGGCACGGCGGTCTCCGTCGCGCAGGACCTCGGTTCGTCGAACAGCCTCGCGACCGGTTTCGGCACCGCGCTCAGCGCCTCGCGCGGCAACGGTCAGTCGCTTGCGCTGGCGATCGGCGGCGGCATCGCGCACTCGTGGGCCGACGACGGCTACGCGACCTTCGCGGTCGCCGGTTGGGGCTCGGGCGCGACGGCCGAACAGGGCGGCGTCAACTGCGTCGGACCGCTGTCGTTCGCGTGGAATCTGAAGACCGGCCAGACCTGCCTGGGGTAGACGCGGCGCAGGGGTGACGGGCGGGTGGTGTTCGCCGTCGGCGGAGACCTCCCCGCGACGTTGCACTCACCCCCCTCGAGTGCTAAGAATGCACTTGGCACTCGCGACTCGTGAGTGCCAGGTCGGGACGGTGAGACCGGGAACCTAGACACCCCTGGTCGTCCGTCGCGGGCACCGAGCCTGGCCGGAAGCGTAAATAGGGCGATCCGACGAGCGATCGTCCTGTGTGTCACCCCCAATCCGGAGGATCACTTCGCAATGGCCAAGATCATCGCGTTCGACGAAGAGGCACGTCGCGGCCTCGAGCGTGGCCTGAACAGCCTCGCTGACGCCGTCAAGGTGACGCTGGGACCCAAGGGTCGCAACGTCGTGCTCGAGAAGAAGTGGGGCGCCCCCACGATCACCAACGACGGTGTTTCCATCGCCAAGGAGATCGAGCTCGAGGACCCCTACGAGAAGATCGGCGCCGAGCTGGTCAAGGAGGTCGCCAAGAAGACCGACGACGTCGCTGGCGACGGCACCACCACCGCCACCGTCCTCGCTCAGGCGCTCGTCCGTGAGGGTCTGCGCAACGTCGCTGCCGGCGCCAACCCGCTGGGTCTGAAGCGCGGCATCGAGAAGGCCGTCGAGGCCGTCACCGCCAAGCTGCTCGACACCGCCAAGGAGGTCGAGACCAAGGAGCAGATCGCTGCCACCGCCGGTATCTCGGCTGGCGACTCCACCATCGGTGAGCTCATCGCCGAGGCCATGGACAAGGTCGGCAAGGAAGGCGTCATCACGGTCGAGGAGTCCAACTCCTTCGGCCTGCAGCTCGAGCTCACCGAGGGTATGCGCTTCGACAAGGGCTACATCTCGCTGTACTTCGCGACCGACGCCGAGCGTCAGGAAGCGGTCCTCGAGGATCCGTACATCCTGCTGGTCAGCTCCAAGATCTCCACGGTCAAGGACCTGCTGCCGCTGCTGGAGAAGGTCATCCAGGCCGGTAAGCCGCTGCTGATCATCGCCGAGGACGTCGAGGGCGAGGCCCTGTCGACCCTGGTCGTCAACAAGATCCGTGGCACCTTCAAGTCCGTCGCCGTCAAGGCTCCGGGCTTCGGTGACCGCCGCAAGGCGCAGCTCGCCGACATCGCCATCCTCACCGGTGGCGAGGTCGTCAGCGAAGAGGTCGGCCTGTCCCTGGAGACCGCCGGCATCGAGCTGCTGGGCCGCGCCCGCAAGGTCGTCGTCACCAAGGACGAGACCACCATCGTCGAGGGTGCCGGCGACGCCGACGCCATCGCCGGTCGCGTCAACCAGATCCGCGCCGAGATCGAGGCGTCGGATTCGGATTACGACCGCGAGAAGCTGCAGGAGCGCCTGGCCAAGCTGGCCGGTGGCGTTGCAGTCATCAAGGCCGGCGCTGCGACCGAGGTCGAGCTCAAGGAGCGCAAGCACCGCATCGAGGACGCCGTCCGCAACGCGAAGGCTGCTGTCGAGGAGGGCATCGTCGCCGGTGGTGGCGTGGCTCTGCTGCAGTCCGCTCCGGTCCTGGACGACCTGAAGCTGGAGGGCGACGAGGCCACCGGTGCCAACATCGTCAAGGTTGCCCTCGAGGCTCCGCTCAAGCAGATCGCGTTCAACGCCGGCCTCGAGCCCGGCGTCGTCGCGGAGAAGGTCCGCAACCTGCCCGCCGGCAGCGGCCTGAACGCCGCCACCGGTGAGTACGAGGACCTGCTCGCTGCGGGCATCAACGACCCGGTCAAGGTCACCCGCTCGGCGCTGCAGAACGCTGCGTCGATCGCGGCTCTGTTCCTGACCACCGAGGCTGTCGTCGCCGACAAGCCGGAGAAGGCCGCTGCTCCCATGGGCGACCCGACCGGTGGCATGGGCGGCATGGACTTCTGATCTGACGATCGGAAAGCCTGAGCTCAGGTAAGACGAAGAGGCCCGGGACACCTTCACGGTGTCCCGGGCTTCTCGCATTTCTCGATCACTCGCTCGGCATGAGCATCCACGCCGCGAGGTAGATCAGGGCGACGGTGCCGAACGAGATGAACGCGCCGACGACGGCGGCAACGCGGACGAGGTTGACGTCGATGCCGAAGTACTCGGCAACGCCGCCGCACACGCCGGAGAGCATGCGCTGGCTGCTGGAACGGACGAACTGTCGGGGCGAGTCGCTGTAGGTCATGACATCGAGTCTGGTTCGCGCAGGCGCCGGAAACCATCGGGATTCCCCCGGATCTGCACCCTGATCTTTGCTCTCGGGGTCACCCCCGGTGGGCCCGGATCGCGGCGATGACCGGTGCGAACGTGTCGGCGTGGGGTTCGTGGACGGTGAAGTGGGTGAAGCCGTAGCGGTCGCGGTTCGCCGCGACCTGCCGGGCCATCTCGTCGACGGTCCCCAGCAGGACGAACGGCGTCTCGAGGATGTCCTCCACCGCCATGACGTCACCGAACCTCCGGGCGAGTTCGGCTGCGGCCGAGGCCCGGTCGTCGGTCTCGATCACCGCCTGCACCAGGATCTGCCATTCGATCCGGGCAGCCCGGTCGCCGGCGCATCCACGCGCGTAGCGGACGCGCTCGTCGGTCTCGGCGGCGGTCGCGATCCGGAACGTGCCGGGTGGTTGCCCGGCGATCTGGAAGGCCCCGGCGACCCCGACGACGTCGGCCTGCTGCGCCGCCAGGCGCAAGACACGATCGCCGGTACCTCCGACGATCAGCGGTGGCCCGGAGCCGTCGAATCCGCGGCGCTGCACGGGCCGCAGCACGGGCATGCCGAAGTTCGCCCGCATCGCGGCCTGCTGCTCGAAGCCGTCGGACCGGAACCGGCGACGCAGTTCCTCGACCGTGCCGGCCAGCCGTTCGGTGCGGACTCCGAACGGCTCCCACGCGATGCCGGCCTCGTCGAACTCCCACTTCATGTGCCCGGCCCCGAGCCCCACCTCGAGCCGGCCACCGGTGAGGATGTCGGTGGTCGCGATCTCGCGTGCGAGCAACGTGGGATTCCAGAAGCCGACATTGAGCACGAGGGTGCCCACCCGGAGCCGGTCGGTGGCGGCAGCGGCGGCGACCAGGAGCGGGAACGGTGACGGCGCCCCCAGATGGTCCGCGGCGAAGATGGCGTCGTAGCCGTTGTGCTCGGCGCGCCGGCACGTGGCCACGAACTCGTCCCGTGAAGCGATGCCGAAGACGTTGTGCGAAAACCGAAACCCGGTCATCTCGTCAGGATGCCAGCGCGCGGTCGTTCGCGGGCCGGACCCGCGGGAGATCCGTTTGCCGGGCCCCGCGGGCCGAGGGGGCATAGGCTCGGACTCGTGGCGGAGACCGTGCCGATCCAGATGCCCGACGGGACGACGACGCCGGTGCGGCTGTTTCCCGGACCGGAGGGCGCGCCGGTGGTGGTGATCGTGCCGGGTCTCGGCATTCCCGGCGCGTTCTACGACCGGTTTGCGAATTCTCTGGTGGAGCAGGGCTTCTGCGCCGCGACGTGCGAGCTGCGGGGTCAGGGCGACAGTCGGCCGCGGCCGAGCGCGTCGAGCACGTTCGGTTACCAGGAATTGGTGGCGGTCGATCTGCCGGCGATGTTCGAGGTGGTGCGCGAGCGGTTCGACGAGAGCACGCCGTTCCTGTTGGGCCACAGCATGGGCGGGCAGCTCGGGGTGATGTATGCGGCGCGGATACGGGGACGCCTCGGCGGGCTGATCCTCGTGGCGTCCGGTTCGCCCTACTATCGGGGATTTCCCGGAACCCGGTCGCCGGGTGTGCTGCTGGGGTCGACGGCCATGTCCCTCACCGCGAGCGTGGCCGGGTTCTGGCCCGGCGACCGCTTGGACGTCGGCGGGTTCGGGCGGCAGTCGCGGGTGCTGATCTCGGACTGGTCACGCTTCGCGCGCACCGGACGAATCGAACCGTCGGGGTCGGATATCGACTACGAGGAACGTATCGGACGATTGAAGCTGCCGGTGCTGTCCATTTCGATCGAGGGTGACGAACTGGCGCCGCGCAGTTCCTCGAAGAACCTGTTGGACAAACTGTCCGGCTCCGACGTCACGACCTGGCACCAGCCGGAAGAACTGGGACATAACGGGTGGATTCGGACGCCGGACAGCACTTCCGAGCGGATCGCGCGGTGGATTCGGGATCACTCTTGATTTCACCCTCATATTTCATCCCGGGTATGTGTCAATGTGGTGCTGTTGCCGTGTCCCGACCGTTATATTGACCGCAGCGCTTTCGCTCCGGGGGCGCCACACCACAAGAACCGCAGGGAGTTTTCCATGGGCTCGACTGAGATCCTCACCGTCCTCAATGCCGTCACCTCGATCGTGAAGGCTCTGAACTCGCTCGGCACGGCCAGCTCCTCTGGCACCGGCGCCTCCGGCTCGCTCGACACCGCCTCGCTCAGCTCGCTCAGCGCCTGAGTTTCGCTCTCGAACGTCGAGAAGGCGGCGACGGTGCATACGCACCGTCGCCGCCTTCTTCGTGTTCGGAGTGTCGCGGCGGCTCAGACCCCGAGCGAGGCCGCGAGCGTCGGCCACGACTTGGGTAGTTCGTCGCGCCAGTACGCCCAGGTGTGGACTCCCACCGGGTTGTAGACGAAGGCGGCCGGGATCCCGAGGGAGCGCAGCCGGTCGTCGAGTTGGTGGGTACAGAAGTTGGTGACCGCCTCGATCGGTCCGCCCTGTGTGACGAGCGGGATCAGGTCGGGGTTGCCCAGGTTCTCGTTGGGGCCGGGCAGCCCGGTGGCCGTCGAGACGTACATCGTGGTGCCACGCAGCTTCTCGGCATTGATGACGACGTCGTGCTCGGCCCACTTCGGATCGGTGAACGGGCCCCACATGTTCGTGATGTCGCCGCCGTAGCTGGAGACGACGAGCCTCATCTGGGTCTGGCCGAGATCACCGGTGGTCTCGTAGCAACCGCTGTAGGCGGCCACTCCGCGGTACAGGCCGGGCGACCGCATCGCGAGCATCATCGCGGACTGCGCACCCATCGACAGTCCGGCGATGGACTGGATGCCGTTGCCGTCGAACCGATCGTCGATCAGTGGGGGAAGTTCCTCGGTCAGGAACGTCTCCCACTTGTAGTTGCCGAGGGCGGGGTCGGGCCGGTCCCAGTCGGTGAAGTAGCTGGCGCGGCCGCCGGTGGTCAGGACGACGTTCACCGGCTTGTCCTCGAAGAACTCGACCGCGTTGCCCTGTGTGGTCCAGTTGCTCGTTCCGGGTGCGGCGGACCGTCCGTCGAGCATGTACAGGGTGGGCCGGGACGCGGAGGTATCGCGGGGCAACAGCACCTGCACCTCCTGCTCGGACTGCATCGCCGGGGAGTACACGAACACCCGCACCCAGCGATCGGTGATGTTCTCGATGCGGGTGATGTAGGCGCCGTCGGACCGATCGGCGGACGCTGGATCTGTCTGCGCCGCAGCCGGATTCGGAATGCCTCCGGCCGTCGCAGTCGGCGCGACGCCCAGCAGTGCGCCCACGACCGTAGCGGTGACGAGGGCCCCTGCTCCCAGTTGCCGCAGCGACGGGCGGGTGATCGCGTCGGATCTCATGTGGCAGCTCACTTCCGGTTGTTCGATTCCGGGCGCATGGTAGCCGAGGAAGGGAAACGTTCGGAGGTCATCGGGCAAGCCTGTCCCACAGGAACGTGTACGTGAGGGCCGACTTGAATGCGGCCTGCGCGTTGTCGGCGGCGCCGCCGTGTCCGCCCTCGATGTTCTCGTAGTAGTGGACGTCGTGGCCCTCCGCCTCGAGTCGGGCCGTCATCTTGCGGGCGTGCCCGGGATGGACGCGGTCGTCGCGGGTGGAGGTGGCGATGAGGATCGGCGGGTACGACCGGTCGGCGTCGGTGTTCTGGTACGGCGAGTAGTCGGAGATGAAGGCCCAGTCGTCCGGGTTGTCGGGGTCGCCGTACTCGGCCATCCACGACGCGCCCGCGAGCAGCAGGTGGTAGCGCTTCATGTCCAGCAACGGCACCTGGCAGACGATGGCGCCGAACAGCTCCGGGTACTTGGTGAGCATGATGCCCATCAGTAGTCCGCCGTTGCTGCCGCCCTGCGCGCCGAGCCGGTCGGCGGTGGTGATGCCCCGAGCGACGAGGTCGCGGGCCACCGCGGCGAAGTCCTCGTGCACCTTGTGCCGGCCGTCGCGCACCGCCTGGGTGTGCCACTGCGGTCCGTACTCGCCGCCGCCGCGAATGTTCGCGACCACGTATGTCCCACCGCGCTGGAGCCACGCGGTGCCGTTGATGCCGCTGTAGCCGGGTGTCATGGAGTTCTCGAAGCCGCCGTAGCCGTACAGCAGTGTCGGTCCGGCGGGCGTCCCGTCGCGGCGCACCACGAAGTAGGGGATGCGGGTGCCGTCGGCGGACTCGGCGAAGTGCTGCGCGACAGTCAGTCCGGTGGGGTCGAAGAACGCGGGCGCCGACTTGAGGGCCTCGAGCGGGCCGCCGACGGTGCCGGAGAACAGGGTGGCGGGGGTGAGATAGCCGCTGGAGTTGAGGAAGAAGTCGTCACTCTCGCGCGGGTCGGTGTCGATGATCTCAGTGGACGTGAGCTCCGGGAGACCTTCGAGCGGGGTGTTCACCCAACCGCTCTCGCCCGGGGTGAGCACGTACACGTGCGACTGGACGTCGGAGAGCGTCACCATCAGCAGGTGGTGCCGCGTCCATGCGTACTGCTCGAGCGACGTGTGGTCGTCGGGCAGGAACAGCGTGGTGAGCTCACGCGAGCCGGCGAGATAGTCGTCGTACTTCGCGGCCAGTAGTGCGCCGGCCGGGTAGGTGACATCGCCGACGGTCCACTCGGAGCGGGTACGGATCAGCAGCCACTCCCGGTACGCCGAGATCCGCGCGTCCTCGGGGGTGTCGATGCGGACGAGGGTGTCGTCGCCGCGCACCTGGAAGCGCTGCGACGTGTAGAAGTCGATCGCCCGCTCGACGAAGCTGCGCTCGAATCCCGGCGTGCTGTCGTGCCACGCGGAGACCGCGACGTCGGACTGCTCACCCTCGAAGATCGTGACGGCGTCGGCCAGGGGGGTGCCGCGGTGCCACCGCTTCGCGAGGCGGGGGTAGCCGGAATCGGTGAGGGTTCCGTCACCGAAGTCGGTTCCGACGTAGACGCGCTCGGCGTCGATCCACCCGATGTCGGTCTTGGCCTCCTCCACCCGGAATCCGTCGGCGGTGTCGAAGGCGAGGGTGGTGAGGTCGAATTCGCGGACGACGACGGCGTCGGCGCCGCCGCGGGACAGACTGATCAGTGCCAGGTTCTGTTCGGGCCGCAGCACCTGCGCACCGGACCACACCCAGTTCTCACCCTCTCGCTCGGCGAGTTCGTCGACATCGACGAGGATCTCCCATTCCGTTGTGTCGCTGCGGTATCGGTCCATCGTCGTGCGGCGCCACAGGCCACGGACGTGTTCGGCGTCGCGCCAGAAGTTGTAGAGGTACTCGCCGCGTCGGCGGGAATACGGAATGCGCGCATCGGTGTCGAGAATTGATCGAATGTTTGATTCGAGTTGCTCGAATTCGGTGGTGCCGGAGAATTCGGCGACGGTCTTGTCGTTGTGTTCGCGGACCCACGAGAGTGCGTCGTCGCCGGTGACGTCCTCGAGCCACAGGTTGGGGTCGTCGGCCGGCTCGGGCGTGGAGGGGGAGTGCGTCATGGGTCCATTGTGATCGGTACTGCGACGTGCTCTGCGCGACGACGAGCGGTCGCTCCCGAAGTGCCTGCCACCGGCCTTGTCGGTGGACCGGTGGCGGGTCGGACGGCGGCTCGGAGCTGGTCGGATTACGACGTGACCGCAGCTGGCGGACGTCCTGGACCTGGCACGCCCGGGGGGTGACCGTGGGGGGTGAATTTTCAGACATCCTGGACGGCTGACCAGATGAGGTAACGAAAACGCGTACAGAACGATGCCTCCTAGTTTATCTTTCGATCACGGTCGAATAAAAGCGATCGTCTTCCCGGCCAGACGCCAGGAGGGGCGGCACACCACGGCCGCGCCACCGACGGAGTCGCAATGGGCGGGTTGTCTTGGGAGTTCGAACGTCCGGGGTAGCGGGGTCCTCCGGAGCCGGCGAAGTCCCAGCCCGGGCTGAACAAGATCACATGGCAATAACACCGCACGACCAAACTCCCTCGAAAGGCAGTGCAATGAACGCTGACGCCATCATCGCCGCTCTCATCGGCGTGATCGGAAACCTGATCAACTTCGGTAGCGTCACCGAGATCAGCTAGTTCGTCTCACCTGTCACAAATCCACCACGAAAGTAAGGAAACACAATGAACCTCGATGCAATCATCGCCGCCCTGATCGGTGTCATCGGCAACGTCGTCAACTTCGGTTCGGTCACCGAGCTCTCCTGATCCGGAACACGAAGTAGTAGGAAAGGCGACTGCAATGAATCTGGACGCAATCGACCTCGGCTCGCTGGCCGGGGCGGCAACGGGTTCCATGTCGGGCCTGCTCGACGTTCTCCTCAGCCTCAGCCGGGGCAGTGTCTTCGGCGGAAGCACGATCGGGGACCTCGGGAGCGCTATCTCGTTCAGCTGAGCATTCGCATCTTCGACCCCAGTCGCCACCGGCGGCTGGGGTCGCAGGTGTGTTCGGGGTCATCCCTGCAGATTGTGAACTTACTTCGGAGTAAGCACCATTCCGGGACACGGATTCGGGGCGGGACTAGGCTAGGGCCTCGTGACCTCACACTATGACGTCGTTGTCCTCGGAGCCGGTCCCGGTGGGTACGTCGCTGCTATCCGCGCGGCACAACTGGGCCTCAAGACCGCCATCATCGAAGAGAAGTACTGGGGCGGTGTCTGCCTGAACGTGGGCTGCATCCCGTCCAAGGCGCTCCTCCGCAACGCGGAGCTGGCACACATCTTCCATAACGATGCCAAGACCTTCGGCATCTCGGGAGACGTGACCTTCGACTTCGGCGCTGCGTTCGACCGCAGCCGCCAGGTCGCGGACGGCCGCGTCAAGGGCGTTCACTTCCTGATGAAGAAGAACAAGATCACCGAGTACGAGGGTCGCGGCAGCTTCACCGACGCCAAGACCATCGTGGTGAGCAAGGCCGACGGGTCCACCGACGCCGTCACCTTCGACAACGTCATCATCGCCACCGGCACCAAGACCCGGCTGCTGCCGGGCACCTCGCTCAGCGAGAACGTCGTCACCTACGAAGAGCAGATCCTCACCAAGGACCTGCCGGGCTCGATCCTCATCGTCGGTGCCGGCGCCATCGGCATGGAGTTCGCCTACGTCCTGCACAACTACGGCGTCAAGGTGACCATCGTCGAGTTCCTCGACCGGGCCCTGCCCAACGAGGACGAGGACGTCTCCAAGGAGATCGCCAAGCGCTACAAGAAGTACGGGATCGACATCAAGACCTCCACCGGGGTCCAGACGATCACCGACAACGGCGCCGCCGGCGTCACCGTCACCATGGCCAAGAACGGCAGCGACCAGGTCGAGACCGTCGTCGTCGACAAGGTACTGCAGGCCATCGGCTTCGCCCCGCAGATCGAGGGCTTCGGCCTCGAGAACACCGGCGTCCAGCTCGAGCGCGGTGCCATCGCGATCGACGAGCGCATGCGCACCAACGTCCCCGGCGTCTACGCCATCGGTGACGTCACCGCCAAGCTGCAGCTCGCGCACGTCGCCGAGGCGCAGGGCGTCGTCGCCGCCGAGACCATCGGCAACGCCGAGACGATGGAGCTGGGCGACTACCGGATGATGCCGCGCGCCACGTTCTGCCAGCCGCAGGTCGCCAGTTTCGGTCTCACCGAGGCGCAGGCCAAGGCCGAGGGCTACGACGTCAAGGTCGCCACCTTCCCGTTCACCGCGAACGGCAAGGCGCACGGCCTGGCCGATCCCAACGGCTTCGTCAAGCTGATCGCCGACAAGAAGTACGGCGAGCTGCTCGGCGGCCACCTCATCGGCCCCGACGTCTCCGAGCTGCTGCCCGAGCTGACCCTGGCCCAGAAGTGGGACCTCACGGTCAACGAGCTCGCGCGCAACGTGCACACGCACCCCACGCTCAGCGAGGCGCTGCAGGAGGCCATCCACGGCCTCGCCGGCCACATGATCAACTTCTGACGGTTCACCCGCCGCAGAAGCTAGTCCGCGAGAAGCCCGCACAGGATTGTGCGGGCTTTCTTGCCCTCCGGGATCGGGAGCAGCGGGTAGACGTGGATCATCTCCGGCTCCTCGTGGAAGTCCAGTGACAGCCCGGCGCTCGCAGCGAGCGGGGCGAAGCGTCGCGCGTCGACGTTGAGGATGTCGCGGGTGCCGGTGAACAGCGTGATCGGGCCGAGCCCGGTGAGGTCCCCGCCCAGCGGGCTCACCCACGGATGCTCGCGGTCGAGGTCGCCGCGGTAGGCGTCGGCGGCAACGGTGAGCCCGCTCGGATGCAGCCACGGGTCCCGCGGCGCCACCTCGAGGATCTCCGGGTGGGCGCCGGTGGCGTCGAGCCACGGGGAGATCAGCGCGGTGTGGGCGGGGAAATCCACGCCGCGGTCGCGCAGCGCGAGGGCCACCGCCAACGCGAGTCCGCCGCCCGCCGAGTCGCCGGCCACGATCACCGGCTCGCCCCGCGCCGCGAGCAGTTCGGCCAGGTCCGCCGACGCCGACACCACGTGCTCCGCTGTCCCCCGCGGCGCGAGCGGGTAGATCGGCACCGTCACCGACGCACCCGCGGACGCCAACTGTCCCACCAGTTTCCAGTGGTGCCGGGTGATCTCCCGGATGTAGGCGCCGCCGTGCAGATACAGCACCCGCGCCGACGGCGCCCGGCCGCGCGGCGCCACCGTGAACATCGGCCAGCCCGCCATCGAGGTGGAGGCGGCGACGTCGAGTGTGCGTCCCAGCGACGACGGGGGCGCGAACGGCTTCGGCTGGGCCTGCAGCGCCGCGATCTCCCGGCGGATGTCGTCGGCGCTCGGGCGACGTCGGCCCAGCAGCGCGATCGCCAGCGGCATGGCCCTGCTGGTCAGGCTGGGCATCGGCCACCCCTTGGTCTCGAGCTCAGTGTCGTCGAATCAGCGCGCGTCGTACCGATTCTGGGCCGCGGTGATGTCCGGCAAGTGCGATTCGAGCAGATCGATGAGGCCGGTGAGGCGTTCGGCGATCTGCTCGCCCAGGGGGGTGAGGCTGTATTCGACGTTCGGGGGGATGGTTTCGCGTACCTCCCGGTGCACCAGGCCGTCGCGCTCGAGCTGTTGCAGCGTCTGCGCCAGCATCCGTTCGCTCACCCCGTCCACCCGGCGGCGCAGGGCCCCGAACCGGTACGGACCCTCCGCGAGCGCGGCCAGCGCGAGCGTTCCCCACCGCCCGGTGACGTTGAGCAGTGCGCCGCGCGAATGGCAGCCGCGCGCGAAGACGTCGGCCTCGAGGGTCGGGTCGTCGAAGGGCTGGTCGGCGGTACTCACGACGTCGAGGTTACTACCAGCCCGAACATCAGTGCTGACGTAAACGCTTGCACTTACGAAAAATAAGTTCATCATGGTGGGTGAACGAATTATTGAAGGTTCAACCCTGGGAGTTCTCATGACCATTGCCGTCACAGGCGCCACCGGACACCTCGGCCGGCTGACCATCGACGCCCTTCTGCGCCGCAGCGTCCCGGCGTCCGACGTCGTCGCCGTCGTCCGTAATCCGGCCAAGGCCGCCGAACTCGCCGGACAGGGAGTGCAGGTCCGGACCGCCGACTACGCCGACCGTGCCGCGCTCGAGACCGCACTCGCCGGCGTCGACAAGCTGCTGCTGATCTCGGGCAGCGAGGTGGGCAGCCGCGTGCCTCAACACATCAACATCATCGACGCGGCGAAGGCCGCCGGTGTCGGCCTCGTCGCGTACACCTCCATCCCGGACGCGCCGAACAACACGCTCCAGCTGGCGCAGGAGCATCAGGTCACCGAGCGTCTGCTCGCCGAGTCGGGTCTGAACCACGTGCTGCTCCGCAACGGCTGGTACTGGGAGAACTACACCAACGATCTCGCCGGCACCGCCGAGCGCGGTGTCCTCGCCGGCAGCGCGGGAGACGGCCGGGTGGCGGGTGCCGCGCGTGCCGACTATGCCGACGCCGCCGCGGCCGTCCTCACGTCCGACGAGAACCAGGCCGGCAAGGTGTACGAGCTGGGCGGCGACGAGCACCTGACGTATCCCGAACTGGCCCGGGCCATCTCGGACGTCACCGGCAAGCCCGTCGAGTACCGGGACCTGCCTGTGGAGCAGTACCGGGGGATCCTCGAGTCGGCCGGGCTGCCCGCACCCGTCGCGGCGGTCCTCGCCGACGCCGACGCCGGCGTCGCGACCGGTGTCCTCGATGTCACCGGCGGCGACCTGCAGCGGCTCATCGGCCGCGCCTCCACCCCGCTCGAGACCGTGCTGCGCGCGGCGCTCTGAGCCGCCCGCTCAACGGCTGAAGCGTCCCTTCACGCGCCGGCGGCGTGTGAAGGGACCCTTCAGCTTCGGGGCGGGGAGGTCAGTGCATCCCGACGGCGCCCTCGGTGGGCAGGTCGCCCTTCTTGGCGCGCACCAGGATCACGACCAGCGGGCTGATGATCGCGATCAGCACAGCGGCCCAGCCGAAGGCGTGCGCGTAGCCCGACACCTCGGTGCCGAACACCCAGTCGATCACCTTGCCGACGAAGTCCTGCGCGGGCTGCGGCAGGGCCGCGATCTGCTCGGGCGTGAGCGGCGTCGCGTTCGACAGGTCCGTCGGGATCGCGTCGGCCGGGAAGCCGGGCGGCGGAGTGGGTGCCGGGTTGTCGGCCTGGAACGCACTCTTCGCCGACGCGTACACCGTGGTGAACAGGGCCGTGCCCAGCGCGCCACCCACCTGCAGCGTCGCGTTCGCCAGGGCGCTGGCGGCACCGGCGTCGTGGTTGGGGACGCCGAGCAGCGCCAGGTTCTGCATCGGCACCATCAGCAGGCCCAGGCCGAAGCCGAAGATCGCCAGACCGGGGAACACGTGGGTCCAGTACGAGGTGTGCACCTCGATCTGGGTGAGCATCAGCAGGCCGACAGCCGCGACCAGCGGGCCGACGGTCATCAGCGGCTTGGGGCCGATGCGGGTGGTGAGCTGAGCCGCAATGGTGGACGCGATGACGATGAAGACGGCCATCGGCAGCGAGCCGACACCTGCCATCACCGGGCTCAGACCCATCACGATCTGCAGGTAGAACGTGAGGTACAGCGTGCCGCCGAGGAGTGCAGACCCCACCAGCGCCGATCCGATGAACGCGGCGCCGCGGTCTCGGTGCCACGGAACACTCAGCGGCAGCAGCGGATTCGCGGTGCGCCGCTCGACCAGTACGAACGCGACGAGCGCGACCAGGCCGATGCCGATGAACAGCAGGGTCTGGGTCTCGAGCCAGCCGTGCTCGGCCTTGGTGAAGCCGTACACCAGCGAGCCCAGGCCGATCGCGACCAGGACGGTGCCCGGCAGGTCGTAGCTGGTGTCGCCGTGCGCCTTGGTCTCCTTGACGATCGGCAGCGTGACCGCGATCGCGAAGAGCACGACGGGCACGTTCACCAGCAGGCACCAGCGCCAGTCGACGTACTGGGTGAGCACGCCGCCGAGCAGCAGGCCGATCGCGGCGCCGCCGCCGGAGATGGCACCGAACACCGCGAACGCCTTGGCGCGTTCCTTCTCCCCGACGAACGTCGTGGTGAGGATCGCCAGCGCGGCCGGCGCGAGGAGAGCCGCGAAGACGCCCTGACCGGCGCGCGCGGCGAACAGCTGCATCCCGTTCTGCGCGAAACCGCCGACGGCCGACGCCACCGCGAAGCCGGCCATGCCGACCATGAACGAACGCTTGCGACCCCAGTAGTCGGCGATGCGTCCGCCCAGGAGCAGCAGCGCGCCGAACGCGAGCGCGTAGCCGGTGACGACCCACTGGCGGTCGAGGTTGCTGATGCCCAGTTCCTTCTGGGCGTCGGGCAGTGCGATGCTGACGATCGTGCCGTCGAGGACGACGGTCAGCTGCGCCAGCGCGACGATGCACAGCACGAGCCAACGGCGCTCGTGATTGGGGTTGTCAGTCGGATTGCTGCTGAGGGGTGCGTCGGGACTCGAGGTCACCTGGACGTCTTGGGACATGCGGTTCCTACCGGATCGGGGCACGGACGACTGTCACGGCCGAACGGGGCGACGTTACCGGCGTCCGCGGGCCCGCGGCAATCGAGTTCGCGACCATCGTCGGAATCATCACAACGAGAGGTCAGCGGCTTGCCGCGGCCGCGGATCTGTGAGCCCGACGGGAGTTTCGTCCGCCGGTCGCAGTCGCGATCGGTACCGTCGGCCACCATGAGCGAACAGCGTGAACGAATGCTGCGGGGAGACCTGTACCGGGACAACGACATCGACCTGGTCGAGAGCCGCAAGTCCTGTCAACGACTCCTCGATCGGTTCAACGCGACCCTGGCGGACGACGACGTGGTGCGTCGTGACCTGTTGGACGAGCTCCTCGGGGGACTGGGCGAGGGATCGTGGATCATGCCGCGGTTCCAGTGCGACTACGGGACCTACATCCGCATCGGATCGAACAGCTTCCTCAACTACGACGCGATTCTGATGGACTGCGCACCGATCACGATCGGCGACGACGTCTCGATCGGTCCCCGCGCGCAGCTCCTGACCGCGCTGCACCCGATGGCCGACCATGAGGCGCGTCGACAGCGTTGGGAGACCGCGGCACCCATCACGATCGGCAACAACGTCTGGATGGGAGGCGGTGTCATCGTGTGCCCCGGTGTGACGATCGGCGACAACACGGTGATCGGCGCCGGGAGTGTCGTGACCAAGGACGTGCCGGCACACGTCTTCGCCGCCGGGAACCCCTGTCGAGTCGTCCGGCCGCTGCCGTAGGGCGGACGCTAGTTCTGCAGTCGCAGATCGAGTGCGTCGAGCAACTGTGGCGGCACGGTCAGCTCCGGGGGCTCGTCGGCGACACCCTGCTGGGCCCGGAGGTTGGCGAACTCGTCGTTGAGCCGTTCCATCTTCACGTCGAGCCGGTGCGCGGTCTCGGCGGCCTCGGTGAGCTCGGCGAGCAGTTCGGCCGGCACCTCGCGGTTGAACTTGTAGTAGATCTTGTGCTCGAGGCTGGCCCAGAAATCCATCGCGATCGTCCGGATCTGAAGTTCGATCGGAACCGTCTGCACCCGGTCGCTCAGATACACCGGCACCTCGACGATGAGATGCAGGCTCTTGTAGCCGTTGGGCTTGGGGTTGGCGATGTAGTCCTCGACCTCGCGCACCTCGATGTCCGGCTGGCTCGTGATCATGTCGGCGATCCGGTAGGTGTCGGAGATGAAGCTGCACGTGATCCGCACCCCCGCGATGTCGAGGATGTTCGCGCGGACGTCGTCGAGGGTGAGCGGGCACTCGATGCGCTGCGCCTTGCGGATGATGCTCTCCGGCGTCTTGACGCGGGACGTGACGTGCTCGATGGGGTTGTATCGATTGATGTGGGTGAACTCGTCCTCGAGAACCTTGACCCTCGTCATCAGCTGAGCGATACCGAATCGGTACGACATCATGAAGCGGGAGAAATCGGTCCGTAGTTGCTCAGGGTCCACGGACACCAGTGTGCCACCGGTCGGGTGGTCAGAAGTCTGGTTGGATCCGCAGGGCGTCGATCGTGGTGGCCAGGCCGTCGTACTGCGTCACGAGCAGACAGAACTCGACGAGCCGGCGGTCGTCGAGGTGCGCGGCCAGCGCCGCCCAGGTCGGCTCGTCCAGGTTCTTGCTGGTCAGGAGCTGATCGGTGGCCGCGAGCATTGCTCGGTACCGCGGCGACCAGTCCGGGTCGGTGGGGCCGACGAGGATGCGGTCGAGGATCTGCGGGGTGATCCCGGCCTTGCGGCCGAGCCGGATGTGGTGATCCATCTCGTACCGGGACTTCCTCAGGTGTGCGACGCGCAGCACCACCAACTCGATCTCGAACCGCGACAGTTTGGTGCCGGGCAGCAGCATCAGGACACCCGAGTAGTGCAGCCAGCCGCGGAACAGCCCGCCGGTGCGGCCCAGGGTGCTGAAGAGCTTGGCGTCCTTCGTGCCGGAGCCGAGCGACAGGACTCGCCACACCGCCCAGTTGGCCGGCCCGAGTTCCCGGAACCGTCCCGGCGGTACCCGCGGTGCGGTGTTCTTGCCCGTCTTCTCGTCGTATGCGGTCACTCGGCCTCCCCGGCTCGGTCCGGTAGTTCGGTGGTCAGCCGTGCGTGCTCGGTGCGGGCCACGTCCAGGGCCTGCGCGATCCGCGGCTGGGGGCGCAGTTCGATCAATCTCTGGACGAGCATACGAAGCCGCATCGTCGTCGCCACCCAACGCGGCGCGTAGACGCGGCGGCGACGCCCGGCGATGCCGCGCTCGAACGCGTCGACCGCCACCGACAGAGGCACCACGCGGGTGAACGGACCCAGCTGTCCGACGCTGCGGGCGGCCTCGGTGCCGAACCCGATCGCCGTCATGTCGGTGTCGATCTCGGCGAGATACGCGACGCCGACCCGCATCCCGAGGTGTCGCGTCTCGATCCGCAGCGTGTTGCCGAGCGCCTCCACCGCCGCCTTCGAGGCCGCGTACGCGCCCATCATCGGCAGTTGCACGCCGGCGGCGGCGGACGCGACCAACAGGGCATACCCGCCGGGATGCGCGACGTGCGGGCCGGCGGCACGCACCGTGTTGTACGCGCCCAGCAGATTGACCTCGACGGTCCGGTCCATGACGGCGGGATCGCCGCCGAGCAGGGGGAGTTGCGCCGCGACACCGGCGTTGACGACGACGACGTCCAGTCCGCCCAGCTCGTCGACGAGCGCGGCGACGGACGCCTCCATCTGCTCGCGGTCGCGGACGTCGCAGACCCGCCACGGCGCCCCGCCGCACATGGTCGCGACCTGTTCGAGGAGTTCGGGTTCCAGGCCCAGGAGTGCGACGCGGGCGCCGCGCCCGTGCAGCCGCCGGGCCAGGGACGCCCCGATGCCGCGGGCCGCGCCGGTGATGAGCACCCGACGACCCGTCAGCTGCTCTTCCAGTCCCCGCCGCTCACCTGCGCTGATCATCGTGACCGCCCAACCCCACCCTCGGTTACTGCTCGGTAGGAAGAAGCTAACATCGCCGGTCGGATCTGTTCGGCAATACGACCGGCCGTGTACCATACCGGCGTCAAGCAAGCGTTCGATCGGTGTCGGATGAAGACTGCATCCGTGCCGCGAAGAGGGGAGACGTCAGGTGGCATCGACCCGACGGGAAGAGATTCTGTTCCACGCGGCGAAGCTGTTCAGCGAGCGTGGCGTCGCGGGAACCACCGTACGGGACATCGCCGACGAGGTCGGCATCCTCTCCGGCAGCCTCTACCACTACTTCGGCTCCAAGGATGCGATCGTCTTCGAGATCGTGATCGCGTTCGTCGACGACCTCAACGAACGCTACGAGGCGGCGATGGTTCCAGGCGAGACCGGACGTGAGCGCCTCGACCACATGGTCGCGGTCTCGTTCGAGGCCGCCGCCGACCACCCGTTCGCCACGGAGATCTACCAGAACGAGAGCGCGCTGTCGTCGCAGCCGGCGGACAGTCCGATCTCCACCGCGGTGCGCCGCGCCCACAACTACTGGGCCGAGGCCATCGCGTTCGGCGTGGAGTCCGGGGAGTTCCGCACCGACATCGACCCCCGGCATTTCCATCGCATGCTCCGCGAATCCGTGTGGTCCACGGTGCGATTCAACCGCGCCTCGCTGGCGCAGGATGCCGAGCGGTTGCGCCACGACCTGATCGCGGTGTTCCTCGACGGCTTCGCCGCCGGCGGGCCCGCCGGTTCGGCGTCGGCCAAGGCCGCCCCGGGCCCGGTCCGCTCGTCGGAGGTTGCGGAGCGGGCTGCGGTGGCCTCGGCGGGGGCTGCGGGCACCGCGGCCGCCGTCGATGCGGTGGATGCGGTGGATGCGGTGAACGTCTCGGAGCTGGCCGACCTGCAGCGCGACGTCGACGAGCTCAAGGAAGCGATCCGCGAACTGCGTCTGCTGCGGGGCAACTGACCTCGGTCTCCATCAGGGGGATCTCCCCGCATTGACTTCCGAATGTGACCCGGGGCATACTTCTGCCCCGAATCGTCAATCAAGCACTTGCTTGATTGACCAAACGCTTGAAGGTCTGGCGGGCGAGACGGGAGTCGGTTGTGAGAATCGGAAGGGTCGTCGCGTTGGCGGTGGCCGCCGCAGTGGGAACGCTGGGCGTGGCGGGGTGCGCGTCCGCGGGTGAGATGTCGCCCGACGAGATCGTGATCGGCCTCGACGAGGATTCGACGGGTCCGGGTGCGTCGTACAGCACCATCGCCGGCAGCACGGTCCGGCTCACCGTCGACCTCATCAATGCCGCAGGCGGCATCAACGGCAAGCCGGTCCGGCTGGTGGTCGAGAACGACGAGTCCAGCCCCACCAAGACGCCGTCGATCATCCGCAAGCTGGTCGACCAGGGCGCGAGCGCGGTGCTCCTCGCCACCGGCTCCGGCTCGGTGATCCAGGCCAAGTCGGTGCTGCAGCAGTCCGAGATCCCGGCCATCGCGCCCGTCGTCCTGTCCGACGCGTTCGCGAACGCGCCGGACAACGGCTACGCGTTCATGATCCCGAACTCCCTCAAGCAGTACGCCGAGGTGTACTGCGGCGCGTTCGAGAAGATGGGCTACAAGACGCTCGGCATCCTCGGCGACGCCAGCGCCTCGATCGACGGCATCATCAAGACGCTGCGGCCCGCGCTCGAGAAGTGCGCCGACGTCACCGCCGTCGAGAAGGCGCCGGTCGACGCCGCCGACCTCACCGCACAAGCCTCGCGCGTGACCGGGACCAAGCCCGACGCGATCCTCGTCGCCAGCATCGGCGGGCACTTCGAGATCCTCGCGCACAACACGCTCGCGAAGATCTATCCGCAGGCGCAGCGCTTCTCGCTCGCGTCGATCGGCAACCAGCCCAAGTCGTGGGCGCTGGCCGACCCCGGTGCGCTCACTGGCATGGTCTACATGGGCAGCCTCAGCGAGAACAACACGCGCACAGCCGCGTTCACCGAGCAGGTGCGCAGGGTCAAGGGCGCCGACTATCAGCTCACCGCGTACGACGCACAGGCGTACGACGCCGTGATGATGCTCGAGAGCGCGTTCGAGATCGCCGGCGACCACACCGACCGCAACAAGGTGCGCGACGCACTGCAGCAGGTGTCGGGGATCCCCGCGACGTTCGGCCAGGAGGGCCTGACGCTGTCGTACAGCCCCGACGACCACCTCGCGCCCGACAGCCTGTGCGGCCTGGTGCTCGTCGAGTTCGGGCCCGACAACAAGCCCGACGGGCCGTGGGCGTCCTACCAGCCTCCGTGTGGCTGACGAAGGAGACACAAGCATGACTGACGCACAACTCTGGCTCGCCGCTCTCGAGATCGGCGCGTTCTTCTCACTCATCGCCCTGGGTATGTATCTCGTGGTGGTGGGGGCGGACTTCTTCAACTTCGCGATGGGCCCGTACGCGATGGCCGCCGCCATGGCCTGTAGCTTCGTGGTGGTCGACTACGGTGTCCCGCTGTGGCTCGCGCTGCTGCTCGGCCTCGCAGTCGGCATGGCGCTGTCGGTGATCACCGAGAAGCTCGTGGTCCAGCAGGTCCAGAAGCGGTCCGGCCGAGGTGAACTGCCCGCACTGGTCGCTGTCACCGCGGTGCTGTTCGCGGTGCAGCAGATGGCCGGCACCATCTTCGGCCGCACCCCGCTGCCGGGGCAGAAGCTCTTCGACTTCCAGGCCGTCACCGTCGCCGGCGCCACCGTCGACGGCTCGTCGATCGTGCTGATCGCCGGCACCGCGATCGTGTTCGTCGCGGTCGGTGTGTGGCTGCAGACCTCGCAGACCGGACGGCTGCTGCGCGCGGTGGGCGACAACCCGGAGGCGGCTCGCGTGCTGGGGCTGCCGGTCAACCGGGTGCGTCTGGTGGCGTTCACCGTCGCGGGCCTGATCGCTGCGATCGCCGGACTGTTGTTCGCGTCCAAGGCCGGTGTGCAGTTCACCAGCGGTCTGTCGTGGACGCTGACGGCGTTCATCGCCCTGGTGATCGGCGGTACGGGCCGCAGTTGGGCGCCGCTGATCGGCGGCATGCTGCTGGGCTTCGTCCAGGTGTTCGCGCCGTACTACTTCGGTGCCAGCGCCGCACAGACCGCGATCCTGCTGATCGCGTTGGTGTTCTTCGCCTTCCGGCCGGAGGGCATGCTCTCGAGGAAGGTGCGCGTCTGATGCTGACCGACACGTCACGGAGGTCGGAATCGGCCGCGTCGGCCCGATCCGCGCGGACCAACCGCTCACTGAAGAACATTGCCGTCGAAGTGGGCATCACCCTCGCGGTGGTCGCCGGCGTCCTGCTGTGGATGGGCCCGAGCCTGTACCGGCAGGACCTCGTGTTCCTCGCCGCGACGTACTCGCTGATCGCACTGGGCATGTACATCCCGTTCGTGATGGCCGGCTCGCTGTCGATGGCCTACAGCGCGTACGCCGCGATCGGCGCGTACGCCGTCGCGCTGATCTCGGTGAAGACCGGGCTGTCGATGTGGTGGGGCTGGGTGATCGGGTCCCTGGTGGCCGCGGTGGTCGCGGTGATCCTGGCGCTCGCGACGCAGAAGCTGTCCGGCTTCTACCTCGCCGCCGTGACGCTGCTGTTCGGAATCGCGTTCGAGCACTGGCTGATCGACGGGCCCAGCTTCACCGGCGGCTCCGCCGGCATCTCGGGTGTCGAGGCGGTCACCCTGTTCGGCTGGCAGCCGCCGCGGTACACCCTGGTGGTGCTCGCGATCCTGTTCGTATGCGCGATCGCGGTGATCGTCGACCGACTTCGCAAGTCGGTGTGGGGTCTGACGCTGCGCGCGGCGCGCGACAACAAGAACGCCGGCCGCTCGTCCGGCGTCAATCCGGCACACCTGACGGTGATCGCGCTGGCGATCGGTGCCGCCATCGCGTCGACCGGCGGCTCGCTGTTCACCGTCTCGGTGCAGGCGGTCACGCCCGAGACGTTCACGCTGAGCATCGTGTTCCTCGCGATCTTCATGCCGATCATCGGCGGTCGCAACAGCGCGTGGGGTGCCCCGCTCGGTGCGCTGATCGTGGTGATCGTGACCCTCAACATGCCCGGCTACCAGGGCAGTGGCGAGCTGCTGCTGGCAATCGCGGTGCTGCTGATCCTCGTCATCGCCCCCGGCGGCGTGATCGGTTGGGTCTCCGCTGCATTCGGTCGTCTCACCGGTTCCACGAAGTCCGGCTCGGTCGAGGAAGGAAGTGATCGCTCATGACCGGCAGCGCGCTGCTCGAGGTCTCCGGGCTCACCAAGAACTACGGCGGCGTCCGCGCCGTCGACAACGTCTCGTTCACCGTCGCGCCCGGTGAGGTCGTCGGACTCGTCGGCCCCAACGGCGCCGGCAAGACCACACTGGTCGACTGCATCTTCGGCACGCAGAGGGCCGACGCCGGCACCGTCACGCTGGCAGGTCGGACGCTGACCGGTGCCAGTGAGAAGCGGGCGCGGCAGGGACTGTCGCGCACCTTCCAGCACCCGCAGTTGGCCCTGGAGTTGAGCGCGGTCGAGAACATCGTGCCCGCGCTGTACGGGCGGCGGATGCGCACGCCGCTGCACTCGCTGTGGTGGGCGCTCAAGGGTCCGTTCGAGAACTGGGACGCCACCGCCGACCGTGCCCGCGCCGTTGCGCACGAATACGCGATCGACGACACCACCAGTGCGTGCGGCGAACTGAGCCTGGGCGGCCAGCGTCTGGTCGAGGTGGCACGCGCGATGGCGACCGACCCGCAGGTCCTGCTGCTCGACGAGCCGTTCGCGGGTGCAGACCACACCGGTATCGCCGCGATCGCCGGCGCGGTGCGCAAGATCCAGGCGCAGGGCCGCGGCGTGGTGCTGGTCGACCACAACGTCGATCTCATCGCCGAACTCGCGACCACCGTCGTGCTGCTGGACTTCGGCTCGGTCGCCTTCCACGGCGCACCCGCCGAATGTCTCGCGAGCGACGCGATGCGTGAGGTGTACTTCGGGGCAGGAGAGGAAAACTCATGACCACGCTCGACGTGAAGGACCTGCGGGTCCGGTACGGGTCGGCCGTCGCGGTCGACGGCGTCTCGTTCACGGCCACGCCCGGCACGGTGACCGCGATCGTCGGACCCAACGGTGCCGGCAAGTCCAGCCTGTTCGGGGCCGTCTACGGCTCGGTGCGCGGGACCGGTGAGGTGGCGGTGGACGGTCGCCGGGTCGACTCGATGTCGGCGCTGCAGCGGGTGCGGGAGGGATTCGCGTACGTCCCGCAGGGCCGGCAGCTGTTCATGAAGATGTCGGTGCTCGAGAACCTCCAGGTGGGCGCCGACCTGCAGGGCCTGAAGAAGGACGCAATCGAGTCGGCGTTCGAGCGGTTCCCGGTGCTGCGCGAACGTGCGCGCAGCTACGCGGGTGTGCTCAGCGGCGGCGAGCAGCAGATGCTGGTGCTCGGCCGGGCACTGCTGTCGACGCCGAAGGTCCTGCTGCTCGACGAGATGATGACCGGTCTCGCTCCGAAGATCGTCGCCGAACTGCGTTCGCTCGTGGGCGATCTCGCAGCGGACGGCGTCACGGTGCTGGTCGCCGAGCCCGCGCTCGCCGCGCTCGAGTCGGTGGTGCAGCGCGGCTACGTGATGCAGCGCGGCCGGATCATCGACACCCGGTCCGATGCGGACTCGCTCGACGCCGCCTACAAGCAGTCGATGGGCCTCCTGGAAACGACGGTGGGAAAGTGAGTCCGATGGGGAACATCACCACGACACTCGACATCGCGGTCGGCGAATTCGCCACCGCTCCCGAGAAGTTCGCCGACCTCAGCGTCAGTGAGCTCGTGCGGCACTGGGCGCTCACCATCCCCGACCACCTCGCGTTCATCACACCCGACGCCCGCATCTCGTGGGCCAGCTACGACGCGACGGCCGACCGGATCGCGTCCGCGCTGGCGGCGCTGGCCGACCGTGACGGCGACGGCGAACCCGGCGCGGTCGCGCTGTACCTGCCCGACACCATGGTGTTCCACGCCGCGCTGTGCGCCGCGTACCGGACCGGCCGGATCGCCGTGGGCATCGGATCGCGTTCGGGGATCAAGGAAGTGGCGCACCTGACGACCCGCGCGGACTGCCGGGTCCTCGTCACCGCGCGCACGATGCGCGGCCAGGACATCGCCCCGCTCGTCGCCGAACTGCGCGAGCGCACCGGCGGGCCCGAGTATGTCGTCTACGTCGACGATCTGGGGTCGGTGGTGGTCGAGGACGCCGCCGGGCGCCCGATCGCGGTGGGCGAACGCCGGTTCGACGCCACCAGTCCGCGTTTCGGCATCCGGGACGTATCGATGCTCAACTCCACGTCCGGCACGACCGGTCTGCCCAAGCTGGTGACGCAGACCGAACACCGCTGGATCGCGTTCTCGGAGGTGGCGGGGCGCGCCGGCAACATCACCGGCGACGACGTCTTCTTCGGGGCGGTCCCGGCGCCGTTCGGATTCGGATTGTGGACGTCGCACTTCCTGCCGACGCTGCTCGGCGCACCCAATGTGGTGCTCGAGCGGTTCAACGCGGACACCATGATCGACCTGCTCGAGCGGGAACGGGTGACCGTCTTGAACTGTGTCAGTACGCAGTTCAAGATGCTGCTGCGCTCCGACCGCGGCCGCGAGGCGGACCTGAGCGCACTGCGGGCGATGTTCACCGGCGGTGAGGCGGTGCCGTACTCGGAGGCCCTGGCGTTCGAGGAGCGCACCGGGGCGGCGGTACTGCAGTTCTACGGCTCCAACGAGACCGGCGCGGTGAGCGTCACCACCGTCGACGACGACGCCGACACCCGCCTGCGCACCTGCGGGCACCTGCTGGACAACATGCAGGTGCGGGTGTTCGACGACGCCGGCGTCGAGGTGCTGGGCGCCGAGCGACGCGGCCAGCCCGGCGTGAACGGTCCGCTCATGTGCCACGGCTACTGGGACGACGACGCGGCCAACACCGAGCTGTACACCAGCGACGGCTGGATGCTGCTGGGCGACATCGTCGAGATCGATGCCACCGGACGGGTCCGGGTCGTGGGTCGCAAGGCAGACATCATCATCCGCGGCGGCAAGAACATTTCGGCGGTCGAGGTCGAGGAGTTCGTGCGCGCCCACCCGGCGATCGTGATGGTGGCCGTGGTCGGCGTGCACGACGCGCTGTTCGGCGAGAAGGTGTGTGCCGTGGTGGTCACCGCCGACGGCACCGCGCTCGCCGCGACCGAGCTGTCGTCCTGGCTCGCCGAGCAGGGCGTGACCCGCGAGTACATCCCCGAGCACGTCGTCACCGTCGACCGTCTCCCCTTGGCGCCCGGCGGAAAGGTCGCCAAGGGGGAGGTCAAGGTGCTGGCCGAGGAGCAGCTCAGCCGATGACGGCCAGCGGTGTCCCGGGCGCCACCTTGGCGCCCGGCACCGTGAGCACCTGCAGGACGGTGCCCGACCCGGGGCAGGGGACCGGCATCTCCAGCTTCATCGCTTCGAGGATCACCGCCGGCTGACCGGCCGAGACCTGCTGTCCGGGTGACAGTTCCACCCGCCACACGTTGCCGACCATCGGCGCCTCCACCACCACCGCACCCGGTGGGACGTCGACGGTGGCCGGTTCCGGCTCGGGCGCCGGCGCGGTCTCGGTCCGGTCGAACTCGCCGGCCGCGTGCCACGCACGCTTCTCCGTCTCGAAGGCCGCGCTCTGCCGCGCCTCGAACTGCGCGATCGAGTCGGCGTTCGCCTCCAGGAATCGCAGATGGTCGGCGAGCGCGAACGTGCCCTCGCTGATGTCGGCGTCGAACCGGCCCGCTCGCGACTCGGCCCGGGCCTCCGTGAGCTGTTCGGGTGTGACCGGCTCCCACACGATCCGGTCGAAGAACCGGAACAGCCACGGCTTGCCCGCCTCGAACGGAGCGCGCTGCCGGTAGCCCGACCAGATCGGGACGGTCCGCCCGATGAGCTGATAGCCGCCGGGCGACTCCATGCCGTACACGCACAGATACTTGCCGCCGATGCCCACCGCGTCCGACGGCGTCCACGTGCGGGCCGGGTTGTACTTGGTGGTCACCAGGCGGTGCCGTGGATCGAGCGGGACCGCCAGCGGGGCACCGAGATACACGTCGCCGAGGCCGAGTATCAGGTACTCGGCGTCGAACACGGCGTCGCGCACGGCGTCGACGCTGTCGAGTCCGTTGATCCGCCGGATGAACTCGGTGTTCGACGGCAACCACGGAGCGCTCTCACGCACCCCGCTGCGGTAGCGGTCGAGGGCCTCGGCGATGGAAGGGTCGTCGAACGACAACGGCAGTCGCACCATCCTGCTCGGGACCACCAGGTCGTGCGTCGCGGGCAGTTGCTCCTCGAGTTCCCGGAGCAGCCCGAGGACCCGGTACTGCGGCAGCACATCGGGATCGAAGTGCAGGTGCAGCGACCGCACGCCCGGGGTGACGTCGATCAGGCCCGACACCTTCAGCTGCGCCAGCGCCTCCGACAGCGCGTGCACCCGCATCCGCAGTCCCAGGTCGAGCGTCATCGGGCCGTACTCGACGAGGATGTTGTCGTCGCCGCCCCGCAGATACGCCACGGCAGGGCGATCCTCGCCCTCCGGCGCGCGACCGAGGACGCCGCCGTCGCCGCGCGAGATACGCACGGCGGGAACATCCTTCGACCGATCCGCATCCGACCGCCGCAGCGCATCGGCGGCCTCGTCGGGTACCGGCACGAAGCGCACCGCGTCGCCCGGCCGGATCTGGCCCATCTTCCAGCGGTGCGCGCTCACCACGGTGAGCGGGCACGCGAACCCGCCGAGACTGGGTCCGTCCGGGCCCAGCAGGATCGGGGTGTCGCCCGAGACGTTGAGGGCGCCGACGCTGTACGGGTTGTCGTGGAGGTTCGACGGGTGCAGCCCGGCCTCGCCGCCGTCGGGGCGCGACCACGTGGGCTTGGGGCCGTCGAGACGGATACCGGTGCGGTTCGCGTGACTCGCGACGGTCCAGGTGGTCCCGTAGAACTGGGTCATGTCCGCGTCGGTGAAGTACGACGGCGACGGCTGCGGCCCCTCGGTGACCGCGAGGTGCCACGTGTGGGCGAACTCGGGGCGGGAGTCGGACGGTACCGGTGCCGGGTCGGCGAGGACATCGGTGGCATCGAGGATGCCCAGCACGTCCCCGGTCGCGACGGCCTTGCCGGTGATGCCGCCGAACCCGCCGAGCGTGAACGTCGAGGCGCTGCCGTGGAACAGCGGGGCGTCCAGGCCACCGCGCACCGCGAGGTAGGTGCGCAGGCCGGTTTCCGCGGGCGAGCCGATGTCGAGCGTCGCGCCCGCCGTGATCGTCACGGGCTCCCACATCGGCACAGCAAGCCCGTCGACGGTCACCGGGACGTCGGCGCCGGTGACACACACCGTCACCGGAGCGGAGAACACCAGACGCGGACCCTGCAGCGTGCACTCGAGGCCCGGCGCGCCGACCGGATTGCCGACCGCGGTGTTGGCGAGCCGCAGCGACAGGTCGTCCATCGGACCTGACGGCGGAATACCGACCTCCCACAGGCTGATCCGGCCCGGCAGGTCCTGCACCGTGGTCATCGTCCCGGCGCGCAGCACGTCGATGCGCGGCCCGGTCGACGGCAGGTCCGCGAGGGATGCGGTGGTGTACTCGGTGACCGGCCCCGCACAGACGTGGCGCAGTTGCGGCAGATTGGTCTGCACGCCGTACAGATGGGTCTCGGTCAACGCGGCGTCCAGGTTCGCGAAGGCGTCCTCGCGGGTGGCTCCCCGGGTGACGATCTTCGCGATCATCGGGTCGTAGTGCGCGCTCACCTCGGTGCCGGTGTCGACCCACGTCTCGATCCGCGCGGCGGCGGGGAACCGGACGGCGGTGAGCGTGCCGGCGCTCGGGCGGTAGTCGTGACCGGGATCCTCGGCGTACACGCGGGCCTCGACGGCGTGCCCGGTGACTGCGGGGCCCGAGTCGGGCAGGCCGTCGAGCATCCGGGTGTCGCCGGCCGCCAGTCGCAGCATCCACTCCACCAGGTCGATGCCGGTGACCTCCTCGGTGACCGGGTGTTCCACCTGCAGACGGGTGTTCATCTCCAGGAACGATGCCTCGCCGCGGTCCACGTCGTACACGAACTCGACGGTCCCCGCGGACCGGTAGTGCACCGACGACGCGAGCTCGCGCGACGAGCGCAGCAGGTGGTCCACCACGTGATCGGGCAGGCCCGACGCCGGCGCCTCCTCGACCACCTTCTGGTGGCGTCGCTGCAGCGAGCAGTCGCGGGTGCCGAGGCTCAGCGTGCGGCCGCCGCCGTCGCCGAACACCTGGACCTCGACGTGCCGGGCACGGGCGACGAAGCGCTCCAGGAACACTCCCGACGACGAGAAGTTCGCCGCGGCCAGGCGCTGCACCGTCTCGTACGCCCCGCGGAGTGCGGCCGGGGTGAAACACGCCTGCATTCCGATGCCGCCGCCCCCGCCGACGGCCTTGAGCATCACCGGGTATCCGATGCGGTCGGCCTCGGCCAGTGCGTCGTCCATCGTCGCGAGCAGTCCACTGCCCGGCACCAGGGGGACGCCCACGGCCCGCGCCGCCTCCCGGGCGGTGTGTTTGTTGCCGAACACCCGCAACTGCTCCGGGGTGGGGCCGACGAATGCGATTCCGGCCTGTGCGGCGGCGGCCGCGAATTCGGCGTTCTCCGAGAGGAACCCGTAGCCGGGGTGGATGGCGCCGGCGCCGCTCGCGAGCGCGGCGTCGATCACCAGATCGGTGCGCAGGTAGGACTCCGCGGCGGGTGCCGGGCCGAGTCGGACGGCGGCGTCGGCCATCTCGACGTGCATCGCGGACGCATCGGCGTCGGAGTACACGGCCACGGTCTTGAGGCCGAGCGTGCGTGCGGATCGCATTATGCGGCACGCGATCTCGCCGCGGTTGGCGACGAGAAGGGTGTCGAAGCCGTGGGACACGGGAGGGCTCCTTCGATCGGTTCGGGAGAGTGGCTCCGGGTGGGCTCGTCAGATAGCCATGGCGGTGCGCACGACGGATTCGGCGCCGGCACCGCCGACGCCGGTGGAGGTGATGCGGCCGGACTCGAGGATGTAGTAGCGCTCGGCGGACTGCAGCGCGAACCCGATGTGCTGCTCCACCAGCAGGACTCCGAGGTTGCCCCGCCGGGTGAGTTCGACGATCGCGGACTCGATCTCGGCGACCACCGACGGCTGGATGCCCTCGGTCGGCTCGTCGAGCACCAGCACCCGCGGCTCGGTGATGAGGGACCGGGCGATCGCGAGCTGCTGTCGCTGGCCGCCGGACAGCAGCCCGGCCCGGCGGCCCAGGAGCGATTCGAGCGCCGGGAACAGCGCGAGCTGCTCGTCGATCAGGGCCTTGCCCCGTTTGCGGCCGTCCGCCACCACCTGCAGGTTCTCCGCGCACGTGAGCTGTCCGAACGACTGCTGCCCCTGCGGGACGTAGGCGAGCCCGCGCGCCACCCGGGCGCTCGGACGCAGCCTCGTGATGTCCTCGCCGTCCAGCAGGACCTTGCCCGACGCGATCTTCGCGAGCCCGACGGCGGCCCGCAGCAGCGTCGTCTTGCCGGCGCCGTTGTGCCCCATCACGGCGGCCACGCCGTCGGCGGGCACCGACACCGAGGCGCCGTGGATGATCTCGGTGCGGCCGTACCCGGTGTGGATGTCGATGAGCTCCAGCATGATCAGGCCTCCTCGAGGACACTCGCGGCAGCGGACGCGGTTTGGGCTGCGGCAGCGGTGGTACCCAGGTACACCTGCTGCACCATGGGATCGGCCTGGATCTCCTCGACGCTGCCGTCGGCGATCACCTTGCCTCGGGCCAGCACCGTTACCGATGTCGCGAACGCCCGCATGAAGTCCATGTCGTGCTCGACGACCACGACGGTCCGTTCACCGCCGATGCGGCGCAGCAGATTTCCGGTCTCCTCACGCTCGTCGTGGCTCATTCCGGCGACCGGTTCGTCGAGCAGCAGCACGTCGGCGTCCTGCACCAGCAGCATGCCGATCTCGAGCCACTGCTTCTGGCCGTGCGCGAGGATCCCGGCCTTGCGGTCACGCAGCTGGGTCAGGCCGATCGTCTCGAGAGCCTCCTCGATCTGCGGCAGGACGGACTTGCGGCGGCGCAGCAGCGTCAGCGCCGAACGTCCGGCCCCGGCGGCGATGTCGAGGTTCTGCAGCACCGTGAGTTCCTCGAACACCGATGCCGTCTGGAAGGTTCGGCCCACTCCCAGCCGTGCGATCTTGTGCACCTTCTGCCCGAGCAACTCGACGCCGGACTTGGTGACCGAACCGGAGGCCGGGACCAGCCCGGTGACGGCGTCGACCAGGGTGGTCTTGCCGGCACCGTTGGGGCCGATGAGGAAGCGCAGATCACCCTGCAGGAGGGTGAGATCCACGCCGTCGACGGCGGTGAACCCGTCGAACGTGACCCGCAGGTCGCGGATCTCGAGGTACTGGCTGGACATTCCGGCGTTGCCGCCGAGTGCCGGCTGGTGGCGGGTGAGGTTCATCGCGCGGCCTCCATCTCGCGGGCGGGTTCGGATTCGGGGTCCGGTGGCGGTGTGGTGACGAGGGTGCGGCGCCGCAGCAACGTCGCGATACCGGCGATCCCGGCGGGGAAGAAGCCGATCACGACGATGAACAGCAGGCCCTGCGCGTACGTCCATGCCGACGGGAAGTTCTCGGACAGCGTCGTCTGGGCCCACGCGACGCCGATCGCGCCGAGCACCGGGCCGAGCAGCGTGGTGCGACCGCCGATCGCGACGCCGATGAGGAACGCGATCGAGGGCACGATGCCGACATCAGCGGGGGAGATGATGCCGACGATCGGCACGAACAGCGCGCCCGCGATACCTGCGAAGAACGCGGCGACCGTGTACGCGACGACCTTGATGTTGGCGGGGTCGTAGCCGAGGAACCGGACCCGCTCCTCCTGGTCGCGGACGGCGACCAGCAGTTCGCCGTAGCGCGAGTTCATCAGCTGCCGGGTGAGGGCGACCACCACCAGGAGCACGGCGGCCGCGATGAAGAACAGCATCCGCTTGTTCGCCGGATCGGCCAGATTGAAGCCGAAGAACGTGCGGAAACGGTTGAGTCCGTTGGAACCGCCGATCGACTGCTGTCCGATCAGCAGGATCGCGAACGCCGCCGCGAGGGCCTGCGACAGGATCGCGAAGTACGCGCCCTTGACCCGGCGCTTGAACACCCCGATCCCCAGCAGGAACGCGACCAGGGCGGGGACGACGAGGATCGCGGCGATGGTGGTGAGCGGCGACGTGAACGGCAGCCAGTAGCCGGGCAGTTCGCGGATGCCCGCGATCTGCATGAAGTCCGGTACCGCATCGCCGCGCAGTTCGGCGTCGGCGATCTTGAGATGCATCGCCATGATGTACGCGCCGAGGCCGAAGAACACGCCCTGTCCCAGGGTGAGCATTCCTCCACGGCCCCAAGCCAATCCGATTCCGACCGCGACGATCGCGAAGCACAGGAACTTGGCCAGCAGGTTGAGCCTGAAGTCGGAGAGCAGGGCCGGCGCGACGGCGAACAGTGCCACCGCCGCGACGGCGAACCCTACCCAGGCCCGATAACGACTGAGCACGGTCATACGAGGCTCCTAGTCTTGGCCACGAACAGCCCCTGCGGGCGGACCTGCAGGAAGATGACGATGAGCACGAACACGATCACCTTCGCGATCGACGCGGTGGTGGAGTATTCGATGAACGAGTTGAGGATGCCCAGCACGAACGCCGCGACCACCGCGCCCGCGATCCGGCCGAGCCCGCCGATCACGACCACGAGGAACGCGTCGATCAGGTACGACTGGCCGATGGTCGGGCTCGTGGAGCCGATGAGCGTCAACGCCACACCGGCGACGCCGGCCAGGCCGGAGCCGATGAAGAAGGTCGTGACATCGGTTCGGCGTGAGGAGATTCCGCTGGTCTCCGCGAGGTCGCGGTTCTGAACCACCCCGCGGATCCGCCGCCCCATCGACGTCTTCGCCAACGCGAACGACAGGACCGCGACCGCGACGATCGCGAGGACCAGGATGAAGATGCGGGTCTTGGGTACCACCGCCCCGAGGATCTCGACGCCACCGGACAGCCACGACGGCGCCACCACATTGACGGCGGGGGCGCCGAAGATGTCCCGCGCCAGTTGCTGCAACACCAGCCCGACGCCGAACGTCACCAGCAGCGTGTCCAGTGGACGGTGGTACATCCGCCGGATCAGCGTGGCCTCGAGCAGGACACCCATCAGGCCGCCCACCACGAAGCCGACCGCCAGCGAGATCAGCAGTGAGGCTCCGGCGCTCGAAATGACCTGCTGCACCACGTAAGCGGTGTAAGAGCCGGCCATGATGAACTCGCCGTGGGCCATATTGATCACGCCCATCTGGCCGAACGTCAGCGACAGCCCCAGTGCCGCCAGTAGCAGGATCGACCCGATACTCAGGCCGGTGAACAGCTGCCCGATAACGACATCCATCGGTGCCCGCCCTCCCTCGTCGTCGTTGTACGTTGCGAGCTAGCTACCGGCGCCGGACAGGCTCTTCGCCCAGTCGTAGTTCGCGAGGTACGGGTCGGGCTGGATCGGGCCGTCGGACTCCCAGACGGTGTAGATCAGACCGTCGTCGCGGATCTCGCCGATGCGGGCGGTCTTGGTGATGTGATGGTTGTCGCCGTCGATGGTGACGAGACCCTCGGGCGCCTGGAAGGTGACGCCGTCAGCGGCGGCCTGGACGTCGGCCACACCGAACGAATTCGCCTTCTCCACGGTGTTCTTCCACAGGTACACCGACGTGTAGGCCGCCTCCATCGGATCGGACGTCGGCTTGTTCGCGCCGTACTTGGCCTTGTAGGCGTCGACGAACTTCTTGTTCTCCGGCGAGTCCACCGTCTGGTAGTAGTTCCACGCCGTCAGCTGGCCCTCGACGTTCGCGACGCCGATGCCGCCCACTTCCTCTTCGGCGATGGACACCGAGACCACCGGCATGTCAGCGGCTTTCAGGCCCACATTGGAGTACTCGCGGAAGAACGCGACGTTGGAGTCGCCGTTGAGGGTGTTGAACACTGCGTCGGCGTTCGCGGTGCGGACCTTGTTGACGATGGTGGAGAAGTCGGTGGAGCCGAGCGGGGTGTAGTCCTCGCCCTTGATCTCGATGCCGTTGGCCGCGGCGTAGGCCTTGATGATGCGATTCGCGGTCTGCGGGAACACGTAGTCGCTGCCCACGAGGTAGAGGGACTTGACGCCCTTCTCCTTCAGGTAGTCCAGCGCCGGCACGATCTGCTGGTTGGTGGTGGCGCCGGTGTAGAAGATGTTGGGGGAGTCCTCGAGGCCCTCGTACTGGACGGGGTAGTAGAGCAGCGCGTTGTTGTCCTCGAACACCGGCAGCATCGCCTTGCGGCTCGACGACGTCCAACCGCCGAAAACCGCTGCGACACAGTCGCTGCTGATGAGCTTCTCGGCCTTCTCGGCGAACACGGTCGGCTCCGACGCGCCGTCCTCGGCGACGATCTGGATCTTCTTGCCCAGTACGCCGCCGGCGTTGTTGATCTCCTCCACGGCGAGGGCGATCGAGTCGCGGACAGTGACCTCGCTGATCGCCATGGTGCCCGACAGTGAATTCAGCGACCCGACCTTGACCGTGTTGCCGGAGGTGTCCACGCAGGAGGCCGCGGAGGTGCTGCCGCCGGCGGAGGTGTCCGACGCCTTGCTGCCACAGCCGGTCAGAACCAGACCGAACGCCGCGAGTGCAGCGGGGGCGGCGAGGGTGCGCTTGGAGAACGTAGGCATGAACGAGCCTTTCCGTCGATGATGTGACGCCGAGCTGTCCCGAAGAAGTGCGAATACAACGCTGTATCCGTGATCGCACACGGTATGCGGAAGTTATTGCGCCGGAATGTCTGTCGGTGACGAGTTCGTGTCGGTTGTTACACCCGCATGAACAGCTGCTCACACGGCCTGACGGAAGCGGTCGTGCTGCCGGGAAGTGCGCTGGTAGATCAGCGAATCGTGTACGGCGACACCGAGCTACGGTGCTCGTTGATGTCGAGATCCTTGCCGAGCGGAGGGAACGCCCGCTGCGGGCAGTTCATCCGCTCGCACACGCGGCAGCCCGCGCCGATCGGTGTCGCGGTTTCGCCACCGAGGTCGAGGCCGTCCGCGTAGACGACGCGCGGCGCGTGCCGCAGTTCGCAGCCGAGGCCGATCGCGAACGTCTTGCCCGGCTGGCCGTAGCGCGACGCGCGACGCTCCACCGTGCGTGCCACCCACAGGTAGTTGCGGCCGTCGGGCATCTGGGCGATCTGCGTCATGATCTTGCCGGGATACGCGAAGGTCTCGTACACGTTCCACAGCGGGCACGTGCCGCCACTGGAGGAGAAGTGGAAACCGGTGGCGGACTGGCGCTTCGACATGTTTCCGGCGCGATCCACCCGGACGAACGACCAGGGCACCCCACGCTGCTTGGGTCGCTGCAGCGTCGACAGGCGGTGGCAGATCGTCTCGTAGCTGATCGCGTAGAACGCCGACAGCCGCTCGATGTCGTAGCGGAAGTCCTCCGCGATCTCGTGGAACTGGCCGTACGGCAGTACCGTCGCGGCCGCGAAGTAGTTCGCCAGGCCCAGCATCGCGAGCGAGCGGGCCTCGTCGGAGGTGAAGTTGCCCTCGTCCACCAGCTTGCGCAGCAGGTCGCCGCACTCGAGATACGCGAGTTCGGTCGCGAACTTGAACACCTGCTGCCCGCCCGACAGGGCGGGGGAGATCTCGAGCAGCCGGGTCTCGGGGTCGTACCGGTGCAGCACGTTCTCGCCGAGATCGATGCGGCGCACGATCTGGACGTCGTGGATGTTCTCGAGCCGGCGGGCGATGCCCTCGGCGATGTCGCCGCGGTGGAACCGCATCCGGGCGGTCAGCTCCTCGGCCGCGGTGTCGAGGTCGTGGATGTAGTTCTGCCGTTGGTAGAAGTAGTCGCGCACCTCCTCGTGCGGCATCGTGATCGAGCCGCTGCCGCTACCGTCGCTGTACCGGTCCTCGGTCGCCGCGGCCAGCTGCGCGGTGGTGTTGCGGTATCGGCGGTGCATGTTGACCATCGCCTTCGCCAGACCCGGGTGCGACGAGACCATCTCCGCGATCTCCTGCGCGTCCGCGTCGATGCCCATGTCGTCATCGAGCGCCACCTCCCGCAGCTCGGCGATCAGACGGGTGTCGTCCTGCGACGAGAAGAACGTGGTGTCGACCCCGAACACCTCACTGATCCGCAGCAGCACCGGCACCGTCAGCGGGCGGACGTCGTGCTCGATCTGGTTGAGGTAGCTGGCCGAGATGTCCAGGGTCTTCGCGAGCGCGGCTTGGCTGAGCCCGCGCTCGGTCCGGAGCTGTCGCAGACGGGCGCCGACGAAGGTCTTGGACATGACGCCAGGGTACGAGCGTGCTGCTAATCGTGCAAAGGTTCGTCTTAACACATGTCCGGATCGGGCGTTTCCGCCAGTCGAGCCGCACGTGCCCGCAGGTATTCCTGCTCGGGGATGCTGGTGGTCTTGCGGGCCGCGGACCGATAGTGGACCGCGGCCCCGACGGTGTCACCCAGACGTTCCAGCAGGTGGGCGCGGACCGCGTCGGGTCGGTGCGAACGCGCGAGGCGGGCGTCGTCGGCGAGGGTGTCGAGCACGCGCAGGCCCGCTTCGGGTCCACGGACCATCGCGGTGGCAACCGCCCGATTGAGGGTTGTCGCCGGGTTGTCCGTCATCGACTCGAGTAGCACGTACAGGCCGAGGATCTGCTTCCAGTCGGTGTCCTCCGCCGTGGGTGCCTCGTCGTGCAACGCGGCGATGGCGGCCTGCAGTTGGTAGGGACCGACAGCGGTCTGCGACATCGCGGTCGTGACGATCGAGACGCCCTCGTCCACGAGTTCGCGGTCCCACCGGGATCGGTCCTGTTCGGCCATCGGGATCAGGCGACCGTTGCCACCGGTGCGTGCTGCCCGGCGTGCGTCGGTGAGCAGCATCAGCGCGAGCAACCCGGACACCTCACCGTCATCGGGTAACACACGATGCACGACGCGCGTGAGCCGGATCGCCTCGCTCGACAGCTCGACTCGCTGCAGATTCGGGCCCGAGGTACTGGTGTAGCCCTCGTTGAAGATCAGATAGAGCACGTGCAGGACGGTGCCGAGACGCGTGGTTCGCTCGTGGTCCTCGGGCATCGCGAACGGCGTACCGGAGCGCTTGATCTGTGTCTTGGCCCGGCTGATCCGTTGGCCGACGGTGGATTCCGGAGTGAGGAGCGCCGCAGCGATCTCGGCAGTGGTCAGACCGCCCACCGCCCGCAGCGTGAGCGCGATCTGCGACATGGTGCTCAGCGCGGGGTGACAACACATGAACAGCACCGTCAGCGAGTCGTCCTCGCCGGCCGATGGGCCGACGTCGGCCGGTGGCGCGAGCACGTCCTGTGCCGTCGTCTGCAGTGCCGCGGTCTCCTCCCGTCGCCGACGTGCCTGGTCGCTGCGGAGCTGGTCGATCATCCGCCGCGAGGCGACCCGGATCAACCAGGGGCGGGGATCAGTGGGTATGCCCGCGCTCGGCCACTGCAGCGCTGCGGCGAGCAACGACTCCTGCACCGCGTCCTCCGCGACGTCGAAGCGGCCGTAGCGGCGTACCAGCGCGCCGAGCACCTGCGGTGCGAGGTCACGCAGCAGGTGCTCGATGCGCGGATCGGCCATCCGGGTTCTCAGATCTCGGCCGGGTCGCCCTCCATGACCGGTCGCAGTTCGACCGTGTCACCGATGGCGTCCACGATGTGGGTCGTGATGGCGAGTGCGCGGTCGTGCGACTCGCACTCGATGATCGAGAAGCTCGCCAGCACCTCCTTGGACTCGGCGTACGGTCCGTCGGAGGCGACCGGAGTCCCGTTCACCCTGCGCACCGTCTTGGTCAGCGAAGGGTCCGAAAGGCCCTGCGTCATAACCAGTTCGCCAGTCTCGGTGAGTTCCCTCTCGAGGTTCTCGTAGAACGCGCACATCTCTTGGAACTCGGTGCTCGTGACGTCCACGGATTCCCAGTCGGCCTGGTTGGTGTAGGCCAGAAGCATGTACTTCACAATCGGCTCCCCTCCGTCGAAGCGCATCGATTCACCGTGCGATCCGGGTCATGGTCGACGGATACCCGCCCCCTCCGGGGTAGATCCACCCGCCGTCGAGGACCGAATCGTCGGCGGAGAACGTCCCACGGAAGTACGCGGGCGAACCCTTCGCCCCGCCCCAGATCGTCAGCGTGTCACCGACAAGATCGTAGACATAGTCGAGCGTGTTGCCCTGGTTGTCGTAGAAGCGGGACACCACGTCCGTACTCCGCTCCTCGCCGAAGGGGCGCAGGTTGCCGATGAGTTCGGTGCCGGTGACTGCTTCGCCGAACTGCTCGAGATCGACGTTCTGCACGAGGAAGTAGCCGCCCTCCATCCATGAATACGTGACGGTTCCTTCGGCGCCGCCGGTGACGCGCCACGTGCCCACGAGCCTGTCGAGGGCGTTCAGTTCGGCAGACGGCTGGGGCACCTGCCGGGTCATGTCCTGCTCGGTCATCGTCGTGTCCTTTCGGGTTCGGTCGATACGGAAATCGGGTGACGGGTGACCGGTCATGCGCGACCGCGGTGGTGGCCGGCGGATCGCGCCAGGTGGAGGGCAATCTCAGAGACCCACGTCCAGCCCACGACCGCGGCGGCAGCGAGGGCGACGGTGAATCCGGTGCGGCCGATGAGGACGTCCGGTGCGAGCAGTGCGAGGGCGACGCCGACGCTGTACACGGCCCAGCCGCGGCGGCCCTGGCGAAAGAACCTGCGCGCGAACACGACACACGCGGCGATGAGCACGAGGAACGCGAGGACCGGTGCGACGCTGTGCAGGATCCCGTGCATGGTGGGCGCGGCCTCGACAGACGAATTCGTCGGGAATCCGTCGGACGGATCCGGGACGAACACTCCCGCCCACACCAGGGTCAGGGCGAAGAATCCGATCAGTCGTGGTCCCCACGTCCGGCCGACACCCCCGACCATGACTCGTCGCATTCCGAGGGCACCGGCGAAGAACAAGACACCCGCCACGACGAAGTTGGCGATCTGGATCCACCCGAACGTGCCCAGGCTCAGCAAGCTCAGTGGGTGTCGGGCCGAATCGAAGCCGTCGCGGGTGAGCAGTTGGGCGGCTGTCACGGTGAGGTACAGCGGCCCCGCCACCACGCCGCACATGAGCAGGCGCCGGCTCTGTCCGGCTGTCGGATGTGCGGCAGGTGCCGCGTGATCGATCGCGGTCATCGTTCTTTCCTCTCCTCGTATCTCGTCATTCGCTGCTACCTCGGAGCACGACGCCGCCTTTCGACATCACTCGACAACTTTTCTTCGCGGAGATTCGTAGGGTGGGCGCATGGGAGCTCCGGGGGTTGTAGGTGTGGTGGCGGCGGCAGGCGTCGTAGTCGTCGTCTGGCTCGTCTTCGCCGGGTTGACGTCGACGGGCGCGCACCGACGCGGACAACGACCGATTCCGGCGGCGGGGTCCGGATTGTTCTTCCCGGTGACGTGGGTGGTCTGGTACATCCGTGACGAGCGACCTTTCGGCGCCGTGACCGGGCCGTCCGCTCGGCGTGGGGACACCCCGCTCGCGGCGCAACCGAACAAACCGGACCGGGACTCCCGAACAGACCGATTATGACGTTTCAGGAACAAGTCTTGACATCTCGGTGATCCTGGAAAATGCTGGGCGACAGCCAAATGCACGTTTTCGTAAAGCATTGGTTGCGAGGCAGTTTGGGTCGCGCGGCGAGGGCCTGCACGTCCCGAGCGGAACGATGTGGACGCCTGCCGCACGACGGGCGTCGCCGGCTCACGTTCGCCCCCGTTGAACAGGGCGTGTGCTGCTCCCTGTCCGGAGGCCGAGGTTCCACAGATGCGGGACCGCCACTCGACCAGGTTCGTCTGAGGTCACGATGATCTTTACCTCGAAGCGCCGTTCGCCGAGCGGGCTCGCCCAGCCGACGCTCCTTGCCCCGCCGTTCTGCGAGGACGACATCACGCCGACAGACTCTGCGGCGGGAGCGGGCGACGAGGCGGGGGAGCTCATCGCGGCGTCGGTGACGGCCCGCTGGCTCGTTCTGACCACTGACATCAACCGGCGTTTCGCACGGGCGCTGCTGCCCGAGCCGTTGATCGTCCCGGAGCGGCCTCGGATCGCGGTGTGGATCGTCGATCCGCTGTCCACCGATTCGAACGACGTCGAGGACCCGTTCGGTCGTCTGTTCGCCGGGCTGTCGTGCAGCTGTCTCCACCCCGGGAGCCGGGAGGGGAGCGCCTACACGTCCGACATCCTCGCCGGCACGCCGATCGAGGATCAGGCGGGCCAGGACATCTTCCGGCTGCCGAGCATTCCGCAGGCCCAACTCGAGCTCGTCAACGGTGTCGGCGGGATGGGTTTCGCGATCGCTCCGGCTGACGGCGGCGGCCGAGGAATCGTCGGCACCGTCGATCTCGCCGACTGCGGATCGCAGAGGACGCAGTTGACGCCCGATTGGCTCGCCCACCAGAGCTGGAACGAACAGTTGATTCTGCGGAACGCCGCGGCCTCCGGCGCCGACACGGCGGATACCGGCGAACTCGTCCACACCCGGTGGAAGGTGACCCGCCTGTCGCCGATCGTGTCGGGGTCGGCCGTCATCGAATGTGCCGAGTTCGGACCCCACGCCTACGAGATGACGCCGTCGGCGAGGCCGCTCGACGCCCGCTACGGCTTCGCAAGAGTTGCGATCGTCGGCGGCGAACCGGGTCGCTAGGGCCTCGAGGGCTCCCCACTGGCCCCACCGACCCCACGGACCCCCTCGGAAAGTATCTGTAACCCTCGTTTTCGATCGTTCCGACGTACGGAACATCTTCGCAACCCTGTGATTGCCCTCACAGGATCCTTCGCAACCCGGCCGGGGACGTCCGTCTGTGTCGGTGCCCACGTGTCCGATTTCACGTTCCGCTTGCCGCCGGGAATCGCCGGCGAACCCCGAGGTAGATGCCTACTTGCGGGTAACTTTCGGTACCTACTCGGCGGTAACCCAAGCAACTGCTTGGCTCTGCAAAAATTAGCAAGCTTTGCAGATTGAAATGAAAAGCTAGCGAAGATTGGCATTAGCAACAGGTAGACGGCGGTTTTCGTCTGTGCCATTGTCGGTTTGTACATCCGAACGGCCTGGCAACGATGTGAAGCAGTACATCCGTACCGGGCAAAGCAGCAGAGAAGAAGTGGAGCTTTCGATGTCGACGACCGGTACTCCGAAGACCGCCGAGCAGATCCAGCAGGACTGGGACACCAACCCGCGCTGGAAGGGCGTCACCCGCAACTACACCGCGGAGCAGGTCGTCAAGCTCCAGGGCACCGTGGTCGAAGAGGCCACCCTCGCCCGCCGCGGCTCCGAGATCCTCTGGGATCTCGTGAACAACGAGGACTACATCAACTCGCTGGGCGCCCTCACCGGCAACCAGGCGGTCCAGCAGGTCCGTGCGGGCCTCAAGGCCATCTACCTCTCCGGGTGGCAGGTCGCCGGCGACGCGAACCTCTCCGGCCACACCTACCCGGACCAGAGCCTGTACCCGGCCAACTCCGTGCCGCAGGTCGTCCGCCGCATCAACAACGCGCTGCTGCGCGCCGACGAGATCGCCAAGGTCGAGGGTGACACCTCGGTCGACAACTGGCTCGCTCCGATCGTCGCGGACGGCGAGGCCGGCTTCGGTGGCGCGCTCAACGTCTACGAGCTGCAGAAGGCCATGATCGCGGCCGGTGTCGCCGGTTCGCACTGGGAGGACCAGCTCGCGTCGGAGAAGAAGTGCGGCCACCTCGGTGGCAAGGTGCTCATCCCCACCCAGCAGCACATCCGCACCCTGACCTCGGCTCGTCTCGCGGCCGACGTCGCCGACGTCCCGACGGTCGTCATCGCCCGCACCGACGCCGAGGCCGCCACGCTGCTGACCTCCGACGTCGACGAGCGTGACCGCGAGTTCCTCGACGGCACCCGCACGGCCGAGGGCTTCTACGGCGTCAAGAACGGCATCGAGCCCTGCATCGCTCGCGCCAAGGCCTACGCCCCGTACTCCGACCTCATCTGGATGGAGACCGGTGTGCCGGACCTCGAGGTCGCGAAGAAGTTCGCCGAGGCCGTCCGCAGCGAGTTCCCGGACCAGCTGCTCGCCTACAACTGCTCGCCGTCTTTCAACTGGAAGGCGCACCTGGACGACTCGACCATCGCGAAGTTCCAGAAGGAGCTCGGCGCGATGGGCTTCAAGTTCCAGTTCATCACGCTGGCCGGCTTCCACTCGCTCAACTACGGCATGTTCGACCTGGCTCACGGCTACGCCCGCGAGGGCATGACCGCCTTCGTCGACCTGCAGGAGCGCGAGTTCAAGGCTGCCGAGGAGCGCGGCTTCACCGCCATCAAGCACCAGCGTGAGGTCGGCGCCGGCTACTTCGACAGCATCGCCACCACGGTCGACCCGAACACCTCCACGGCTGCCCTGAAGGGCTCCACCGAAGAGGGCCAGTTCCACTAGGCCCTCGCCCCGAGGGAGGGATCGGCGGGGTGTCCTCCACGCTGATCCCTCCCGAGGGACCCGACCTCCACTATCCGAAAAGGAGCTGACGTGACCAGCGAAAAGATTCAGCGCGTCGGCGTGATCGGCGCCGGCATCATGGGTTCCGGAATCGCCGAGGTGTGCGCCCGTGCACACGTCGACGTGCTGGTGTTCGAGCAGACCCGCGAACTCGCGGCGGCAGGACGCTCGCGCATCCTGCGCTCGCTCGATCGCGGAGTGAGCAGTGGCAAGATCACCGAGCGGGAGCGGGAGCAGGCCGCCTGGCGGCTGCGCTTCACCTCCGATCTCGGCGACTTCGCCGACCGGCAGCTCGTAGTGGAGGCCGTCGTCGAGGACGAGAAGATCAAGAGTGAGATCTTCACCGAACTCGACTCGATCGTGACGGACCCGGACGCGGTGCTCGCGTCGAACACGTCGTCCATCCCGATCATGAAGCTGGGTATCGCCACCAAGGCGCCGGAGCGTGTGATCGGCATGCACTTCTTCAACCCGGTGCCCGTCCTTCCGCTCGTCGAGCTGGTCACCACGCTCAAGACCAGCCCCGCGGTGTCGGAGCGAGCGGAGGCGTTCGCGAGTGAGCTGCTCGGCAAGCAGGTCGTGCGTTCGGCGGACCGTTCCGGTTTCGTCGTCAACGCCCTGCTGGTGCCGTACCTGCTCTCCGCGATCCGCATGGTGGAGTCCGGCTTCGCCACCAAGGAAGACGTCGACAAGGCGATGGTGCTCGGATGTGCGCACCCGATGGGTCCGCTCGCGCTGACCGATCTGGTGGGACTTGACACCGTCAAGTCGATCGCCGACTCGATGTACGAGGAGTTCAAGGAGCCGCTGTACTCGGCCCCGCCACTGCTGCTGCGGATGGTCGAGGCAGGGCTCGTCGGCAAGAAGTCGGGTGCCGGCTTCTACGAATACGCCGACAACGGCCGTGTCACCAAAAAGGCAAGCTAGACAGCACTTTACGGCAACACCAGCCCGCTCCTCGGCGCCCGTGCGCCTTCTCCGCACTCTCGGCAGCGGAAAAGGCGTACGGGCGCAAGGTGCTTGAAGGGAAAGGTCGATCCGCATGTCCGCCGCAAACACCGCCGGGTACGGATCCAGCGTCCTCGGATACCCCCGCATCGGGCCCCGTCGCGAGCTCAAGCGGGCCCTCGAGGCCTACTGGCACGGGACCGGCACCAAGGCCGAACTCGTCTCCGTCGCACAGGAACTGCAGGAGCAGACGTGGAGCGAGCTGGCCGCCACCGGGCTGACGCAGGTTCCCGGCAACACGTTCTCGTACTACGACCACGTGCTCGACAACGCGCTGCTGTTCGGTGCGGTCCCGGAGCGTTTCGCCCCGCTGCAGGGTGAGCTCGACCCACTCGACTTCTACTTCACGATGGCTCGCGGCCGGCCCGACTTCCCGCCGCTCGAGCTGGTGCGCTTCTTCGGCACCAACTACCACTACCGTCAGCCCGAGCTGGACGAGCGCACCACCTTCGAACTGCATTCGGAGACGCTGTTCGACGAGTTCGAGCGGGCCAAGGCGCTCGGTATCGAGCTGCGACCGGTGGTTCTCGGGCCGATCTCGCTGCTGCTGCTGTCGAAGATCGCACCCGGATCCACCCAGGAGGGGTTCACGACCCTCGATCTGCTCGATCAGCTCCTGCCGCAGTACGAGAAGCTGTTCGCGCAGCTCGCCAAGGCCGGTGCCACGTGCATCCAGCTCGACGAGCCGTGCTTCACCGAGGACCGGTCCCCCGAGGAGTTGGCAGCGCTCGGCCGCACGTACGAGACGCTCGCACACGCCCCGCTGCGTCCGCGCATCCTCGTCACCGGACCGTACGGACACCTCGGCGACGCGCTGCCGATCCTGGCTGCCACCCCCGTCGAGGCGCTCGGCCTGGACCTGATCAACGGCCGCATCACCGCCGAGGAACTCGCGAAGATCCCCGGCATCAGGCGCAAGCGGATCTACGCCGGCATCGTCGACGGCCGCAACGTGTGGCGCGTCGACCGGTTCAACACCCTGACCTACCTCAACCAGATCAAGGACGTCGTCCCGGATCTGGTCGTGTCGACGTCGTGCTCGCTGCTGCACGTCCCGTACGACGTGCTCATGGAGTACGACATGCCCGGTGACGTCGCCGACCGCCTCGCCTTCGCGAAGCAGAAGGTCGGCGAGGTGGTCTCGCTCGCGAAGGCGCTCACCGAGGGTCCGTCGGACCGTTGGCGCAAGAAGCCGACGTCGGTGCACTTCAAGCAGAAGCACGACGTCCGGGCGCGGGTCAATGCGATCACGTCCGCGCACCGCGTCCGCGCACCATACGAGGAGCGTCGCGTCGCGCAGCAGGCCCGGCTGAACCTGCCGTCGGTGCCGGCGACCACACTGGGCTCGTTCCCGCAGACCGATGCGATCCGTCAGGCCCGCTACGACCTGGGCCAGGGGCGTCTCGGCTGGGACGAGTACTACAAGCGCATCCAGGACGAGATCGCCCGCACCATCGCGTTGCAGGAGGACATCGGCCTGGACGTGTTCGTGCACGGCGAGCACGAGCGCAACGACATGATCCAGTACTTCGCGGAGTTGCTCGACGGCTACGCGTTCACCCACAACGGCTGGGTGCAGGCGTACGGTTCGCGGTGCACGCGCCCGCCGGTGCTGTACGGCGACGTCCGGCGGCCCGAGCCGATGACGGTGGAGTGGATCTCGTACGCGCAGTCGCTCACCGACAAGCCGGTCAAGGGCATGCTCACCGGTCCGGTCACGATGCTGGCGCGCTCGTTCGTGCGCCAGGACCAGCCGCTGCACGAGACCGCGGACCAGTTGGCGCTCGCGATCCGGGACGAGATCGCCGACCTCGAGGCCGCGGGCATCGCGATCATCCAGGTCGACGAGCCGGCCATCCGGGAACTGTTGCCGCTGCGGGAAACCGGGCGCAAGGAGTACCTGGACTGGGCGGTCGACGCGTTCCGTCTCGCGACGGGCGGTGCCAAGCCGGAAACGCAGATCCACACGCACCTGACGTACTCGGGCCAGCGGTCGGTGGTCGACGCGATCGAGCGACTCGACGCCGACGTCACCGCGATCGTCGCGACGCGTTCGATCGGCTGGGTACTCGACGCGATCAAGGAGAAGGCGCTCACGCACGGCGTCGGACCCGGTGTGTACGAGAGCCGTTCGGCGCGGATCCCCGACATCGACGAACTCGACGCCCTGCTCACCGAGGCCGCCGAATCGGTGGACCTCGACCGGCTGTGGGCGAACCCCGACGGCGGGCTCAAGACCCGCCACTACTGGCAGCTCGAGCCGTCGCTGCGCAACCTGGTTGCGGCGGCCCGGCGCTTGCGGCGGCGTGCCGCGCAGGGGTAGGCGCGCCGATCGAGCAGTGCACCGGGACCGGACCGTCTGCGGGTCCGGTCCCGGTGCGCTGTCTTCTCTGCGGTGACGCTGCGGCTAGGACCCGGCGCTGCTGGATGACCCGGCGCTGCCGGATGACCCGGAACTACCGAGTGACCCGGTGCTGCCCGACGATCCCGTGCTGATCGGCCCGTCCGGCACCTCGGCCCCCGGCGACCCGGGCCGGTGGACCTTCACGGTCACCGGTCCACTGCCGTCGGCGGCGACGGTGACGATGCGGGCACCGGCCGCGGACGTCACGTGTCCGCCGTCCACCTGCACCTCGTAGCCGTCGGGGTAGTGCAGGTCGGAGACGTAGATCTCGGTGGGCCGCGTCGCCACCCGCGGCGTGTACCGGTAGGCGAAGTCGCCGTTGTCGGCGTCGAAGATCATCCGACCGGGATCGCCCGCCGTGGCCTGCGGGTAGGTCCGAACGAGCTGCCGGCCGACGTCGCCGAGGAACGGGTCGGTGACGTTGTTCGACCCGAAATGCCAGTACTGCCAGCCGATGAAGCGTTCGTCGGCGCGCGCGAGGGTGTTCCGGAGGACGGTCGCGTCGCCGTCGCCGAACTCGGTGACCACGGTCGGGATGTCGGCGCGCGCAGTGATCGCGTCGATGTGGGACCACGTGAGGTCCTGTTGTGGGACGCAGAGGCTGCGCAGGGCCTCGGGCAGCCCGAGATAGATGGCAAGTTGGCTGGGGATGCAGTAGTCGTGCGGCGCGAAGACGATGTCCGGATCACTCAGGGCCGGGGTCCTGGGTGGGTTGGCGAGATTGGACGGCATCATCTGGTTCCACGTGACGTTCGGCTCCCAGTACACGGGGATCGTCGGATTCTCGGCGCGGACGGCATCCGTCAGCTTCTGCATCGCGCCCTGGTACTTGCGGTCGAAGTCGGGGCACCCGTTGGGGAAGCAGGTCAGGAACGGCGAGCCGGGCCAGGGTTCGTTCATGAGTTCTATGCCCATCACGCCCGGTTTGCCCTCCACTCGCGCGGCCAGTGCGCCGAGCGCGGTGCCGAGATAGTCGAGCGCGCCGTGCGTGTTGTTCCAGACCTCGTCCCAGCCGGCATTCATGCTCGGCATCACGTAGTACAGCGGGAAGCCGGGATTCGGTTCCCATGCCTCCGGCCGCGACTCGATCGCCCACGCGGGGAATCCGTTGCCGCCCCACGGCTTCGAGAGCCCGTCCTGATGATTGTCGAGCAGAACGTGGATGCCGCGCGCGGTGAGTGCGTCGACCACTCCGGTGATCCGGTCGAGGTAGGCCTCGTCGATCTGCCCCCGGGCGGGCATGAGCGCGTCGAATGAGGTCCCGAGCCTTACCGTGTTGAAGCCGTGCTCGACGAGCATGTCCACGTCTCGGGACGTGAGGTTCTCACCCGGCGGCAGGTACGGGGCGTCCTTGTCGACGTTGTTGACACCGTGCAGCAGCACCGTCCGGCCGTAGCCGTCGACGAGTTGCGTCCCCTCGGCGTGCAATGCGGTCGCGGGCGTGGACGGTGGTTGCGCGGCGGCCGTGCCGCCCGTGGTGAGGAAGAGCGCGGACGCCGCGATGACCGCTGCGAACGCTGAGCCAGGTTTACACATTCGATCCCTCGGTTCACGTTGGGTGAGAAACTCTCGGGCAAGATGTGGACAACTGTTCAGTTGTGGCGATGCTAGAGCGGCGGAAGTCGCGTGCGGGGCGTTTCGGTGGAATTGGTCCCGGGGTATCGGCGCAGGTCAGTGGATTTCCGGCGGCGCCCGTTGTGTGTCACTCCCCGATGACGGGTAGGCATGTACGCATGCTTACCGTCTCCGCCTACGCCGCGAACTCTGCCGACGCGCCCCTCGAGAAGACCACCATCGAACGTCGTGACGTCGGTCCGCGCGACGTCCTCATCGAGATCAAGTACGCGGGTATCTGTCACTCGGACATCCACACCGCGCGCAACGAGTGGGGTGCGACCAGCTATCCCGTCGTGCCGGGCCACGAGATCGCCGGCATCGTCACCGAGGTCGGATCCGAGGTGACCCGGCACGCCGTCGGTGACCGCGTCGGCGTCGGCTGCTTCGTCGACTCGTGCCGCGCCTGCGCCAGCTGTGAGGCCGGTGAGGAGCAGTACTGCGAGAACGGCGTCGTCGACACCTACAACACCGTCGGTCGTGACGGAAAGCGCACGGCCGGTGGATATTCCACGCACGTCGTCGTGAACGAAGAGTTCGTTCTGTCGATCCCCGACGGCCTCGCGCTCGATGTCGCGGCACCGCTGCTGTGCGCCGGCATCACGCTGTACTCGCCGCTCGCCCACTGGGGTGCCGGCCCGGGTAAGAAGGTCGCGATCGTCGGCCTGGGCGGTCTCGGCCACATCGGCGTCAAGATCGCGCACGCGATGGGCGCCGAGGTGACCGTGCTCAGTCAGTCGCTGAGCAAGAAGGACGACGGCGTGCGCTTCGGCGCCGACCACTACTACGCGACCGCGGAGAAGGAGACCTTCAAGACGCTGCGCGGCCGGTTCGACCTGATCCTCAACACCGTGTCGGTGAACCTCGACATGGACCGGTACCTGTCGATGCTCGCGGTCGACGGCACCCTCGTCGAGCTGGGGCTGCCCGAGAATCCGATCAGCGTCCGCGGATTCTCGCTGCTCAAGAACCGGCGCAGCCTCGCGGGCTCGCTCGTCGGCGGCATCCCGCAGACGCAGGAGATGCTCGACTTCTGCGCCGCGCACGGCATCGGTGCGGAGATCGAGGTGATCCCGGCCGAGAAGATCAACGAGGCCTACGACCGCGTCGTCGCCAGCGATGTGCGATACCGGTTCGTGATCGACGCGGCCACTTTCTGATATTTGCCGTACCTGTTGCCCCTCCTCGATGCGGCGTAGTTTCGTGTCACAGGCCTCGAAGCCCGACATCGAGGAGGGAGCATCAGATGACTCTGAACGACTTCGCAGGGTGGGCCGGATACGCACTGGCCCTGGTCGGCATCGCCACGCTCGGACTGTTCCTCGTTGCCGCAGGCGGCGGATTCGCGGGATGGGCCCTGATCGCCGGGCTGGTCAGCTTCCTGTGCCTGGCCGGATCGGCATTGATCTTCGGCGGGGTCACCCACCACGACCACAAGGTGCACCACAGCACGCCGCACATGCTGTAGACGGTCGTCAGGAGCGCGCCAGGCGCTCCTTCTCGACGTCGATGTCGAACTCGGCCTCGGGCCAGTCCAGGTCGAGCCGGGACAGTGCGTCGATCAACAGTTCCGTCACCGCAATTCTGCTGTACCACTTGCGATCACACGGCACGACGTACCACGGTGCGTACTCGGTGGACGTCTTGTCCAGCATCGCCTGATATGCCTGCTGGTACTGCGGCCACAGCGCACGCTCGGTGACGTCGCCCGGGTTGTACTTCCAGTACTTGTCGCGACGCTCCAGGCGCTCGGCGAGTCGCGCCTTCTGCTCGTCGAGCGAGACGAACATCGCGACCTTCACCAACGTCGTGCCGCTGTAGACCAGTTCGCGCTCGAACAGGTTGATCTCGTCGTAGCGTCCGCGCCACACCTCCGGTGGCACGAGGTCGTGGACACGAACCACCAGGACGTCCTCGTAGTGGGACCGGTCGAACACCCCCAACTGGCCGCCGCGGGGGAGGGCCTTGTTGATCCGCCACAGGTAGTGGTGGCGCTTCTCCTCCGGCGTCGGCACCCCGAACGCGGCATGGTCGACGCCCTGCGGATCGACATGGCCGATGACGTGCCGGACCATGCCGCCCTTGCCCGCGGTGTCCATGCCCTGCAGGATCAGCAGCACCGAACGCTTGTCTCCTAAGCGGCCGTTGGCGTACAGCTTCTCCTGCAGCGCCGACAGCGCCGCGCCGCGTTCCTCGAGCATCCGCTCGCCGTCGGCCTTGTTGCCGGTGAAGCCCGGGGTGGTCTTGGCGTCGATCTTCGCGACCTTCGTGTGCGGTCCGGCGCGAAGCGCCTCGGCCGCCGGTGTGGTCCACAGTGCGCTCTGCGAGTCCGCTCCCATGAATCCGAACTGTGCCACAGGCAGGGGTGTACGGCTCACGCTTCGACGAGGTTGATCTCGCGCACGGCCCATCGGCCCTCGGTGTGGGCCAGGGTGGTCACCGAACCGTTGAGGATCCGCGGTGCCGGGGCCGGCATCAGGGCGGTGAGCGTCGCACGGATGAGCGCGCCGTGCGCAACGACGATCACCGGCTCGCCCCGCTGCGTGCGCGCGATCGCGTCGAGCGCGGACAGGCCTCGGGCGGTGAGCGACTCCGTCGACTCCTGGCCGGGGAACACGCCGTCCGGCCACGCTCTCAGCGCCTGCTCCCGGGTGAGGCCCTCGGCGAGACCGTAGGTTCGCTCGACGAGGAGTTCGCTCGTTTCGGCCCGTCCCAGCCCGAGTTCGAGCCCGATGATCGCGGCGGTGTCGGCCGCCCGGCGCAGGGGCGACGCGAGTATCGCGCCCCAACCGTCGGCGCCGAGCACGCGCGCGGCGGAGCGTGCCTGCTGCCGGCCGACATCGTCGAGTGGGACATCGCTCGACCCCTGCAGTCTGTCGGTGCGGTTCCAGTCCGTGCGGCCGTGCCGCACCAGCGCGACGGCGGTGCCGCTCATCCCGAGACCTTCAGAGCGTCGGCGCACGACATGTCGGTGGGGCGCTCGCCGTCGACCTCCGACGGTGCCGGGTAGAACAACGCGCGTCGTACCGCGAGCGACACCCGATCGCCCACCGCCGGCCGGATACCCCGGACCGAGCAACGGAAGTCCTTGCCGTGCTGGGTGACGATGACATCGGAGCTGTCCCGCCCGAACAGTGAGGACATCACGATGCCCGCGCCGTCCGTGGTCGCGGGGGTGAGATCGATGTCGCCGGGTAGGACGGCAAGGGTGCCGCGCCCGGGAGTTGTGGGCCCGAGTCTGGTGAGATCCACCCGGAACGGGAACTCGTCGGCGTCGAAGCATCCGTCGCCGACCCGTCCGTCGACGAGGTTGGCGTCGGACAGGAAACGCGCGACGAACGTCGAGGCCGGCTGCGAGACCAACTCCTCAGGTGTCCCGACCTGCGCGATGGCGCCACCGTCGAGGACGACGACTCGATCGGCGAGCGCCAGGGCCTCGGCGCGGTCGTGGGTCACGTGCACGACCGTGAGCGAGGCCGCCCGGGTCAGGGTCCGCAGCTCCAGTCGGAGGCGGTCCCGCAGCGGCTCGTCCAGCGCCGACAGTGCCTCGTCGAGCAGCAGGGCGTGAGGCGCGGACGCCAGCGCCCGCGCGAGTGCCACCCGCTGCCGCTGTCCACCGGAAAGTGTTGCCGGATTACGATTCTCGTATCCGGAGAGTCCCACCATGTCCAGCACGTCCGCCACCTTCCGGGACCGGTCGGACCGCGGCACGCCGGCCATCTCGAGAGGGTAGGAGACGTTGCGGCCGACGCTGCGGTGCGGCCAGATCGCGTGCTGCTGGAAGACCATGCCCAGCCCGCGTCCTTCCGGGGGCACCGAACGACCGGCGCCGGCGACGACCTGCGAACCCAATCGGACCGTGCCTGCAGTGGGACGGAGGAATCCGGCGATCGTCCGCAACAGCGTGGTCTTTCCGGAGCCGGACGGCCCGACCAGCGCGACGAACTCGCCGTCCTCGACGTCGAGGTCGACGCCGCGCAGTCCTACGGTGCCGTTCGGGTACTCCAGTTCGACGCCCTTCAGTGAGATCGCGGACATGGTTGTGGGTCCTCCGTTTTCGTCGGTCGGGGTCAGTGGGAATGGCGGGTGGACGCCGCGATACCGAGGGCCGCGGTACCGACGGCCACCACGATCAGGGACAGCGCGGACGCGGCGTTGTAGTCGCCGGCCTGCTGCAGGTTGAAGATCGACACTCCGAGTGTCTGGGTTCCTGGCGCGACGAGCAGGACCGACATGGTGAGTTCACGGACCGCGGTCAACGCCACCAGGACGCCACCGGTCATCGCGGCCGGCACCGCCATCTTCCACGGCACGTCGTGCAGCGCCCGCACCTGGGATGCCCCCGAGATCCGGGCGGCCTCCTCCAGCGCGGTGGGGGTCGACGTCAACGGCCCCCGGACCGCCTGGACCACGATCGCGACGAACGCTGTCACGTAGGCGCACAGGATCACCCAGACGGTGTCGAAGAGGCCGGTGTAGCGGCCGATGATCAGCCAGCCGACCGCGATGACGAGTCCCGGCATCGCCTGCGGCAGCATCACGACGAGGTCGAGGCCGACGTTGCTCCGGTTGCGGGTCCGCGTCGTGAGCACTCCGACGGCCAGTCCGGCGACCGCGCACACGACACCCGCTCCCACTGCCAGCATCACCGAGTTCTGCACCCCTACCAACGTTCCCGGCGCGGTGACGGCGTTGACGAGGTTGTCGATCGTGAGGTTGTCCCAGGTCAGTGGGACTCCCGGTGCGGGCAGGAGGGCCTGGGTCGCGAGCGCCGCGATCGGCAGCAGTGTCAGGGCGAGGCCCGCCACCCACACGGCGACGGTGGTCGGGATCCGGGCGGCGCCCAACGGCAGCAACTGTCCCTCGGTCACGGGGCCGTCGAGCTGTTGCGCGCGCCGCGAGAGCAGGCGGTCGATGCAGACGGCAGCGGCGGCGAGCACGAGCAGCGCGATCCCGATGGTCGACACCACCTCGAGGGGACTGTCGACGGTGCCGGACTGGATGTAGCGGTACACCATCGTCGAGAGGGTGACATAGCGCTCGGGCAGGCCGACGAGGGCCGGGATGCCGAAATCGGCCAGGTTCGACACGGCGGTGAGGGTGAACGCCGCGAGAAGCGCGGGGCGGAGCAACGGCAGCGTCACCGTGAGCGCTGCCCGCCACGGCGAGGCGCCGGCGATGCGGGCGGCCTGCTCGAGGTCGCCCGGCACCTTGCGCAGCGCCGCGGAAATGATCAGGTAGGCCATGGGATACGAGTGCACGGTCAGCAGGAACACCACCCCGTCGCCGCCGTAGATGTTCCACAGCGGACCACCGAACGCACCGGTCCACAACTTGTTGATCGTGCCACTGGGCCCGAACAGGCCGGTCCACGCGATCGCACCCACGAAGGGAGGAATGAGCAACGGGCTCAACAGGATCAGGCGCAGCACCCGGCGGCCGGGCAGGTCCGTGCGATCCAGCGACAGTGCCATCGCCGTCGCGACCAGCACGGCGAGCACCGCAGAGAGGCCGGCGGAAACGACACTGTTGCGGGCCGCGGTGACGATGCCGCCGTCGACGAGTTCACCGACGTGGTTGCCGCCGAGACCGAGAGCGACGACAGCGACGAGCGGCGCAACGATGAGGGCGCCCGCGAACAGCCACAGGACTATCCGCGGCACCGTCGTCGAATCGAACCGTTGCCCGGGACGGGTCCGGGCAACGGCATTGGTCGAACTACTTGACGAGGGCATTGAACTTCTTGACGGCGTCGGCCTGGATCTCGGTGATCTGCTGCAGGTTCGGGGTCAGCAGCGTGAGGCTGTCCAGGCTCGGAGCGTTCGCGGGCGTGCCGACGTCACCGCGGACCGGCAGGTACTGCTGGGAGACGGCGAGTTCCTGGCCCTTCTTGCCGACCAGGAAGTCCACGAACTTTTTCGCCGCGGCCGCGTTGTCGGAGTCCTTGAAGATGCCGGCCGGCTGCGTGATGTACGGGACACCGTCGGTGGGGTAGGACACAGCGATGGGGGAGCCCTTCGCCGCGAGTTCACGCACCAGGTAGTCGACGACGACACCGATCGGTTGGGTGCCGGCCGCGACGGCCTGAGCCACCGGGCCGTTGCTCTCGGCCACCACCGGATCGTTGGCGGTGAGGCCCTCGATCCAGGCCTCGCCGAGGGAGTCGGTGCTCATCCAGACCGCGGTGTTGAACGCCGCGGCTCCCGAGACGTCCGGATTGGGGAGAGTGATCTTGCCGGCGTACTGCGGATCGGCCAGCTCCTTCCACGAGGTGGGTGGGGCGGACACCGCACCGGTGTTGTACGCGATCACCGTCGGAATGATGCGGGTACCCACGTAGAAGCCGTCGGGATCGACGACGTTCGGGTCGAGCGACGACGCGTCCGCCGGTGTGTACTGCAGCAGAAGGTCGTCCTTCTTGAACCCCTCGAAGGTGGGGGCGTCGGCGGCGAGGAGCACGTCCGCGCCGATCTTGCCGGTGGCGCGTTCGGACGAGATCCGGGCGTTCAGGTCGCCCGTCCCGGCGCGGTAGATCTGGACGTCGATGCCCGGGTTCTCCTCTTCGAACGCCGCGGCGATCGCGTCGATCTTGGCCTGAGGCTCGGAAGTGTAGACAGTGAGCGATCCACTGCCCGAACCGGACTCGGACGGCGCGGCGGCGGGCGCCTCGGGCTCCGAGCAGGCGGCGACGGAGGCGACGGTCGCACCGAGGGCGACGCCGGCGAGAACTTTACGAAGACGGGTCATTTCGAACTCCTGATCGGCTGTTTCTGGAACGGTGGGTCGTAGGGCAGTGCAGCGGGAACGGGGCGACGGCGACGCTCGGGGACGACGGTCGTTCCGGGTGCGGCCCGGAACAGCACGTCCGGGTCGGTCAGGGGAATCGGCACGCAACTCGAACCCTGGTCGTCGAGACGCAGAACCGAGAACGACGGCGAGTCCAGGCCGACCACCGTGCCTGCGCTGGCGCCGGTGTCCTGCAGGTAGGCCAGGGAACCTCCCACCCAGACCGGGATGTCGCCGAGGGCCCCGCTCATCGGGTGGTGGAAGTGCCCGGCGAGGATCACCCGGACGTCGGTGCCGCGCAGGGCGCATGCGAGTCGCTCGGGTGCGGCGAGTTCGCGGCCCACGAGCGCGGCCGCGGCGGCCCGGATCGGGGGATGGTGCATCGCGAGGACCGTCCCCGCGGCAGTGGGTTCAGCGAGAGTGGCGACGAGCCAGTCGATCTCGCTGTCCGGAAGCGACCCGGTGCTGGTGTCGAGACCCACGATTCGATATCCGCGGGCCTCGACGACGCGGTCGGCGCCGAACGTGGCTGCGAACAGATCGGGGTGATCGTGGTTTCCGGGTACCGGCAGGACCGGGCAGCCGAGTCGTGCGCGCATGTCCTCGACGGCCTCGGCCAGTCGTGGATAGGCGTCGAATTCTCCTGACTGACAGAGATCTCCGGTGATCACGACCGCGTCGGGCCGAAGAGCCGAGCCCAGGACGGTGTCCGTCACCTGCCGGAGACGGTCGGTGCCGTCGACGCGCCGGTACAGCGCACCGCTCGCGGTCGCGTGTACGTCGGAGACGTGGAGCACGGTCAGCCGTTGCCCGCCGCACAGGCGATCCCGCAGCGCCGCGAGATCGGTGTCCGTGAAGCCGTGGGCGCGCAGGTAGTCGTCCACCGAGCCGTACACGTCGCGGAGTTCGGCCAGCGCGCGTTCGAGTGCGGGGGCAGGTGACTCGAGATGCAGTTCCAGGCTCTGCTGCCGTTCGTGCTCGTCGAGTTCCCGCTGCGCCAGCAACTGCCGCGCGGCCTTCTCGCGGTGCGGACGAACCTGGTTGCCGGACAACGCGTAATCGGCGAGGACGTCCGCCTCGGGTGAGCCGACCGCGGTGAGAGCGACGGCCACCACCAGACCGGTGCGATCCTTGCCGGCCGTGCAGTGGACCAGAACTGGCCCGGGTGACTGGGCGATCGCCCGCAGCGCGTCGACGATCCGGTGACCGCGGTCGTGGAGAAGTCCGCGATACACCGAATCGATGTCCCCGTGCGACGGGGCGCCGAACGCCGGGTCGTACAACGGGATCCCGACGACGTTCCAGGACCGTGCGGTCGAGCTCGGGTTCTTCTCGGATTCGTCACGCAGATCCACGACGGTGCGGATGCCCGTCGACAGCAGGGCGTCCACGCCGGCCGGCTCGAGTCGGTCGAGCGCTGCGGAGCGGAAAAGCCTGCCGGATCCCACCGGGCCGCAAGCGGCGTCGCGCACGTTGTACGTGCCCGGCGCATCGATCGGAATCAATGTCCACCCTTCCTCTTCCATCGCTCCAACAGGTTTGGAACGACGTTTCACGGAAGGTGATGTTGGTCGGCGGGGCTGAACGCTCGACGCGCGTCGTGCGACGAGACGGAGTCGGCTCGATTAACAATGGGCCGCGGCCCCCGTCACGCCGACGGCAGATCTTCGCTCAGTGCGTCGGCGACCACCTCACGCGCCGCGGAGTCCAGTGGCCTCGACTCGGGGTGGCACAGGATCGCGCGGTGCAGCGCGTACAGGATGACGGACTGGCTGATCCGGCTGGCGAACGAATCGGCGTCGTTCTCGCGCAGACCGGCTCCGGCCCATAGGACGGGGTCGGCGAGACGTGTCAAGGGGGAATGCGCGTAGCTGGTCACCGCGATCACCGTCGCGCCGCGGTCGGCTGCCGCCGTGCAGGCCCGCAGCGTGTGCGTGTTCGCGCCGGAGTAGCTCACCGCGAGGCAGGTGTCACCGGCCGCGAGGAGTCGAGCCGAGAACTGTTGGGCCAGAATGTCGACGGGTGCCTCGACACTGCGACCCGCGGTGACGAAGCGCAGTGCCGCGTCCTGGATGGGAGGGGAGGAGAACCCGTTTCCGAGCATGAGAACCCGGTCGGCGCGAATCAGCGACGTGACGGCCCGGTCGAAGGCGTCGCCGTCGACGTTCGCGCGAGTTGCCACCAGAGCGTCGCTCGCCGCCGAGAAGGCCTCGTCCAACGGTGTCGACGGAGTCCCCGACTCGCTGGACGACACCCGCGCCAGTTCGAGGCGCAGGTGCTGGAATCCGCGGAACCCCAGACGCTGACACCCGCGGATCACCGTCGCCGGCGACGTCCCCGACAGCGCGGCCAACTCGGCTGTCGACATGTCCACCACGGCCTGCGGTCGGGACAGGATCGCCCGGGCCACGAGTTGCTCGCGCGGGCCGAGGGTCGTCAGACCTGCCCGGATCCGTGCGAGGGTGGGACTCTGCGGCGTCTCCACGCCACCCGACATGTGTTGCAGCATTGGGCCTCCCGTGTGTCCGGCTGCGAGCGACTGGTCACGCTAGTGGACGCCGTGGGGCCGCGGAGCAGCGGTGGACGGACTTCACCGGAAGGCAATCTTCCGTTCGTGCTACGTTCGTCCGCCGGGACGCGTCAGAGGGTGAGTCTCCACTGCTCCTCGGCCGCACCGAGTTCGGTGGCCGCCGGATCGTCGTACACCCACTCCCGGCCGATGCGGTGCCAGTTGGCGCTCGCGTCGAGTTGGCCCAGAACCCCGAACGTGAGGAAATCGGCCCGCCTCGAGAACAGATGCTCGGGAGGCAGGCTCTGGGTCTTCATGCCCGAGAACTCCGACGCGCGCGGGTCGATCGCCAGCAGGAAGCCCGTGCTCGCCATTTCCGGGGTGATCGCGATGTCGGCGTCCACCAGGTTCCATTCCGCAGCGGCGTAGACGTAGTCGAGGCACTCGTCCGGCGTCACCTCCGCCGCAGGAGAGATGACACCGCGCTGCACCATCAGCGCGTGCAGGTCGTCCTTGCGGCCCTCGGTCGCCGCGCGCAGGCAGCTCTTCTCGAACTCGACGTGCTCGGCGTCCATGCTGTTGAACAGTCCGAAGTCCACGAACCCCACACGGCCGTCGTCCCCGAGCAGCACGTTTCCGGGATGCGGGTCTCCGCAGAACTCGTGATAGCGGTACAGCGAACCGATGTAGAAGCGAAAGATGATCTCGCCGATCCGGTTTCGCTCCCGCTGGGGGAGTTCGCGGATGCCGGCGAAACCGGTGCCGCCGAAGAACTCGCTCACCAGCACGCGGTGGGTGCTCAGCTCCGGAACGCTGTCCGGGACCGCGATGAAGGGGTGGTTCGCGTACAACTGCGCGATCTTGCGCTGGGTGAGTGCCTCGCGCTCGTAGTCCAGCTCGCCCTCGAAATTGAGGCGCAACTCGTTCAGCAGCGCGGGCGTCGACAACGTCGGAACCGTCGACTTCCAGATCTTGAGGAACATCGTGAGGTTCTTCATGTCGGCGCGGATCGCGGCGTCGATGCCCGGGTACTGCACCTTGACCGCGACGTCGCGGCCGTCGTGCAGCCGGGCCCGGTAGACCTGACCGATCGACGCGGCGGCCACGGCCTCGGGGTCGAACTCCGCGAAGACGTCGCCGAGGGGGCGTCCGTAGTCGGCCTCGATCACATCGCGCATCGTCTCGAACGACGTCGTCGGCGCCTGATCCCGCAGTGCCGCGAGCTTGCGCTGGAACTCCTCCCGGTGCTCCTCGGGAACGAGGTCGAGATCGAGGATCGACAGCATCTGGCCCAGCTTCATCGCCACGCCCTTCATGCTCCCGAGGACCGTGACGAGCTGGTCGGCGGCGGCGATCGCGGACTTCTCCGCCAGGCGCGCGCGGACCTCCTCGGACCGGCCGACCATCGACACCCGGGTGCCGGCGCTACGGATGGCGCGACCGGCGGCGACCTGGCCTAACTTCGAGCCCCGCACGAGGCGGGACGTGGGAACCTTGTCGGCCAACGAAGACCTCCGGATGCGAGAAGCGACGGCGGAAGGGGTGCCTCGGCGGGTGCTGTGCCTGCGTGCAACAGGTCACACTAGAGCAGCCCCTCGGTGTCCTCCATGACGGGGAAAGGGGGCCGGGTCAGCCCGTCGACCATGTGGCTGCCCCACAGGTCCAGGTCGCTGACCGCGGCCACGCCGGTGCCCTCCGCGGTGCCGATCGTCAATTCCGTCCCGGCGGGCACGGCGACGTCGCCACCGAGCGCGGCCGTCAGTTCGCGGACGCGCCCGCGCCACACGAACCGACCGCTGATGGGCTCGAAGTTGCCCGAGAGTTCGACGTCGACGATGACGGGACGATGCCCGCCGACGGTGACCTGGGCGGGGCCCCGGTAGCCGGCCGGTTCGTCGTCGTGGTGCTCGTCGCGCGGGTCGGTGAAGTCGGTCACACCGCCAGAATACTTGTTACCGGCGGTAACACAAGATCTGATCAGTCGGTCTGGTCCGGCTTCTCGCGTAGCGGATGCGGCACCGACTTGAACCGCGCCGGCGACCCGTTGGACGCCGCGATGCCCGCGATGCCGCCCCACGTCATCATCACCAGGTAGTCGATGAGGTCGTCCGTCGACATCGACTTGTTCGAGATCCACCAGTGCGTCGCCAGCTGGACCGCACCCACCACGCCGTACGCCCACGGCACGGATCCGCCGGAGTCCATGTCCATGCTCCGCAGCCGCTCGCCGAGCACCGTCGCGAGCAGCTCCGCGATCATCCGCTCGGAGTCGGCGACCACATCGCGATTGGGCCCCGAGCTGTTGGCCATCACGTACAGATAGACGTCCGGGTCCGCCGCGACCGTCTCGACGTAGGCCGAGATCGCGACACGAGTGAGGTCGTACTCGTCGAGATCCTCGCCGATCGCCTCGTACATGCGCGGCGCGAGAATCGTCTCGACGTATCGCATCATGGTCGCGCTGGTGAGGTCGTTCTTGTCGGTGAAGTAGCGGTACAGCACCGTCTTGGAGACGCCGATCTCCGACGCGATGTCGTCCATGCCGATGTCGCGGCCCCGGGAGCGGATGGCCGCGATCGTGCCGTCCACGAGTTCCTCGCGGCGCGCGATCTTGTGTTCGCGCCAACGACGCTTGCGCCCGTCGGGCTTCTCGCTCTTGCCGGTCGTCTCGGACTCGGTTGTCTGTAGATCTGCGGTTTGCTTCGGCACTGGGTTTCGCCACATCCGTTCGGGGTTGATCCAGAAGGTCAGCTTAATGTGCCGACAGGTAGGAGTGACGTCTATCTCCGCGGTGTGATCACGGATTTCGGCACAATGACGAGTGTGCAGCCCATGCAGCCCGTGCAGCCCGTGCAGTCGCCCCCGGCCCCGCTTCCGTCCGAGAAGCGGCCGCGGCCGGTGCCGTCATCCGCGTCCACGTTCGCCGGCGTCTTCGACGACGACGCCAAACGTCGCGACCTCCGGAAGATGAAGGCGATCGCGACCGGATTCCTGGTGTTCGCGACCGTCGTCTACCTCTTCTGCCGATGGCAGGAGTCCCGCGGTGCGGGCGCGTGGGTCGGGTACGTCAGGGCGGCGTCCGAGGCCGGTATGGTCGGCGCGCTCGCCGACTGGTTCGCGGTGACCGCGCTGTTCCGGCATCCGCTGGGGCTGAAGATCCCGCACACCGCGATCATCAAACGGAAGAAGGATCAGCTGGGGGAGAGCCTCAGCAACTTCGTCGGCGACAACTTCCTGGCCCCCGAGGTGGTGTCGGCGAAGGTCGAGAACGCGCAGATCCCACTGCGGGTCGGCACGTGGATGGCCGAGCCCGCGCACGCACAGCGCGTCGCGGCCGAAACCGCGACCCTGCTGCGCGGCGTGGTCGAGGTCCTCAACGACGACGACGTCACCGCGATCATCGACAACACCATCGTCCGACGGATCGCCGAGCCCGACTGGGGGCCGCCGATCGGCAAGGTCCTCGCCGAGCTGCTGCGCGAGAACCGGCAGATGCCGCTGCTGGACCTGCTGGCCGAGCGCGCGCACCAGTGGGCGTTGAACAGCCAGGAGACGATCGACCGCATCATCAGCCGGGATTCGCCGTCGTGGTCGCCCAAGTTCGTCGACGCGATGCTCGGCGAGAAGATCTACCGCGAGCTCGTCGAGTTCACGTGGAAGGTCCGGTCCAACCCCGAACACGAGGTGCGGCTGGCGGCCAACCGCTTCCTGATCGACTTCGCGGACGACCTCCAGAACGACCCGGCCACGATCGCGAAGGCCGAGTCGATCAAGGCCGAGATCATGGGCCGCGAGGAGATCACCGGACTCGCCGCCGCGACATGGCGGGTCACCAAGCGGCTCATCATGGAATCCGTCGACGACCCCGACAGCACGCTGCGCCGCAAGGTCGCCGAGAACGTCGCGAGCCTGGGTGAGCGCCTCCGGGACGACGCCACGCTGCGCGCCAAGGTCGACGGCTGGTTGCTCTCCGGCACCCGGTACGTCGCCGAGAACTACACCGACGAGATCACCGCGATCATCACCGAGACCGTGCAGCGGTGGGATGCCGAGGAGGCGAGCCGCAAGATCGAGCTGCAGGTCGGTCGGGATCTGCAGTTCATCCGCATCAACGGCACCGTGGTCGGTGCCCTCGCGGGCCTGGCGATCTACACGATCTCGCAGCTCATGTTCGGCTGATCGGGGCCGCTCTCCGGCACACCTCGAGGCAAGTGCTAGCAAAGTGCTTGCAATTGTTAGCACCCTGTTCTACCGTGGGGTTTGCGCACAGAACAGGGAGTACTGATGGCCGACGAGCCCGACGACATGAGTGGTGCCGCGCGAGTCGTGAGCAACGCTGCTCAGGACATCGGCAGCTTCATCCGTTCACAGCGGGAAGCGGCGCAGGTGTCCTTACGTCAGCTCGCACAACTCGCCGGCGTCAGCAATCCCTATCTGAGTCAGATCGAACGCGGACTGCGAAAGCCGTCCGCCGACGTCCTCGCTCAGATCGCGAAGGGTTTGCGGGTGTCGTCCGAGGTCCTGTACATGCAGGCCGGATTCCTCGAACAACGCCCACACAGCCCGGTCCGGGACGCGCTACTGGCCGACGGTGCCATCACCGAGCGGCAGAAGCAGGTGCTCCTCGAGATCTACGAGTCGTTCTGTCGCGAGAACGACCCGAAACAGTCCGAATCCGCCGATCAGGCTCCGGGGGGTGTGGCCGACTCGGACGACGAAGAGCACGAGATCGCAGATCCACTCGACAGGAGATCCGAGAATGACTGATCCGAAGATCATCGAAAACGTGAAGACCCCGTTCTACGCCGCCGTCGGTACCGGTGACCTCGTGGTCCAGGCCGTCGCCGACGTCGTGTCCCAGGTGCGCTCGCGCGCCGAGAACACCAACACCGACATGTCCGAGCGCATCGAGGAGGCCCGCGAGCGCTGGGCCAACCTGCCCGGCGAGGTGTCCGAGGGCGTCGAGCAGCTGCGCGAGCGGCTCGCCGCGCTGCCGTCCGAGCTGCCCGAGGAGCTCGCCGAGCTGCGCGAGCGCTTCACCGCCGACGAGCTGCGCAAGGTCGCCGAGGCGTACCTGAAGGTGGCGTCCGACCTGTACGTCTCCCTGGCCGAGCGCGGCGAGGAGACTGTCGACCGCATCCGCAAGCAGCCGGCCGTCGAGGAGCAGCTGGGGCGCGCCGAGGCCGTCTTCGGCGACGCCGTCGAACTGACCGAGGAAGCACTCGGCACCGTGGCTCGTCAGACCCGCGAACTCGGAGAGCAGGCCGCCAAGCTCGCCGGTCGCGCGGCCGGCCGCATCAGCGACGCCGCCGACGAGGCTGCCGTGGTGCTGTCGGAGACCAGCGACAGCGTCGCGGAACGCCTGTCCGAGACCGGCGACTCGGTCGCCAGCCGCGTCGTGGGCGCCGGTGAGCGTGCGGAGGCCACGTCGGAGGCTGCCGCCGGGCGGGTCGAGGCCGCAGCACCGAAGGCCACCCCGGCCCCCGCGAAGAAGGCCACGCCCGCACCCGCGGCGAAGAAGGCTGCGCCGGCCAAGGCTGCGGCTCCCAAGCCTGCCCCTGCCAAGACCACCCCGGCTGCCGCCGCGAAGAAGGCCCCGGCCGCCAAGAAGGCTCCGACGAAGAAGACCACGGACTGATATTTCTCCGGGGGTCGTCGCGCCCTCCGGACTCTCGCAACGAACCCGGGGCGCCTCTGTCGAGGCGCCCCGGGTTCGTCGTCAACGCAGGCCGAGGAGCGGGCGGGTGAGACGTTCGACCAGCGTCGGGTTCTTCTTCCGGGACCGGGCTTCCTTCAGCGCGCGCCGATAGCGCCAGAAATCGACCTGCATCGTGTGGCGCTCGGACCGGACGTATCGGTGCGCGAGCGCGGCCTGATCGGTAGCGATCCAGTCCCGCATCTCGGCGTCGGACGGGAGCTGCGAGGCTCCCGTGATCAGATCGCCCACCCAGTCCGACTGGAGCTCTACCAGCGAAATGTTCGATCCCACCGTCTGGATGAAGCCGATGAAGAACAGGCCGGGCCGATCCGGCGTCAGCACCCGTTGATACAGCGGCATCGAGTTTCCGGCGGGGTCGTACACGTCCGGGGCGAGGAACGGCAACGACACCCGGTAACCGGTCGCGTACACGACGACGTCGACGTGCTCGCGACTGCCGTCGACGAAACGAACGCTGTCGCGGTCGAGACGGTCGACGTCGGGCTTGATCGTGATGTCGCCGTGCCCGACCCGGTCGTACAGCTCCGAGGACACCGTGGGGTGCGCGCTCAGTAGCCGGTGGTCCGGCTTCGGGAGCCCGCGGTCCTGCGGCCGGCCGGTGCTGAGCCGGATGAGCATCTCGTAGAGCTTGCGTTCCACGGGAAAGGGGATGTACGCGAAGAGCGGGGACGTGAACTGGTCGATGGGCCGACCGAAGGCGTACTTCGGGATCACATGAACCCCGTGCCGCGTCGACAGGTACACGTTGCGGGCCACCCGCGACGCCTCGCACGAGATGTCCATCCCTGAGTTGCCGACGCCGACGACGAGGACGTCCCTGCCCTCGAACATCGACGGTTCCACGTACTCGTGCGCGTGCAGGGACCGGCCCGAGAACGAGCCGGCGAACTGCGGTTGCTTGGGCACACCGTGGTGTCCGGTCGCCACCAACACGGAGCGGTAGGTGCGGGTCCGACCGCCGTCGGTCGTGACCGCCCACCCCTGACGGCCAGGGAGTCCGTCACCGGGAAGCGGTTCGATCCGCGTCACCGGCGATCGGAACGTGATGCGCTCCACGAGTCCGTTGTCCTCGGCGAACTTCTGGAAGTACTGCGCCATCAGGGTGTGGTGCGGGAAGTCGGGCCAGTGCTCGGGCATCGGGTACGACGGGTACTGGGTCAGCGGCCGCGAACTGTTGAGGTGCAGGGTCTCGTACGCCGCCGAGCCGTCGTTGTCGTTGTCGATGCGCCACAGGCCGCCGACCATCGACCCCTTCTCGAACCAGTCGAATGTGATGCCTCGGTCGGCCATCGCCTTGCCTGCGGCCAGGCCCGCGGGACCCGCCCCGACGACGCAGGCGTCCGCGTCGAAGGTCTCTGCGGAGTTGTCGGTGGCCGCGCTGCGTGGAGTGGGTGCCATGACGCCTGCCGATCCTGTTGGTCGCGCCGGTACCCATCAGTGTGTCATGTGCCACAGCATCCGGCGGGCGCCTTCGTCATCGGCCGGCCGTCTCCCGCGATTTCGTACCTCACGGTGCGGGGGACGGCGCGGCGACGGCTCCGTAGAATGGAATCGTGACTATCGCTGGCGGTCTCATCGGTCTGATCCTGTTCGCGCTGAAGCTGGTTGCCTTGGCCGGGGCTGCCTTCGCGATTTTTCATGCGGCGCGGCAGCGCAAGGACGCGTTCACTGCGGTGGACAAGTTGAGCAAGCCGATCTGGCTCGGCATCCTGGTGGCCGCCCTGCTCGTGGTGTTCCTGTTCGGCCCGGTCAACATGCTCGGACTCATCGGAGTGGTCGCCATCTGCGTGTACCTCGTCGACGTCCGCCCGCGGGTCGACGACATCCAGCGTGGACCTCGCTGGTAGCCGTCCGCTCCCGCTCCAACCATCTGTTGACGATAAGTTACAGATAAACCTTGACAATGCTCATTGTGACAGTGTTATCGTCGATTCGTGCCCGGATGCGGGCGTGTCCCGCCTCTTTTCCCAGCGTATGACCTGCGTGAACGCGACGAGTGCGAACGCCGGCCCGAGCAGGAGTTGACGATGTCGATCACTCATCACCGGGAGTCCACCGAAGCCCGGCAGTCTCGTCACATGCGGGTGGGGGATCGGCAGGACACCGCGGCGCGACTGCTCGCGTCGGCCGCGCGCAAGTCGTACGAACCGCTCGTCGAGGTCGACTGGCAAGCGCCCGTCCCCGAGGATCTCTACGGCATGACCCCCGAGTGGTGCAGCCTGTACGGCACCGAATTGTGGGAGCGGATGACCGAGGAGCAGCGGATCACCCTCACCCAGCACGAGGCGGCGAGCGTCGCCGGCACCGGGATCTGGTTCGAGATGATCCTCATGCAGATGCTGCTGCGTGACATCTACTCGCACGATCCGTCCACCCCGCACGTGCAGTTCGCGCTCAACGAGATCGCCGACGAGTGCCGCCACTCCACGATGTTCGCGCGCTCGGCGCAGCGTTTCGGTATCCCGTCGTACCGGCCGAAGCGGTGGATCCTCAACTCCGCCCGGCTGTTCAAGTCGACGGCCTCGGGATCACTCGCCTACGGCGGCACGCTGTTCGCCGAGGAGATCCTCGACATGATGCAGCGCGACTTCATGAAGGACGAGCGGGTGCAGCCGATCACGCGGACCGTGAGCAAGATTCATGTGCTCGAGGAGGCCCGGCACATCAAGTTCGCGCGCGAGGAGACCGTCCGACGAGTCAGGACGTTGTCGCGTCCCAAGCGCGCCTATCAGCGTCTGGTGCTGGGTGTCACCGCGTACTTCATCGTCACGTGCCTCGTGAACGAGCAGGTCTACGCGGCGGCCGGACTCGACGTCGACGAAGCCGAGCTGGCGGCGAGGAACAACGCGCACTACCACGAGATGATCCGCGAGGGTTCCCGCAAGACCGTCGAGTTCCTCGACGAGTGCGGGCTGATCGGCGGACCGTCGAAGGCGCTGCTGCGCCGGGCGCACGTCATCTAGTGCCCACGCTCACCGCGATAGAATTTCCCACACCGTCGACCGCGCCGGAACCGCTGACGCCGTCGCGGTCCCAGTGGGGAAGGCGGAACATGAAGGAATACCGCATCGACGACCTCGCTCGCGAGGCCGGTGTCAGCGTGCGGAATGTGCGGGTCTACCAGGATCGTGGTCTGCTGCCGCCGCCGCGCAAGGAGGGGCGCGCCGGTTGGTACAACGAGTCGCACCTGGCGCGGCTCAATCTCATCAGCCGGATGCTCGACCGTGGATACACGTTCGCCACCATCAGTGAACTGCTCACCGCCGCCCAGTACGGACTGCAGGTCCGCGACGTTCTCGAGACCGACGACCCGGGCGGACGGTGGAAGAAGTACCGTCGAGCCGCGAAACTGACGATGTCGGAACTGCGCCGGATGTTCGGCGAGCAGACCACCGAGGCCAACATCGCGCTCGGCACCCAGTTGGGTGTCCTCGCGAAGGCCGGCAAGGACTACTCCGTCGCCAACCCGCGGCTCATGGAGGCCGCCCAGGTCCTCGTCGACGCCGGGGTCCCACTCGCCGACATTCTCGAGCAGACCGAGGCGGTCCGCCGCGATCTCGGTGATGTCGCGGCCCGGTTCGTCGAACTGGTCTCCGACCGGTACCTCGCCCCCGAGGGCGGCACGCTCGACCTCGACCCGGCAACGGTCTCGGAGGTTGCGGCCCTGGTGAACCAGGTGCGCCCGCTCGCGCACGACGCGGTGCACGCGCTGTTCGCCGAGGCGATGGAGGAACAGATCTCGAAGGCGCTCGCGAAAGCCGCGAGTCAGCTCGAACAGGTTGCGCCCGAGTCGGACTCGACGCGCGCCGGCTAGAGGAACAGGGGAGTGGAAGTGGCTGCACGGAAGTCGCACAAGGCGCTGTGGACGTCGATCGGTGCCGTGGGAGCGGTAGCACTCGCGGGTGGTGCCGTGGTTGCGGCGCGGGCGCGGAACGCGTCGGCGACAGCAGATCCCGGAGACGAGGCAGCGCTGTTCGCCACTCCGGGGATCGAACCGGAGATCATCCCGGTCACCAGCGCCGACGGCACCGAGCTGCACGTGCGGGCCTACGGATCGCCCGACGCCGATCCGATCGTGCTCAGCCACGGCTGGACGTGTTCGTCCGACTTCTGGAATCCGCAGATCAACGCGCTCGCCGAGAAGTACCGCGTCATCGCCTACGACCAGCGCGGTCACGGCCGCAGTGACATCGGTCGGATTCCGCTGAGCCCCGACGTCCTCGCCGACGACCTGGCCGCCGTCCTCGCCGCCACGGTGCGCGACGGACGCAAGGCCGAGATCGTCGGGCACAGCATGGGTGGCATGAGCATTGTCGCATGGGCCGGCAAGTACCCCGAGCAGGTGGATCGGTACGCCAGTTCCGTGCTGCTGGCCAGCACCGGCACCGACAGCCTGGTCGCCGAGACCACGGTCATCCCACTGCCGCAACGCTTTCCGCGGATGCCGGTGCCCGTGGGTCGGGCGGTCCTCGGATCGGCCATGCCGATGCCGGCGTCCCCGATGACCACGCGCGCGATCAAGTACGTCGCGATGGCGCCCGGCGCGACACCCGCCGAGGTGGCGTTCTGCGAACGCATCGTCACCGGGTGTCATCCCCGCACCCGCGGTGGATGGGGCGCGGCGCTGAGCACCCTCGACATCAAGGACGGCCTGAAGAACCTGACGGTGCCGACCACGGTCATGGTCGGCACCGCGGACCGGCTCACACCGCCGTCACACGCCCGCCGCCTGGCGCAGGCCCTCGACGACGCCGAGCACCTCGACCGGCTGATCGTGCTCGAGGGCATCGGTCACATGACGTCGGTCGAGGCCGTCGCCGACTTCAACGCCGAGGTCGAGCGCCTGCGCAGCTCGAACTGACTGCGGCGTCAACCGACGTCCGTCAGCTGAAGACGACGGTCTTGCGGCCGTGCACCTGGACGCGGTCCTCCAGGTGCCACCGCAGGCCGCGGGCGAGGACCAGCTTCTCGATGTCGCGGCCCTGACGCACCATGTCCGCCACCTCGTCGGTGTGATCGACGCGGATGACGTCCTGCTCGATGATCGGGCCGGCGTCGAGCTCTGCCGTCACGTAGTGGCACGTGGCGCCGATCAGCTTGACGCCGCGCGTGAACGCCTGGTGGTACGGGCGGGCGCCGACGAACGACGGCAGGAAGCTGTGATGGATGTTGATCGCGCGGCCGGCCCAGTGCTCGCACAGTTCCGCGGGCAGCACCTGCATGAATCGGGCCAACACCACCGCGTGCGGGTCGTGCTCGTCGACCAGCTTGCGCACCTGCTCGAACGCGGGACCGCGCTCGGCCGGATCCTTCGGGAACGACACGTAGTGGAAGTCGACGCCGTGGCGCTTGGTGACCCGCTCGAGGTCCGGGTGGTTGCCGATCACAGCAGCGATCTCGCACTGCAGCTCACCGGCGGCGACGCGGCCGAGGATGTCGTGCAGGCAGTGGCCCTCCTTGCTGACCAGCAGCACGACGCGCTTGCGCTCGCCGGTGTCGGTGAGCGTCCACTCGGTCTCGGGACCCAGCTCGGCGGCCACCGCCGCGAACTTCTCGCGCATCTCCTCGAGGCTCAGGCTGATCGACGACGCACGCACCGCCTGCCGGGTGAAGAACCAACCGGTATCGGCGTCCGCGTGGTATGCGGCCTCGACGATCCAGCCGCCGATCTCGGCGAGGAACGCGGAGATGCGGGCCACGATGCCGGTGCGGTCGGGGCAACCCAGAGACAAGACGTAACGACGGTCGTCGGTCGAGGCAGCTGAACTCATGGGCCCAGTCTCTCAGGTCAGGGAAACCCGACGACCTTCGCCGTACCGACCAGCGTCGTGGCGTCCACGGTGTGCAGTTCGCGGTCGGTGATCAGGTTCATGAACTCGCGTCGCACCCGGTCGACCACGTCGGGCGCCAGGCCGGTGAGCGTTGCGCGTAACCCGCTGCCCAGCACGAAGTTCCAACAGAACTCCTCGGTCGCCGGGATCAGGTTCGACAGTGCGCGCACCTCGACCGCCTCGGTTCCGGCGTCGGTGAGCCACGCGCCCAGCTTGTCGGTGCTGTCGATCCGCTGCGCCGGCTCCATCTCGGTGGTGCGGTCGGGGAGCGGCTCGGGCAGGTGCCGTCCGAGCGCGTCGAGGAACGTCGTCGCGTACTCGCGCAGCGCGGTGTCCTGCCAGGCCGTGACGCCGACGGTGCCCCCGGGACGCACCAGACCGCACAGCCGTGCGAACGCCTGATCCATCTCGGGCAGGAAGAACACCGCGTACGAGCTGAGCAGGGCATCGTAGCCGACGTCGGGGACGGTGCTCGGCGGCTCCCACGTGGTGGCGTCGGCGCACACGAACTCGATGTTGAGCAGCGCCCGGTCCGACGCCTTCACCCGGCCGCGCTCGAGCATCTCGTCGGAGAGGTCGACCGCGTGGACCAGCCCGGTGGGGCCGACGGCGAGGGCCGCGGGCAGCGCGGAGGCACCGGTGCCGCTACCGACGTCGAGGACCGTGTCACCCGGACTCAGTCGGGCCTGGAACACCAGCGCCTGCCCCGCCGGACCCCACACATCGGGGGCCACCAGGTCGAAGTCGGCGGCGGCCGCGTCGAAAGTCGCGGCTATCTCCTCGGCGTGCGTGCCTGCCATACGACCGATGCTAACGAGCTGTGCCAAGCTTCGAGGCATGTCCGACATCGCGCTCAGCCGGTCCCGAGTTGCCGCCATGGTCGACCACACGCTGCTCAAACCGGAGGCGTCCGACGCCGATGTCCGGGCGCTGGTCGCGGAAGCCCGCGAACTGGGCGCGTACGCGGTGTGTGTGTCGCCGTCGATGCTGCCGCTGCGGACCGAGGGCGCGGGTGGACCGGCGGTCGCGACCGTCGTCGGATTCCCTTCCGGTAAGCATCATTCGCTGGTCAAGGGCGCCGAGGCGCGCCTCGCGGTCGAACAGGGCGCAGCGGAGGTCGACATGGTGATCGACATCGGGGCCGCCGTCGCCGGCGAGTACAACGCGGTCCTCGCGGACATCCTCACCGTTCGTGAGGCCATCGGCCCGGGACCCGTGCTGAAGGTGATCATCGAGTCGGCCGCCCTGTCGGACGAGGCGATCGTCGAAAGCTGCCGGGCCGCCCAGTTGGCGGGCGCCGACTTCGTAAAGACGTCCACCGGATTCCACCCCGCGGGCGGTGCGAGCGTCGAGGCGGTGCGCCTGATGGCCGAGACGGTCGGAGGTCGGCTCGGCGTAAAGGCCAGCGGCGGCATCCGCACCGCCGAGGCGGCGCTGGCCATGATCGAGGCCGGCGCCACCCGGCTGGGACTGTCCGGTACCCGCGCCGTGCTCGACGGGCTGCCGGACCAGTCCTGACCGGACGTCAGAGCAGGCTGCAGCCGCTCTGCACGTTGGGGTCCTGCGGCGGCATCACGTACTGACCGCCCTCGAGGTTCAGGTCGACGGAGTTGTCCGTGACGGTCAGCGACGTGGGGGCCATGCCCAGCGGGTACTGCTGCAGGCTGTCCGTCAGGGTCTGCACGATCCCGTCGACGAGCGCCGTGGGCAGGCCGAGTCCGAGGATCTCCGCGCCTACCGTCTCGACGACGACCTCGCCGTTCTGCACCGACGGGCGCACCGTCAGGTCTGCCAGTCCCGCCGGACCGACGGCGAACTTCAGCGTCCCCGCTGTGGGATCGGAGGTCACCGAGCTGACCAGGTTGCCCAGCGATTGCGACTGCACGGTTGCCAGGATCCCAGCCGTCGACCACGTGACGTCGGCGCTGGAACTGCCGATGGTGCCGCTGCTGTCGGGGGAGTCCGTGATCTTGATGTCGTTGGCGCGGGCGTGCACCGCCATCCCCTGAGCGGGGCCGAACGACGAGCCGGAGCTGTCGATCTTCACGTACGGAACGTCCTTGCCCACCATCTGCCACAGCACCGGCTTCCAGCTGAGGCTGACGTTCACGTCGGAGCCCAGCTGGCTCTGGAACTGCGACTCCATGCAACTGGTCGCGCGCTGCCTCAGGAACAGCTCACCGCCGACGAGTGCGACGACCAGCGCTGCGACCACGATCAGCGAGATCATGACCGCCTTGCGCCGCTTGGGCTTCGGGGGCGTGGGCATCTGGGGTGCGTTCACTGGTGCCGACATGAGAAGGATTCTCCCCGAAGACTCTGAACGGTTTCTGTGAATGGGGGATCGGTATGGACACCGGCTCCGCCAAAACTGTGATCCGCTGCATATCCGCGCAGTACTGTTGCTGCATGGCGGGCTGGACAGATCCGCGGCGAGAACCCACCCCTGAGGCGGGTGAGGATCTGCGTCGTCTTGCGCTCCGGCAAGCGGGGTATTTCACGACCGGGCAGGCGCTGCGTCTTGGTTGCACTGCCGAGGATATCGGCGGCCGCCTGGCCGAGGGGTCCTGGTTGCGGATCGAACGGGATCTGTTCCGGCTCGCCTCATTCCCGCGCACCGACCTCGAGGAGTACGCCAAGTGGTGTGCGTGGTTCGAGGGCGCCGCGGTGGTCTCGCATCAGAGCGCCGCAGAACTGCACGGCCTCGGCCATCTGCACCCCAGCTTCGTGCACCTGTCGACGACGGGCTCGGCACCCGCACCCACCCGCCGGCTTGCGCTGCACCGCCGGGAACTGCGACCCGAGGACACTGAACAGACCGGGACGTTCGGCATCACCACCCCGCTGTGCACCGCACTCGACCTCGCGACCGGCGGGATTGCGCAGGACCTGTTCGACGAGGTCGTCAGCGACGGCGTCGCGATCGGCCGCATCGACCCCGAACGCCTGCGCGCCGAATGCGACGGCCGGCCCGAACAGGTCGCCGAGCGGATCGAGCACGCGCTGGGGTCGTGCCAGTAGCGTCGCGGCATCGTGATCGGCGAGTTCCGTTGCGAGTCTGCGTAGCTCGCGATCGGTGATGCCGGCGATCGGCGGGTGAACCGTACGCGCTACCGCCCGGGCCGGACGTAGCTCCACGGCACGGTGAGGACGCAGTCCCGCAGGCGGCGGCGCTGGGGTGCGACGGGGACGCCGAGGTCGGCGAGCAGATGCAGTGTCTCCCGCCACCGCACCCGTGGGCCGAACGGCGCCAGCCCGGCGGCGGTCGCCCAGGCGCGGTCGGCGGTGACGAGCAGGTCGTGGATGCGTTCGCCCGGGACGTTGCGGTGGATCAACGCCTTGGGCAGGCGCTCGGCGATGTCGCTGGGCCGGTCCACGCCGAACGGATCCCAGGCGAGCGTCAGCGAGCGCGGGCCGTCGCGGTCGAGCAGCACCCACGCGCAGCGGCGCCCGAGTTCGTCGCACGTGCCGTCCACGATCAGACCGCCGGGCGCGAGACCGGCGCGCAACCGGCCCCACGCCTCGTCGACGGCGTCCTCGGGGTACTGGCGCAGCACGTTGAACGCGCGGATCAGGGTGGGTCGAAGGCCGGCGAGTTCGAAGCCGCCGCGCGCGAAGCTCACGCCGTCGCGGCCCTCGACCACCCGGTCCGGGTCGATCTCGAGCCCCACGACGCGGACGTCGGGGCGCACCGTCCGCAGGCGGGACGCCATCTCGTACGTGGTGACCGGCATCGCGCCGTAGCCGAGGTCGACGATCAGCGGGTCGGGGGCGTCACGCAGCATCCTCGTGACGGCGGGGCTGTGCACGAGCCAGCGGTCGCTTCGGCGCAGCCGATTGATACCTGTGGTGCCGCGGGTGATGACGCCGACGGGTTTACCTTCACGCACGCCGGTTACTGCCGGGCGAGCCAGGTGGCCGTGACTTCGGCTTCCGTGCGGAACAGGTCGACCAGGTTCACCAGCATCAGCTGCTCGAGCTTGCCGCCGACGAACGGGATGAACACCTTCGCCTCCGAAGACGTGCGCAGCGTGGACCCGGTGTCGGTGCCGAACAGTTCGATCGTGCCGGTGAGGCTGCCCGGTCCGCCCGGAATGGAGGCCTCGTAGGTGCCGGTCACGGGGTCACCGAACGGGGTGTACCGCTCCTTGCGGGTGATGATCAGGTCCTTCTTCAGCACGGTCTGCGCGATCTCCGGCAGGTCCTTGCGGGGCAGCACGTGGTGCAGCACCAGGTCGATGCCGCCGTCGTGGACCTCGTGTGAGACGAGGTTCCCTGCGTTGTCGGCGTACTTGCGCATCTCTTCCATCCGCGCTTCCCAGTAGTCCGGGTTGCCCAGCGCGGCGTACACCAGCTCGGCAGGGTGGTCGAACCTGGCGGAGTAGTCGATACGACGGGCCATGACCGGCAGATTACCGGCTGGTGCCCGGTCCGTTGGAGAAAGCGGCTACCCGGCCGAGGATGTCCACTGGCCGGTGAAGTCCTCCTCGGCGTCGAGGAGTTCGAGGACCTGACCGGCGATGACCGACTCGATCTTGCCGCCGATCAGCGGCATCTTGACCTCGACCTCACCCTCCATGACCAGCAGCGATCCACTGCCGTCCGCGGTGAGCGTCATGGTGCCGCGCAGCTGCCCGGGAGCGCCCTCGACCTCGGCGGAGAAGGTGCCCACGGCCCGGTCGCCCTGTAGTGCACCCCACGATTCGGTACGCGTGATGATCAGGTCACCGGGACGGATCTTGGTGACGACGGACGGCAGATGTTGGGCGGGGACGGCCTGCGTCATCGCCACGTCGATGGTGCCGTCACCGACGGTGACCTTGTCGAGCTTCGCGCCGGGCCCGCCCACCTGCTGCAGACGGGCATGCCAGTAGCCCTCGTCGGTGAGTGCGGCGTGCACCGTCGCGACGGGTTGGGGGTATTGCGCGGAATGCTCGATGTGTCGGGCCATGGACGGCACGCTACCGTTTCCACGTGTTGGATCCACTCATCCGGGGGCGCCTCGTCGACGCCGGCGCCCAGCTGTCCGAGCAGGTGCCGCTGTCGACCCTGACCACCCTGCGGCTCGGCGGCCCCGCCGCGGTACTGGCCGAATGCCCGTCCACCCGGACCCTCGTCGACGTCGTCCGCGCCCTCGACGACGCGCAGGTGCCGACGCTGATCCTCGGCGGCGGATCCAACCTGGTGATCGCCGACGACGGGTTCGCCGGCGTCGTGGTCCGTGTCGCCGACGCCGGGGTGGAGCTCGGTGACGAGACCGTGCTCGCGCAGGCCGGCGCCGCGTGGGACGACGTCGTCGCCAAGACCGTCGCCGCGGGCCTCGGCGGGCTCGAGTGCCTGTCCGGGATCCCCGGCTCGACCGGGGCGACCCCGGTGCAGAACGTCGGCGCGTACGGCGTCGAGGTGGGCTCGCTGCTGCGACGCGTGCAGCTGCTGGATCGCACCACCGGCGACGTGCACTGGGCGGAGCCGTCCGAGCTGGGCCTCGGGTACCGCACCAGCGTCCTCAAGCACCGCGACGACGCGCTGGTCCTGGCCGTCGAGATGACCGTCCGGCCCGACGGCTCGAGCGCACCGCTCGCGTACCGCGAACTGGCGTCGTCTCTCGGCGCCGAGGAGGGCGAGCGGCGGCCCACCGCCGAGGTGCGCGACGTGGTCCTCGGCCTGCGCCGCGGCAAGGGCATGGTGCTCGACGCCGACGACCACGACACGTGGAGCGCCGGGTCGTTCTTCACCAATCCGGTGGTCCCGGACGTGAGCCTGCCCACGATTCTCGACGCGATCCGGGCGAAGGTCGGTGCGGACGTGCGGATCCCGCAGTTCCCCGGGGAGGCCGGCACCAAGCTGACCAAGCTGTCCGCGGGTTGGCTCATCGAGCGTGCCGGGTTCGGCAAGGGCTACCCGGGTGCCGAGTCGCGGGTTCGCCTGTCCACCAAGCACACCCTGGCCCTGACGAACCGCGGGCAGGCCGTCACGGGTGACCTCGTGGACCTGGCCCGAACTGTCCGGGACGGTGTCGAGTCCGCGTTCGGGGTGCGCCTCGAACCGGAGCCCGTCACGGTGGGCGTCGTCATCTGATCGATGTCTGAGTGACGAAAGCCACTACCGTGCGGCGAGTACCGTTGAATCCGTGCATGATCAGGGGATTCGGTCAATTCGGACGCGTTTGCTGGCGGTGGTCGCCGTCCTGCTGGGTGTGACGCTGCTCGCGGGCTGCACCATCGCTACGGGTGGCGCCACGGACAGCAAGGCCGAGGCCGCCCCCGTTGCGGAGGTGGTCCAGACGCCGGCCGCCGGCGCGAAGGGCGTCAACCCCGTCGAACCGGTCTCGATCCGTGTCGACGGCGGCACGCTGCAGGGCGTCGCGCTCACCAATGCCACCGGCAAGGTGGTGCAGGGTGCGCTGAGCCCCGACGGTCAGTCGTTCACCGTGACCGAACCCCTCGGCTACGGCAGCACCTACACGTGGACTGGCACCGCAGTCGGTTCGGACGGTAAATCCGTGCCGGTCGCCGGCTCGTTCACGACCGTGGACCCGGTCACGACGACGTCGGTGCGCACCAACATCGCCGACGGTCAGGTCGTCGGCATCGGGGCCCCGATCATCCTCCAGTTCGACGGACCCATTGCGGACAAGGCCGCCGTCGAGAAGGCACTGAAGGTAACCACGAACCCGCCGACCCCCGGCGCGTGGGCGTGGCTGCCCGACGACCGTGGCGCGCGGGCGCACTGGCGGCCGGCGAACTACTGGGTACCCGGCACGACCGTCAACGTCGATGCCAATCTGTACGGCGTCGACTTCGGTGGGGGCGCCTACGGCGCGGGCGACGTGAGCCTGAACTTCTCCATCGGCCGCAGCCAGATCGTCAAGGCGAACGCCCCGAGCCATCGCATGCAGGTGGTCCGCGACGGTGTCACGATCATGGACATTCCCGTCAGTTACGGCGAGGGCAACGAGGACCGCAACGTCACCCGCAGCGGCGTCCACGTCGTCACCGAGAAGCACGAGGACTTCCTGATGTCCAACCCGCCGTACTACGAGAACGTCCGTGAGCGCTGGGCGGTGCGGATCTCCAACAACGGCGAGTTCATCCACGCGAATCCGGCCACGGTCGGGGTCCAGGGCGCATCGAACGTGACGAACGGGTGCATCAACCTGTCGCTGTCGGACGCCGAGGAGTACTTCGGCACAGCGATGTACGGCGATCCGGTGGAGGTCACCGGCACCCGCATCGACCTCTCGGCCGCGGACGGCGACGTCTACGACTGGGCGATCGACTGGCCGACGTGGCTGTCGATGTCGGCGCTCGCGTGAGTCTCGGGTGAGGCACGGCTGAGTCTCGGCTGGGCCGAACCGTCCTGACCTGTGTTGGCGGCGTGGGAAAGTCGACGGACTTCCGACGCGAGGAGATCCGCCGTGAGAATGCGCAGGATTCGGACGTTGACGGCGATGTGCGTGCTGGCACTCGCAGCGGTTCTGGCGGTGGGAGTGTCGCCGGCGACCGCCAAGCCCGTGCCGACCGTCGTGCTGGTGCACGGCGCGTTCGCGGACACCACGAGCTGGGATCCCGTCGCCGCCGAACTGCGAGGGCGCGGGTACAACGTCGTGGTGCCGTCGAATCCGCTGCGCGGACCGGCCTACGATTCGGCCGCGATCGAGAAGGCCCTCGCGGACATCCCGGGCCCGGTGCTGTTGGTCGGGCACTCGTACGGCGGTGCCGTCATCACCAACACCCATTCGCCCAACGTGGCCGGAATGGTCTACGTGGCCGGATTCATTCCGGCGCAGGGAGAACCGGCGATGGCAGCGCTCAACCCGCTCACGTTCCCCGGTAGCCAACTGGTGCCGCCGGTGCTGCAGGTGAAGGTGGTCGACGACACGACCAATCCCATCGGCAAGAACATCGACGGCTACATCGACCCGAGCCGCTTCCACGAGGCCTTCTGCCAGGATGTCTCCGACGCCACCGCAGCCGACATGATTGCCCACCAGCGGTCCATCGCACTGTCTGCGAACCTCGAGCCGACACAGGACCCGTCATGGCAGACCCTGCCGACCTGGGCGGTGATCCCCGGCCAGGACCGCGTGATCCCACCCGCGTCCGAGCGATTCATGGCCGAACGCGCGGGTGCACAGATCGCCGACATCCCCGGCGCCTCACACGCGGTGCTGGTGTCGCAGCCGGGACAGGTGTCGGACGCGATCGAGCGGGCCGCGGCGACGCTGTGAGCCTGAGCGCCCATTCCTCGGCCGATCCTGCGGATTCCCGCCCGGAACGAGAAGGAGTGGGCGCTCGTGCCGATCGCGTGGAACCGTCTCGGGTGCCGGCGCGTCTATTGTCGGTGGGCGACGTCTTCCGTGGGCGACGCTTGTGCACTCGGGGAGGGGTGACGGGGTGGGATTCGGCGAATCTGCCGGTGGTCGGACAGGGAGTGACTCGAGCTGGCGGTTCACCGGCCTCGAGTTCGAGGTCCTGTGGAGACAGTTGGGGCGGGACCGGCTGCCGTACCCGCTGCGGTTCCGGCCGACCGCGGACGACCGGGACGACCTGGATCGGCAGCGCCGCGCGGCCGCACAGTACTGGGCGCCGCGAGTCACCGAGACCCTTCACCACCACCTGACGGTGCTCGCCGAGCCCGACATCCGGCTCGAAGTGGCCGGTTTCGCCGGTGCCGGACTCGCGGCCCGGATACGCATGCACGCCGGAATTCGCGGCACCGGAGCAACACTGGCGATCCAGCTGCCGGGTGCCGACGCCGACACCGGCGGCGACGTGTTGATCCACGGGGTTCCGCCGATGCAGATCCCCCATGCCGTCGCGGCCGCCCTTCCCGCGGTCCCGGCCGGATCCCGCAGCGCACTGCGCTTCCGTCGCAGCGACCTCGATTCCGCCGGTGGTCCTCTACTCGTATCGGCCGGCGCCACCCGCCTTCGTGACGAGGCGCTGGGGCTGCTGCGGCGCCCCCGCACCGGCATCGGTGAGATCACCGCGTTTGCGGGCGTCGCATACGACGGTCGGCCCACGGCCGACGGAATCGGGCTGCACTGGCTCGACTTCGATGGCGACGGGCGCTACACGATGCGCGAAACCGGTGCCGTCGTCGTCGCACCGGCAGCCACCGTGGATCTGGCGGGAGAGATACAGCGCCTGGTGGAGGCGATCCGCACCCGCGTGCCCGTGCGCTGACGACTTCTCGGCCCGATGGAACCGATTCCCTCACGCCCGCGTCTATAGACAGCGAAGGGGAAGATCGGGAGGGACGCAATGACCGACAACGGTATTCGGGCCGACGCTCGAGACGCCGCGCGCGAGCAGTCGAGGGGTCGCAACGCCGCGCTGCAGGAGCAGATCGATGCTCTGCTCGCTGGGCTGCACGAGCAGACGGAGGCACTCGCGGTAGCGCAGGGGGCTGTCGCGAACACCACTGCCCAGGCGGAATCGCCGGACGGGCTGGTCCGGGTGACAGTCGACTCGTCCGGCGCGGTGGTGGCGGTGGACTTCGATCCGTCGACATTCACGCGAACGACGCCCGCACGGCTCGCCGATGTCGTTGCCGGCACGGCCCGGGCCGCGGTGGCCGAGGTACGCGCACGCATCGCGGAACTGATGGCGCCGGTCGCTGCACTGACCGCGAACCTCCCGGACCTGCCCGACCTGGTGGACGGGGCGCCGAGTATCCGGAACCTGGTCCCGACGGTGGCGACCGAGTTCGGCCCCGGCACCGAGCATCCGAGTACTCCGGCCCAGGACGACGACCTCCACGACTGGCGGGCACCGATCATGAGAGAGGCGCACCGTGGCTGACGAGATGCGGGTGGACCCGCAGCAGTTGCGAGGTGCCGCGCCGCACTTCGACGTCCTCGCCGACCGGCTCACCGATGCGCTGAGCGAGCTCGCCTCGACTCTCGACACGGAGGGCGCGAGCTGGGGAACGGATGCTCCCGGAACGGCATTCGCGTCCACGTACGTTCCGGGCGCCGACGGTGCCCGATCCGCGCTGCGGCACGTCGCGGAGGTGTTCGCGGGCGTCGCGGGCGGATTGCGGGACACCGCAGAGGTGTTCGAGCAGACCGATAGCGGACTCGCCGGCACGCTGGGGGGCGGTCACTGATGGGCATCGAGATCCCCGGTTCGCTGCGAACCGTCGCCTCGGTCGCGGTCGGGCAGGACTGGCCGGAGGCCGACGAGACGTCGCTGCGTCGACTGTCCGACGCGTGGGAGCTCGCCGCCGTCCGCCTCGATCGGGCCGGCGCCGACGGTGCTCGGTCCATCCAGCCGGCGTTGGACGCCCTGACCGGAGACGTGAACGACGCCGTCGCCGGTAGATGGCGCGAGGTCGGGGCCTCGGTCGAGGAACTCGCCGCCGCGTGCCGTCAACTCGCCGACTCGTGCGAGAGCACCGCCGCCGACGTCGAACACGCGAAGCTCTCGATCATCGCCGCATTGGGCCTGCTCGCGGTGGAGATCGCGTCGCTCCTCGCGGCCGCGGCCGGAACGTTCGGTGCGAGCGCGGCGGCCATCCCCGCAGCCGAGATAGCCACCCAGGTAACCGTGCGGATGATCCTGCAGGAACTCATCGGCAAACTCGGCCGCGAGATCGCGGTGGCCGTGCTCCGCGACGGGGGCCTGTCCGCCGGTATCCAGTTGATGCAGATGGCCGAGGGCAACCGGGACCGATTCGACATGGCCGCGCTCGGGAAGGACGTGTACGGAACCGTCGTGTCGACGGCGGTGTCCAGTCCGCTCGGAAGTTCGCAGGTCAACGATCTGCTCGTGGACGGGATCGCGAATGTCGCCGAGCGCAAGCTGGTCTCAGCGGGGCAGGACATGGCGGCCGGCATGATCGGTGCGCATGCCGGGGAGGATGCCAAGGCCGCACTCGGGCAGCAGCCTCCGGCCGAACCGCCCAGCGCCGCAAGCTCGTTGAATATGAACTAGGAGGTCTCGGGTGCAGACGACGCCGACGGTGGGCGTGGCTCCGGAACTGGTGATCGCGGTGTGCGTCGTCGCCGTGGTCTTCGTGGTGCTCCTCGTCCGAGAGATCCGCAGCTACACCGCGATGCAACGAAAGCATCAACGTCGGCTGTACGGCAAGGACGACGACGGCGGCCCGCAGGAGGAAGCGCCGGCCACACCGTCCTATCGGGAGTGGTGAGCGCGACCGTTCACCAGCGGTTGCGGACCTCCTCGGCGAATCCGAGGAGGTCGGTGACCTCGACCCGGCTGCCGTCGTCGAGCACGACATGCCCGGTGAACCGGCCGAACACCTGGTGCTGAATGGAGCGCAGCACCTTCAGGTCCGTCGACGCCGCCCGGTCGATGATCGGCTCGAACGTCATCTCGAAGCGCCCGTCGTTGCTGCTGAACTTCCAGGGGGCGCCGTCGAAGGTGCCCTCGGGCAGGTGGAACGTCACCCGGTCCAGCTTGTGCGCGACACCGTTCACGAACACCATGTTCTCGCTCGCCGCGGACGTGTCGCCGAACCCGTATCCGATGTTGAAGCCGAACGTGCGGTCGTCGACGACACCCGATGCGGACCCCCAGTACCAGACGTTGTCGTAGGTCCACACCCCACGACCCCAGTCGAACACACCGAAGGTGGTCTCCGGATCGAAGTCGAAAGTCTCTGTACCGACAGTGATCTCGCCACTCGCGGGCATGCAATTGATCTTCTGGTTGTAGTAGAACGCCTTGTAGTCCTTCGGGAACGGCGTCGCGATCACCATGCGGTCCATCGGCGGCTGCGTCAGATGCAGCTCGCCCCGCAGGCCGCGACCACCGTCGAAACCGGGATGGTCGATGCTGAGCACCCGTCCGCCGTCGACGTGACGGAACGCGATCCGCATCTTCCGGCGGTCCACCACGACATCGCCGTCGTCGGCGCTCGCCGGCAGGCCCATCCGGCCCATCGGGAACGGCAGCATGACGTTCTCCGTGCACTCGCATCGGCCGCGGAAGTCGAGCCACGACACGCCCAACAGGCCCATGTAGCTGTTGTCGGCGACCGTCAGCGCCAGCCCGTAATCGGGGGTGAGGACGCAGTAGTAGTCCCACTCCTTGATCCGCCACGACGGCGCCGCGACGGCATCGCGGTCGTAGCGACGGGCCTCGGCGCTCGCCCACCCCGCCTCGGCGAGGCGCCCGCGCGCGTCGAGAAGCGGACCCGGCCGCAATCGGTGCTGCATGCCGCGAGGCTACCGGGACTAGCCGGTGGTGCGGTGGAAACGACCGGGTTCGGCCTGATCGCGCGGCTTGACGATGATCTGGTCCAGGTTCACGTGCGGCGGACGGGACGCGACGAATCCGATGATCTCGGCGATGTCCTCCGCCACCAGCGGGGTGATGCCCTCGTACACCTTCGCCGCGCGCTCGGCGTCGCCGTCGAATCGCACCAGCGAGAACTCGGTCTCCACCGCGCCCGGCGCGATCTCCGTCAGCCGCACCGGCTTGCCCAGCAACTCACCGCGCAGGGTGCGGTGCAGGACCGCCTGCGCGTGCTTGGCCGAGGTGTAGCCCGAACCGTTGTCGTAGGCGGAGAACGCGGCCACCGACGTGATCGTGACGATCAGGCCGTCGCCCGAGTCGATCAGCTTGGGCAGCAGCGCTTTCGTGACGCGCAGCGTCCCGAGGACGTTGGTCTCCCACATCCAGCGCCAGTCGTCGAGGTCCGCCTCGAGGACCGGCGCGAGGCCCTTCGCGCCGCCGGCGTTGTTGACGAGCAGGTCGACACGGGGGAGCACCGCGCAGAATGCGTCCACCGAGTCCTCGTCGGTGACGTCCAACTCGAGTGCGGTGCCGCCGATCTCGGCGGCGATGGCCTCGAGCCGGTCCAGCCGGCGGGCGCCGAGGACGACGTGAAATCCCTGCTCGGCGAGGGTGCGGGCGGTGGCTTCCCCGATGCCGGAGCTCGCTCCGGTGACGACGGCGACGCGGGTGTCCGGTGACAGGCTCATGGCTCGATCGTAGTGCCGACACGAACCCGGGGTGGGGGACGGGCTGGGGGTATGCGCGCGCAGATGCTAGCTTGATCGTCATGTCGTCCGGTATCTCCTCCGCACCGCGGGTCACCTACGTGACCGCCGCGCTGGGGTCCCGGCTGCCGCTGGCTCGGGAACTCTGTTGTCCCTGCCGCGCTTCCCTCAGCTGACTCCGCGCTGCCGGCACCCCCGTTCGTGCTGATCGTCCGCCCCACCGGTCGGACCTGATCTCCGTCGCAGCGCGTCACCCGACCGCGTCGACAGCCGTCCCCTCCCGGGGCGGGGCAAGGACAGACTCATGCTCACTGCAGCGCCTCACGCCACCCGAACGAGACCCGTGACCGCTCGCACCACCACGTCGAGAACCCCACGTTCCGGGGCGGCCCGCCCCGCCACTCGACCTCGAATCGTGGCTCCCACCCTCGGGATCGCCGACAGCCCGGCCGCCGCGGTGTTCCGTGTCGCCGCCGGCGGCGGACCCCTGTCACGCGACGAGGCAACGCGCGCAACGGGTTCGAGCATCGCGACCGTCAACCGGCACGTGTCGGCGATGCTGGCGGTGGGACTCCTGCGCGAGCGGCCCGACCTCGCCCCGGCGGGCACCGTCGGCCGCCCCCGCATCCCGTTCGAGGTGGACCACGAGTCCTACCTCACCGTCGGCATCCACATCGGCGCCGTCGTCACCAGCGTGATCGCGTCGGACCTGCGGGGCAGGATTCTCGGCGCAGTCGAGATCCCGACGCCACGTGGGGCGTCGGGGTCGGCGCTGGCCACCATCACCGGCAGCGCACGCAGTTTCGCGGCCCGCTGGCACCGGCGGCGCCCCCTGTGGGTGGGGGTGGCACTCGGCGGTCGTGTGGACCCGGAGACCGGTGTGGTCGATCATCCCCGCCTCGGCTGGACCGACGCGCGCGTCGGTGACGTGGTCGGGGCCGGGTTCGGACTGCCCGTATCGGTCGCCGCCCACGTCGAGGCGATGGCCGCGTCCGAGTTGCTGCTGACGCCGCAGCGCGCCGACAACACCGAGGTGAGAGGTAGCGGGCTGTACTTCTATGCACGCGAAACTGTCGGTCTGGCACTGACTCTCGATGGGAAGGTGCACACCCCGAGCGCGGGACCCGGGTCGATCGCGCACCTGCCCACCGGCTCGGATGCGCAGTGCGACTGCGGGGCCACCGGGTGCCTCGAGGCCGCCGTCAGTGATCGCGGCGTGCTGCTCGCGGCCCGCCGCGCCGGTGTCCTGCCCGGCGGCGACCCGCTGCCGCCGATCGCCGCGCTGTACCGCGCGGCGCGGGCGGGTTCGGCTCCGGCGCAGGAGATCCTGACCGATCGGGCGCGGACTCTCGGCCGGGCGGTCGCGATGCTGCGTGACCTGTTCAATCCGGACCGGGTGATCCTCGGCGGGCAGGCGTTCACCGACTATCCCGAGGCCGTACCGCAGGTGGCGCAGGCTCTGTCGAGCGCCTCCCGGGTGGGCGGGTCCGACGTGCGGATCACCGGATTCGGCAATCGGGTCCAGGAGCACGCGGCCGGCGTCGTCTCGCTCAGTTCGCTGTACTCGAGTCCTCTGACAGCCATGCGGAAGGCGACCGTGCAGATCTGATCCGGACGGCCCCGACCGGTCAGTAGTACTGCGCCTGCGTGGTTCGCGCCAATCGGCTTCCTCATCGCCGCGCCTCCTCGAACCTGCCGACGAACCAGTCGACGTTCTGCATGCCCAGCAGCTCGGTGCCCACCCGCCACGGGTCTGTCAGCACGTCCGACATTCCGCAGACGCTCGGGTCGACCGTGACCTCGGTGCCGCCGGCGCGGTACGCCGCGACGAGCTGCTCGACGTCCGAATAGGGCACCAGGAAGTCGTCGCGGCACGACGTCATCAGCACCGGCGCCTTCGGGGCCTGAAGACCCAACCGGTTCTCGGCGTACGCCCGGGCGAACACCGGATTGTCGGCGGGCCGGCCGTGCGTGTACAGCGCGGACAGCGGCACGAACGGCATGAGCAGGTACGTCTGCTGGCACGTGCGGTTGAAGACGTCGGCGATCTGCCGGCCGAGCGGTGTCAGCTCCTGGTCGAGATCGATCTCGGGGTAGCGGGCCGCGTAGCCCAGCGAGTTCGCGAACACGAAGCCCGCGCCGATGCCGCCGTCGGCCTTGCGTTCGAACGTCGCGCTGTCGACCACCATCGCCTGCAGCACGGTGCCGACGACATTGAGTTCGGGTGCGTACGTCGCCTGCTTCTCGGCCGCGAACCCGGCCGCGACACCACCACCGGCGATGCCGTAGATGCCGACCGGGGTGTCGGGGGAGAAGCCGGCCGCGGGTAGCGCGAGTGCTGCCCGCAGTCCGTCGAGCGTGGCGGCGCCGGAGAACTGTCCGATCGAGAAGCCGTTGGGGGTGGGGTCGCCGTCGTTGGCGGTGTCGCTCATCATCACGGCCCAGCCGTTGCCGAACATCTGCGCGACGGGCCCGAGCGCGGAGAACAACGAGGGGTCGTCCTGGTCACCGCCGGTCCACTGGGTGCTGGGCATGCAGCCGGGGCCGAGGCTGTCGTTGGCCTCGGAGTAGCCGATGAGCTTGCGGTCCTGCGGAGCGGTGCCGTCCTCGGGGATCATCAGCATGCCCGTGCTCACGGCCGCCGACCCATCGAAATCTGTTGTGACGTACATCAGCTGGTAGCCGCGCACGTGTCCCGGCTGCACCCCGTACACCTGGACCGTCGCGGGACGCGCCTTCAGCAACGTGCCCGCGGGTGCGTCGCCGACCGGTGGCGCCTGGTACCAGGGATCGGATACGGGATGGCGGGCCTGCCACTTCTCGAACGGGGCGATCCGGCCGTCGGTGAACGTGCTGACCACGAACGGGCTGAAGACCTCGTCGAGGCCGACCGGGTTCGGTGCGGCCGCCACCGCCGGCGCACCGGCGAGCAGGGCCGCCGCGGCCACTGCAGTCGCGAGCAGCGATGTTCGAAGCTTCTTCAAGATCCCCCCAGGAGGTAATTCGGTTCGGTTTGCTACTGCTGCGTCGACCCCCGACGCCGCGATTCCGCCTGTGCCCGAGCGATCCCACCGTGCTCGAGGCCTGCCAGGCGTGACTCACCCGACCAGGCACATCGATTGTTGTGACGGACCGTTACGGATAGATTGCCGGCGAGGTGCTCCAACGCGCCCGGGATGTTCCGGCGTTGCGCCGGTAGCGGCACCGGCAGGACGTGCGCGGCGCCCAGCGGTGCGTGCCCCTCGATCTCGACGGACCAGCGACGGTTTCCGCCGCTCAGCCGCCAGGTTTCGTCACCCATCTGCGCCCGGATCGGGGAAGTGAGCGGATTGCCGAGCCACACGAGGGTCCCGTCCGGCAGCAACACGACGACGGCCGTGATCGCGGTGCCCAGCGGTCCCGCATCGACCTGGCCGCCGGCGAACGCGACGCACGCCCGCGGATCGTCGAACGCCTGGGCCTGCCCCCACCACCAGGCCGCCGGGAAACCGCCACGGCCCCAGTTCTTCTCGCAATAGACCTGGGCGCCGTCGAGGTCCCACCGCTCGTCGCCGACCACCGCCCAGCCCTCGGCGCGGCCGCCGAGCAGCCACGGATGCCAGTACTGGTTGAGCGCGGGCACGGTGTGGAACACGCTCGATCCACCCAGACGACGGCGCGGCCACGGGACGGGAGCGGTGATGCGCACGTCGAGTTGCGCGTCGGGTCCGAGGTCGACGCGGAGCCGGTCCGCGGTGCCACGGAACACGTCACCCGCGACGGCACCGAGTCGGTCGGGGTCGGCACGGCCTTCGGGATGGGCCGCGGTGCGCAGGAACCCGCCGGGGTGCGCACCGAATCCGAGCGTGGCCCAGTGCCCGTCGTCGGCGCGGTTGATCCCGGCGAGCGCAATCAGCACCCGTCCCGTCTCGCGTTGCGTGAACCGCCAGAAGTAGCCCTCCATCGCGACGTCGTGCGCGGCCAGAGGGTTTCCGAACGGCAGGTCGGCGCCGGTGCTGCGGTACCGCGCGAGGAGACCGGGCATCCCGCGATGCTAGGTCCGTGTGACCCGTCGGCGCAGGAAGTTGTCGGTATTCGACTGCAGCATCCGACTACAGCGGAAGAGCGGTCTCCGTCAGTCCGGCCGGCGCACCCCGCCTCCGGAACCACTCCTGCCCGAACGCGGCCTGTAGTTGCTCTGCCGGCATCTGCAGGAACGGGCCGAAGTCGCCGATCTGCGTCTGGTGGGCATGCATCGCGGCACGCTTGGCGTCCAGCGCCGCGGTGACGTCGACGACCGTGGTGATCTCGTCGTCGGACAGGCCGAAGGTGTCGAAGTCGGGCGGGGTCGCTTCCTCGCTCCACTCCGGGTTCGCCGCCATCATGCGCCGGATGTGATCGCGGCTGACCGCGGCCTCATAGACGTGCGGGACGTGCGCGAGCTCGGCCGCGCGCACCCCGACATGGTGGACCTGAACGTGATCGGGGTGCCCGTACCCGCCGTTGGGGTCGTAGATCGTCAACACGTCCGCGGACTCCTCAGCGAGGATCTCCGCGAGCCGCGCCGCTGCGGTGTCGACGTCGACGTTGCAGAAGGCGTCCGGATTCGCGTTCTCCGGCGTGCCCGCCATCCCCGAATCGGCGTAGTGCAGCATCACCACCCGGTGCGCGCCCAGCACACTCGTCGAGGCCTCGAGCTCCCGGCGGCGGCGCTGCGCGAGCGTCTCCCCGTCCGCGAGTAGCCCGTCGGGCACCTCGCCGAGCGCGCCGTCGGTGGCGGTGACCACGACGACTCGGTGGCCGGCGTCCGCCGCCTGCCGCATCACCCCGCCCGTCACGAACACCTCGTCGTCGGGGTGGGCATGGAAACAGACCAGAACGCTCATGCGGAGAATGCTTACACGCTGGTCGCGCTGCGGGGCAAGGGTGCGAAACTCTCCTCGGACAACTGCTTACCGGCCGTCAGGAGACACACCGGCAATGATCGGCACCTACCGGGAGATCTTCTCCGCCCGCGGTTCCGCCGCGTTCTCCGCCGCCGGGTTCGTCGCCCGCCTGCCGATCGCGATGGTGGGCATCGGCATCGTGACGATGCTGTCGCAGCTGCGCGGCGACTACGGGCTCGCCGGCGCGCTGTCCGCGGTGTTCGCGCTCGCGTACGCCGCGATCACCCCGCTCGTGTCCCGTGCCGTCGACCGCTACGGGCAGCGTCGCGTGCTGCCGGCCGCCTCGGCGATCAGCGCGTGCGCCCTGGGCGTGATGCTGCTGTGCGTGCGATTCGAGGCACCCGATTTCGTGCTGTTCCTGCTCGCGATCCCCGCCGGGTGCATGCCGACGATCGGTGCGATGGTCCGCGCCCGCTGGACCGCGCTGTACCGCGGACAGCCGCAGCTGCGCACGGCGTTCGCGTTCGAATCCGTCCTCGACGAGGTGTGTTTCGTCGCCGGCCCGGTGATCTCGGTCGGTCTGTCGGTGGCGCTGTTCCCCGAGGCCGGACCACTGCTGGCGCTGATCCTGCTGGTGATCGGCACCTTCGCCCTGGTCGCGCAGCGCGGCACCGAACCGGCGGTGCGTGACCGCAGCGAGCATGTCGACGGCTCGGTGGTCCGCAACCCGGCGATGTGGGCGCTCGTGGCGGTGATGCTCGGGATGGGCACCATCTTCGGCACCGTCGACGTCGTGAGCATCGCGTTCGCGACCGAGCGCGGCACCCCCGCCGCCGCGACCGTCGCCCTGGCGCTGTTCGCGGGCGCATCCGCAGTCGCCGGCGTGGTGTTCGGGGCGCTGCGTCCGGGTGCGGCGCTGCGCCGCCAACTGGTGTTCGCGACCGCCGCCGTCGCGGTCCTGCTGTGGCCGCTGTTGCTGGTCGATTCGATCCTCACCCTCACCGGGGCGCTCGCGCTCGCCGGCATCAGCGTCGCTCCCACCATGATCGTGGCGACGACACTCGTCGAATCGGTGGTCCCGCACGACAAGCTCACCGAGGGCATCACCTGGACCGTGACCGGACTGGGTGTCGGCGTGGCCGTCGGATCCGCGCTCGCCGGGCAGATGATCGACCATTTCGGCACCCGCGCGGGCTTCGCGGTGGCCGTCGCGTCGGGCGCCGTCGCGTTCGTCGTCGCGCTCGGTGCGTACCTCCTGCGCCGCGCGAAGTGAGCGGTCCCCTTAGGGTGACCGCATGGCCATTCGTGAAACCGTCGGCGTCGACGGCACCACCCTCGTCTATCGAACGCTCGGTAATCCGGATGCGCGCCCGCTGGTGCTGCTGCACGGCTGGGCGCAGTCGTCGCGCTGCTGGGGCGACGATGTCCTCGCCGCGCTGTCGGCGCAGTACCGGGTGATCGCCGTCGACCTGCGTGGCCACGGCTACTCCGATGCCCCGGCCGCCGGCTACGACGACTCCGCGAACTGGGCCGGCGACGTCGACGCGGTGCTGACGGCGGAGGGCGTCACCGCGGGCGCGGTCCTGCTGGGCTGGTCGTACGGCGGCCTGGTGATCTGCGACTACCTGGCCGCGCACGGCACCGCGGCCGTCGACGGCGTGGTGTTCGTCGGCGCGATCACAAGCATCGGCCGCGGCCAGGCGGGCGGCGCGGTCGGTTCTGCGATGAAGGCCGCGATCCCCGCGGCCATGGCCGAGGATCCGGGCACCGCGATCAAGGCGCTGGGCGGCTTCGGCACCGCGCTCACCGGCCCGATCGGCGATGACGACGGCGCCAAGGGGGCGTGGTCGCAGTCACTGTTCGGCGCGAGCCTGTCCACCCCGCCTCGGGTGCGGTCGGCGCTGTTCCGGCGGTCCGTGAGCCACGACGACGTGCTGCGCGGCCTCGACGTCCCCGCGCTGGTGTTGCACGGCACCGCGGACACCGTCGTCGACGTCTCCGCAGGTGAGCACGCCGTCGCGCTGATTCCGGACGCGACCGGGTCGTACTGGGAGGGCTGCGGGCACGGTCCGTTCGTGGAGGATCCGGCTCGGTTCGTCGGCGAGGTCCGGGCGTTCTGCGACGGGATCAGCGACGGGATCGGTGCCGGACAACCGGGAGAGGTCCCGTTCTCCGAGAGCGCATCCGGGGCAATTACCTCATGACAGAGCGACAGGGCAGTATGGACGCGTGACACCCAAGCACAGCAGCGCGGGACCCAAGCGGGTCGCCGTTCTCTCGGTACACACGTCGCCGCTGGCACAGCCTGGCACCGGCGACGCGGGCGGAATGAACGTGTACGTGCTGCAGACTGCGATCCAGCTCGCGCGTCGTGGCGTGGAGGTCGACATCTTCACACGGGCGACGTCGTCGGCCGCTCCGGTGGTGCAGGACGCCGCGCCCGGTGTCCGCGTCCGCAACGTCGCTGCCGGCCCGTACGAGGGGCTCGACAAGCACGAGCTGCCCACGCAGCTGTGCGCGTTCGCGGCGGGGGTGCTGCGCGAGGAGGTGCGGCACGAGCCCGGCTACTACGACCTGGTCCACTCGCACTACTGGCTGTCCGGGCAGGTCGGATGGCTGGCTCGCGACCGGTGGGGCGTGCCGCTGGTGCACACCGCGCACACTCTCGCGGCGGTGAAGAACGCCTCGCTCGCCGACGGCGACACCCCCGAGCCGGCGGCCCGGCAGATCGGTGAGCAGCAGGTGGTGGCGGAGGCCGACCGGCTGATCGCGAACACCGCCGACGAGGCCGCGCAGCTCGCCTCGATCTACCGGGCGTCCCCGGACAAGGTCGACGTGGTCGCCCCGGGCGCCGATTTGTCGCGCTACCGGCCCGGCGACCGCCTGGCGGCCCGCGCCGCACTCGGACTCGACCCCGCCGAGACGATCGTGACGTTCGTCGGACGCATCCAGCCGCTCAAGGCCCCCGACGTCCTGCTGCGCGCCGCCGCCGAGGTCATCGCCCGCGAGCCGGACCTGCCGCTGCGGGTACTGGTGGTGGGCGGGCCGTCCGGCACGGGCCTCGAACGCCCCGATTCGCTGATCGAACTGGCCGAGGCGCTGGGCGTCCGGGCACGCGTGACCTTCATGCCGCCGCAGCCGCCGGACCGGCTGGCCGACGTGTACCGGGCATCGAATCTGGTTGCGGTGCCTAGCTATTCGGAGTCGTTCGGTCTGGTCGCGATCGAGGCCCAGGCCTGCGGGACGCCGGTGATCGCCGCCGACGTCGGCGGTCTGGGTGTCGCGGTCCGCAACCGTGAGACCGGTCTGCTGGTCAACGGTCACCGGACCGACGACTGGGCGTCGGCGCTGCAGTCCTTGGTGACCGTGCCCGACCTGTTGGACGAGCTGGCGGCGCGCGCGCCCCGGCACGCCGAGAACTTCTCGTGGGAGCACACCGCCGATGGGCTGCTCGCGAGCTACCGCGCCGCGCGTGCGATGTACGACCGGATCGAGGGCGGCGAGTTCTCGCCGCGCAGGTCGCGCGGGCTGTGGAAACTGCGTCGGACGAGTGGGGTGCGGGCATGAGTGAACTGGAACGGACGGCGGAGATCATCGATGCCGCGCTGAAGGAGCGCGAACTCGACTACAGCCGCCAGGGCGAGAACCAGTTCATCGTGGAGTTGCCCGGCGAACACAAGCTCAAGACGACGACCCTGCTCACGGTCGGCAACCACGGCGTGCGCGTCGAGGCCTTCGTGTGCCGCAAGCCGGACGAGAACTTCGAGGGCGTCTACAAGTACCTGCTGCGCCGTAACCGCAGGCTGTACGGGGTGCACTACACGATCGACAAGATCGGCGACATCTATCTGGTGGGCCGCATCTCTTCCCATGCGGTCAACGGCGACGAGTTGGACCGCGTCCTCGGCCAGGTCCTCGAGGCCGCCGACGGCGACTTCAACGTCCTGCTCGAACTCGGGTTCGCGACCTCGATCAGGCGGGAGTGGGCCTGGCGCGTGTCGCGGGGCGAGTCGCTCGCGAACCTGCAGCCGTTCAAGCACCTCGTGGAGGAGCAGGACTCTGCCGCGAACGGTCCCGGCTGGGGCGTCGACCCCGGGTCTCGCTGACGTAGCGCGAGGCCTCCCAGCCGTTATCCGGTCGAGATTTCGTGACCCCGTTCACCGATTTCGTGTGATCTGGATCACATTACGGATATGCAACGATGCGGGTAGTCATTCCCGATTCATGGCGGTTGAACTGCCACTTTTGCCAGCTCATGGACCTTTTTGCGTACGGGCGTCTCACAAAATCGACCCGTGACCTTTCCGTGATCGGTGCCTACGGTTGTAACCAGCACGAGATGAACGAACTCGAGCAAGCAACACCGAGCAAGACACGTGAGACACCGACCCGCCGCCGCTGACTCTGCCCCGCGGGATCGGAACGAAAAGACCTTCGAGGGGCAGAGGCGAGGCCATCCAGAGCCCGGATCGATCAATCGGATCGTCCGACGGCCGCCTCGCCAGCAACATGGAGAGGATCCACCCCCCAATGGCAAAGTTCAACGTCAAGCGCACCCTCGGCACCGTCGCCGCCACCGCCGCCCTCGTCGCCGCCCCGTTCGCGATGAGCGCCGGTACCGCCAACGCCGCGTCCGGCAACTGGGACGCCGTCGCGCAGTGCGAGAGCAGCGGCAACTGGGCCGCGAACACCGGCAACGGCTTCTACGGCGGCCTGCAGTTCACGCAGAGCACCTGGAACTCCTTCGGTGGTTCGGGCATGGCTCATCAGAACTCCCGCGAGGAGCAGATCCGCGTCGCCGAGAAGGTTCTGGCCGGTCAGGGCCGCGGTGCATGGCCGGTGTGCGGTCAGTACCTCTGAGCCTGACGGCTCGCCGGGGTTGATCGCCCCCGAGAATCGCTGAAGGGACCCTTCGAGCGCCACGAGCGCACGAAGGGTTTCTTCGTCCGTTTTGTCGGTAGGGTCGGGGTCACTTGTGACTGGCGTCATAGTTTCTCCTCCGGGATCGACGACGAGCAGTTCCTGCGGATCGTCGCCGAACAGAAGTGCACCTACATCTTTGTCGCGCCGCCCGTGGCGGTCGCGCTCGCCAAGCATCCGCTGGTGGACCAGTACGACGTGTCGAGCGTCCACACCATCTTCTCGGGTGCCGCGCCGCTCGACGAGGAACTCGGCAACGCCGTCGCGAACCGGCTGTCGTGCCGGGTGCGGCAGGGCTACGGCATGTCGGAGATGAGCCCGGTGTCCCACGCCATCCCGTTCGACCGCGACGACATCGTCCTGAGCTCGGTGGGCCCGACCATCGCCAACATGGAGTGCAAGCTCGTCGACCCGGCCACCCGCGACACCCTCGACGCCGACGGCTACCTGCACACCGGCGACATCGCCACGGTCGACGCCGGCGGGATGGTCACGATCGTCGACCGGCTCAAGGAACTCATCAAGTACAAGGGCTACCAGGTGCCGCCGGCGGAACTCGAGGCCCTGCTGCTCATCCACCCGCTCATCGCGGACGCCGCGGTCATCGGGGTGCTCGACGACGAGGGCGAGGAGGTGCCCAAGGCGTTCGTCGTGCGGCAGCCCGACACGGACCTCGACGAGGACGGCGTCATCGCGTTCGTCGCCGAGCGGGTGTCCCCGCACAAGAAGGTCCGCAAGGTCGAGTTCATCGACGTGGTCCCGAAGTCCGCCGCGGGCAAGATCCGGCCGTCGGGGCGGACCACCACCGCTGCCGGTGTCCGGCCCGTCCCGTATGCCTCGGCGAAGCGGCCGTCGCCGTCGATCCGCACGTCGAACTCACCGTCGGCGCCGCGGACCATCGGTGGTGGCGGAATCGGGGCCGAGTCGACGGCTCGCGCGACGGCGAAAAGGCGTCATGCCAGGATTGACGGCATGAGTACCGGAACACTTGTGCTGCTCCGCCACGGCGAGAGCGAATGGAACGCGCTGAACCTGTTCACCGGCTGGGTGGACGTGCACCTCACCGACAAGGGCATGGCCGAGGGCAAGCGTGCCGGTGAATTGCTCGCCGAGCACAACCTGCTCCCGGACGTCCTCTACACGTCGCTGCTGCGCCGCGCGATCAGCACCGCGAACCTCGCGCTCGACGCGTGCGACCGCCACTGGATCCCCGTCGTGCGCGACTGGCGTCTCAACGAGCGCCACTACGGCGCCCTGCAGGGCAAGAACAAGGCCCAGACCAAGGCCGAGTTCGGCGAGGACCAGTTCATGCTGTGGCGTCGTAGCTACGACACCCCGCCGCCCGCGATCGAGGCCGGCAGCGAGTACAGCCAGGACCAGGACGCGCGCTACGCCGACCTGCCCGAGGTTCCGCTGACCGAGTGCCTGCTCGACGTCGTCAAGCGCCTCATCCCGTACTGGGACGAGACCATCGCGGCCGACCTGAAGGCGGGCAAGACCGTCCTGGTCACCGCGCACGGCAACTCGCTGCGCGCCCTCGTCAAGCACCTCGACGGTATCTCTGACGAGGACATCGCGGGCCTGAACATCCCCACCGGCATCCCGCTGCGCTACGACCTGGACGAGAACCTCGAGCCGCTGAACCCGGGTGGCACCTACCTCGACCCGGCCGCCGCCGCTGCCGGCGCCGCGGCCGTCGCGAACCAGGGCGCCAAGTAGCCCCTGCGTAGTCGTTTGACCGAGGCCCCCGCCACTTCCGGAACGGAAGCGGCGGGGGCCTTTAGCAAACTCCGGGTGAACGGGTCGGAAACTCCAGCTCACGGGCCTGTGACGTGCGAGAAAACCGTCACACCCGGCTTCGGCGGCCGGTCTGCCGAACGTACGATTCACGTGTGACTGTTGTTCAGGCCGTAATGCTGGCCGTCGCGACCGCCATCGCCGGTTGCATCGTAGGCGGCGTGGTGGTTCCCCGGCTCGGCTCCCGTCACGCCCGGCGACAGCAAGCCCAGGCCGGGCTGACCATGTCGCAGGTCCTCGACCTCATCGTTCTCACCTCCGAGAGCGGCATCGCCGTCGTCGACAAGTTCAACGACGTCGTGCTGTTCAACCCGCGTGCCGAGGAACTCGGGCTGGTCCGCAACCGGATGATCGACGACCGCGCGTGGGTCGCGGCCACCGAGGTGTTCGAGACCGGCGAGGCCGTCGACATGGACCTCACGACCCGCACCACCCAGCGCGGTCGCGCCAAGATGGCCGTGCGCGGCGTCGCGCGGTTGCTGAGCGAGGAGGACCGCCGCTTCGTCGTGGTGTTCGCCGACGACGACTCGGAACAGGTCCGCATGGAGGCCACCCGCCGCGACTTCGTCGCGAACGTCAGCCACGAACTCAAGACGCCGGTCGGCGCCATGGGGCTGCTCGCGGAGGCACTACTCGAGTCGGCCGACGACCCCGACTCGGTGCGCTACTTCGGGCAACGCGTCCTGAGCGAATCCGCGCGGCTCGGCAACATGGTCACCGAACTGATCGCGCTTTCGCGGCTGCAGGGCGCCGAGAAGCTGCCCGACCTCGACGTGGTCGACGTCGACGACGTCATCGCCGAGGCGCTGCGCCGGTCCACCGTCGCCGCCGAGGCCGCCGAGATCACGGTTCATACCGACGCCCCCAGCGGGCTCGAGGTGATGGGGGACCGCACCCTCCTCGTGACGGCGCTGTCCAACCTCGTCGAGAACGCCATCGCGTACTCGCCGAAGGGCACCGCGGTGTCGGTCAGCCGCTCGGTACGCGGCGACAACGTGGCTGTCTCCGTCACCGACCGCGGCATCGGCATCGCCAAGGAGGATCAGGAGCGTGTCTTCGAACGCTTCTTCCGCGTCGACAAGGCCCGCTCCCGGGCCACCGGCGGCACCGGGTTGGGGCTGGCGATCGTCAAGCACGTCGCCGCCAACCACAACGGTGCGATCGACCTGTGGAGCCGGCCCGGCACCGGATCGACCTTCACACTGCAGATTCCCGCACACTTCGAGTCCGTGCCCGCCGACGCCCTCGAGCCCGGCGACACCCGCAAACCCGCAATGATCGAGAAGAAAGCCGCGTCGTGAATCGACGCGGCACAAGTCTGGAGGCCAACCGTTGACGAGTGTGCTGATCGTGGAGGACGAGGAGTCGCTGGCCGACCCGCTGGCGTTCCTGCTGCGCAAGGAAGGCTTCGAAACCACCGTCGTCGGTGACGGGCCGTCCGCGCTGGCCGAGTTCGAGCGCTCCGGCGCCGACATCGTCCTGCTCGACGTCATGCTGCCCGGCATGAGCGGAACCGACGTGTGCAAGCAGTTGCGCGCCAAGTCGTCGGTCCCGGTCATCATGGTCACCGCCCGTGACAGCGAGATCGACAAGGTGGTCGGGCTCGAACTCGGCGCCGACGACTACGTCACCAAGCCGTACTCGGCCCGAGAGCTGATCGCCCGAATCCGGGCCGTGCTGCGCCGTGGTACCGACGCGGAGGCCGACGCCGGCCCCGACGACGGTGTGCTCGAGGCCGGTCCGGTGCGGATGGACGTCGAACGGCACCTGGTCCACGTGGCCGGTGAACCGGTGGCGTTGCCGCTCAAGGAGTTCGACCTGCTCGAATACCTGCTGCGCAATTCGGGCCGGGTCCTCACCCGCGGACAGCTGATCGACCGGGTGTGGGGCGCCGACTACGTGGGCGACACCAAGACCCTCGACGTCCACGTCAAGCGGCTGCGCGCCAAGATCGAGGCCGACCCCGGCAAGCCGCAGCACCTGGTGACGGTCCGCGGACTCGGCTACAAGCTCGAGGAGTGATCCTGCGGCCCGCATGACGGCCGAATGTCACATCCGTTCAGTGGGACTGAACCGATGTGACATTCGGCCGGAAGGCCGGTACGTGTCAGGCCTTCTTCTGCTGCGCCGCGGTGGTCGCGGGGTGCACCGCGATCAGGCCCAGGCCCTCGCGACGCCGGCACAGCGACGCCAGTTCGTCGTAAGCGGCCTTGCCGAGCAGTTCGGTGAGCTCCGGTGCGTACGACTGCCACACCGGCCTGGCGCCGACGTGGGCGTCGGGGGACCCCGAGCAGTACCACGCCAGGTCCTCGCCGCCCTCGCCCCAACCGCGTCGGTCGTACTCGGTGACGGTGGTCTCGAGGATCTGCTCGCCGTCCGGCCGGTCGACCCACTCCTGCGTCCGGCGGATCGGCAGCTGCCAGCACACGTCGGGCTTCACCTCGAGCGGCTCGATGCCCTTGCGCAGCGCCATCTTGTGCAGCGCGCACCCGATGCCGCCCTCGAAGCCCGGACGGTTGAGGAAAATGCAGGCGCCCTTGTAGCGGCGGGTCCGCAGCGCCGGCTCGTCCTCGAGGTCGTCCTCCTCGACGTAACCCTTCTTGCCGAGGCCCTTCTCCATGAACTGCCAGTCCTCCGGTGTGAGCATCCTCACGGAGGCGTCGAGCTTGTCCTTGTCCTCCTGGTCGGACAGGAAGGCGCCGTGCGAGCAGCACCCGTCGTCCGGGCGGCCCGCCACCGTGCCCTGGCACGCCGGGCTGCCGAAGACGCAGGTCCAGCGGGAAAGGAGCCACGTCAGGTCGGCTTTGATGGTGTGTTCGGAGTTTTCTGGGTCGACGAACTGCACCCATTCGCGGGGGAAGTCCAGATCCACTTCTGGTGCGGGCACCAGCTTGTCGGAGCCCGTGGTGCTGCCTGCTGTCACAGTGCCCGACGGTAGACCCAGTACCGTAACCGTGTGCGCCTTGGGGTACTCGATGTCGGAAGCAACACCGTCCACCTGCTCGTGGTGGACGCTCATCGTGGTGGGCACCCCACGCCGATGAGCTCCACGAAAGCGACTCTGCGGCTTGCCGAGAACACCGACGACCGTGGAGACATCACGGCCGTCGGTGCCGACCGGTTGGTCACGACAGTCAACGATTTCGCGGGTATCGCCAGGTCGTCGGGCTGCGGTGAGCTGATGGCCTTCGCGACGTCCGCGGTGCGCGACGCCAACAACTCGGAGGCGGTCCTGTCCCGGGTGCGTGCCGAGACCGGCGTGAGCCTCGAGGTTCTCTCGGGTGTCGACGAGGCCAGGCTGACGTTCCTGGCGGTGCGGCGCTGGTACGGGTGGAGCGCCGGGCGCATCCTCAACATCGACATCGGCGGCGGCTCGCTCGAGCTGACGTGCGGCGGTGACGAAGATCCCGATACCGCGTTCTCGCTCCAGTTGGGTGCCGGACGGCTGACCCGCGACTGGCTGCAGGAGGACCCGCCCGGCAAGCGCCGCGTCGCGGTGCTGCGCGACTGGCTCGACGCCGAACTGGTCGCCCCGGCCAAGCAGCTGCGCGCGGGCGGCGAGCCCGACCGCTGCGTCGGCACGTCCAAGACGTTCCGGTCACTGGCCCGACTCACCGGTGCCGCGCCGTCCGCCGCAGGTCCGCGCGTCACACGGACGCTCACATCGAGCGGCCTGCGCCAGCTGATCGCCTTCATATCGCGGATGACCGCGTCGGACCGTGCAGAATTGGAGGGCGTGAGTTCCGACCGCTCCCAGCAGATCGTGGCCGGAGCTCTCGTTGCGGAGGCCAGCATGCGCGCGCTCGGGGTCGACACGCTCGAAATTTGCCCGTGGGCACTGCGTGAGGGTCTGATTCTTCGCAAGCTCGATACGGACATGGGTGGAGAACTGGTGGTGAGCGCTCGATGACGGAGCCCGAAGGTGACAGCCAAGCAATCTCGGTTGCGGAGCTGTTGGCCCGTAACGGCCAGCGAGTCGGTGCCGGTGGTGGCGGCCGACGACGTCGCGGCGTCAAGGGCGGCATCTCCGTCGCCGAACTGACCGGCGAGTTCCCGGCGGTCCGCAATGGGCGCACGGCCGGCGAGTCCGACGACGATCCCGAGACCCCGGCTGCCGCGCAGATCCCGGCGCCGGAGGTGCCGGCGAAGGCGACCGCGGCCCCGGAGCCGGTGAAGGCGGCCGAGACTCCGGTCCCGGCGAGGCCCGAGGCTCCTGCAGCGCCCAAGGCGGCTCGGATTGCCCCGGCCCCCCCAACGCCTCGAGCCCCCAAGGCTCCCGAAGCACCCAAGGCTCCCGCGAGACCCGCTGCAACCGCCAAGGCACCGGCCCCCGCGCCGGAGTCGGATGCGACGGCCGTGTTCACCCTCGCCGACGCCGACGCGCAGGACAAGCGCGATGCCCGGGCCGATGCGAAGGCGTCCGCGAACAGCGCGGCGAAGGGAGCGGCGGCCAAGGCCGACGACGCGCCCACCGTCGTCGCGCCGGCCGTGAAGGACGACGGGCCGACCGGGAGGGGAACGAACGCCGGCTGGCGATCCGTGGCGTCGACGACGGTGGGCGCGTCGGGCCCGGCCCCCGCGCGCGGCGGGGCGCCCGAGCCCAGGCTGCTGTCGGGGCAGACCCTGGCCGGCGACCTGATGCGTCAGGGGAACGAGCGTGCCGCCGCCGAGACGGACGGCGACGTGGACTCGGACGCCGATCTCGACAACGACGAGAATCTCGGGGACTTCGGGGACTTCGGGGATCTCGAGGACCTCGACGACGAGCCCGAGGCCAGCGGAGCCAAGCAGTGGGCGGTGTTGCTCGGACAGGGCGCGGTCGCCTTGGTCGCCGGCGCGCTGATGTTCAAGGGCTTCGAGAAGCTGTGGGACATGCTGCCGATGGTGGCGCTGGTGCTCGCGGTCCTGGTGATCGTCGGCCTGGTCGCGATGGTGCGGATCCTGCGCCGGACGGACGACATCACGAGCCTGGTGATCGCGGTCGTCGCGGGTGTGTTCGTCACCCTGGGCCCACTCGCCTTCCTGCTCGGCACGAGCTGACCGGACGCCGGCGAAGGGTACGTCGTGGGGAGACCAGCAATGCCGGATCGGAAGATCCTCGTCGGGTTGTCCACGGCCTCGGTGTATCCCGAGAACACCGAGGCCGCGTTCCGGTATGCGGCCGAGGTCGGCTACGACGGCGTCGAGTTGATGGTGTGGGCCGAATCGGTCAGCCAGGACGTCTCGGCGGTCCAGCGGCTGGTCCGCAAGTACGCGGTGCCCGTTCAGGCGGTGCACGTGCCGTGCCTGCTGATCTCGCAGCGCGTGTGGGGCGCCGACCCCGTCGCGAAGTTGGACCGCTCGGTCGCGACCGCGGAGGCGCTGGGTGCGTCGAACGTGGTGGTGCACCCGCCGTTCCGGTGGCAGCGCCGCTACGCCGACGGTTTCGCAGACCAGGTGGCGGGTCTCGAGGAGAAGACCGGCGCCGTGGTGGCGGTGGAGAACATGTTCCCGATGCGCGCCGACAGCTTCTTCGGCGGCCGGGAGAAGTCGGCCCAGCGGCTGCGACGACGCGGGGGGCCGGGTGCGGCGCTGTCCGCGTTCAGCCCGTCGTACGACCCCACCGACTCCGATCACCGGCACTACACGCTGGACCTGTCCCACACCGCGACCGCGGGCATGGATGCGCTGGATCTCGCGAACCGGATGGGCAGCGGTCTGGCCCACCTGCACCTGGCCGACGGGCGCGGCGCGTCGATCGACGAGCACCTCATTCCCGGGCACGGCAGCCAGCCCTGCGTCGAGGTGTGCCGACATCTCGTCGACAGCGGGTTCGCCGGGCAGGCCGTCATCGAGATCAACACCCAGAACGCCCGCACCCGGTCCGAGCGTGCGTCGATGCTGGGGCAGGCGCTGAGCTTCGCGCGCGAACACCTGCGCCGCTGATCCCGCCCCCGGTCTACAGCGCAGAGACCCCCGCACTGATCACGGTGATCCCCGAGATCACCAGCCCGACCGCGAGACACGCGGCGCCGACCCAGATCGACGCGAGCATCGGGCCCGGTTTCGCGGGGTCGCGTCCGAGGACGGACAGGAAGAACCCGGCGGGAATGAAGATCGCCGACACCAGCACGGCGATCGCGCCGGTCGCGGCCCAGCCGGGACTCGCATCGACCACCGTGGTCAGGGTGGCGAGCACGAGACCGAGGGTGACGAGGACGCCGGCGTGGGCGTGCCCTGCCCGGAAGAAACTCTTCTGTAGGTCGTTGGCGCCCTGATGTCCGGTGAGGATGCGGAGCAGGAACGCGCCGCCGGACGCGATGCCGACCACCGTGAGCACGGTGACGCCGACGACGATCGTGAGAACGGGATCCATGGTGAGTTCCTCGTGTGCGGTAGGCTCGAACCCGAAATTGGATAGTTGAGCTATCCAGTACGAGTTCATCGTCGACCCGATGACGGTGGGTGTCAATAGTCGGCACGGGCAGGAGCGGTGGGATGCGGGTCTCCGAACTGGTCTCCGCCAGCGGCGTGCCCCTCGCGACCGTCAAGTACTACCTGCGCGAGGGCCTGCTCATGCCCGGGGAGGCGAGCAGCGCGACGCAGGCCGAGTACGGCGAGCAGCACGTGCGGCGGCTCGCGCTCATCAAGGCACTCGCCGGCGTCGGGTTGCCGCTGGGCAAGATCCGCACCGTCGTCCGCCTCGTCGACCAGCCCGCCGACACGGTCTTCGACACCGTCGGACGCGCGCTCGCCGCGCTGCCGCCGTATCCGGTCGAATCGGCCGAGCAGTCGAACGACTACCCTCGCGCGCGGGCCGTGCTCGAACGCCTCGGCCAGGTCTACGAACCCTCGTATCCCGCTGTCGCGCAACTGGACCGGGCCCTCGCGGCCGCCGAGGACGTCGGCATCCCGATGACCGACGAACGCCTCGACGCGTACGGCCGGCACATCCGCGGGATCGCCGAGGTCGACCTCGAACTGATGCCTACCGACTCCGTCGAATCCGCGGTGGAGTACGCGGTCCTCGGCACCGCGATCTACGAACCCGTCCTCGCCGCACTGCGCCGGCTCGCACATCAGGACATCGGTGCCGCGAGCTTCGCGGGCCGCACCTTCGACGACTTCACCGACCCCCACAGACAGGACGAGCAGTGACTTCCGACAACGCAGTGTCCGCCCACCCGTTCCGGGATCTGACCGCCGTCACCCCGCAGGGCGGTGGTCCCGATGGTGTCGCCGGCCGGTACGGCGCCCACATCGACCCGATCTGGACCATCGGACCCAAGGTGCACGGCGGCTGCATGATGGCGCTGTGCGCGGCCGCCGCACGGCGCGAGCTGATCCGCACGGCGCCAGGTGGGATGCCCGTCGACCCGGCCGTCCAGCCACTGGCCGTCAGCGCCAACTACCTCGCCGCCCCGGACCCGGGCGACGTCGATCTCGTCGCGACCGTGCGCAAGCGGGGACGGCAGGTCTCGCTGGTCGACGTCGAGCTGTCGCAGGCCGGTCGGCCCGCGGTGCACGCGGCGGTGACGCTGGGTGTGCCGGACGCGGGGGAGCCGCACTACGCCGAGGTGCAGTCGCTCGCGCAACTGCCGGCCGAGCCGACAACCGAGGCGCACGTGCTCTCGAAGGACCATCCGATGGCCCAGATCGTGCACGTCTCGCAGGGCTGCGATCTGCGCGTAGACGGGTCGTCGGCCCACTTCCTCAGCGGGAAGCAGGGCGAGCCGCAGGTTCGCATGTGGGCGCGGCCGTGGGCTGCCGACGAGGAGGACCCGGCCACCGCGGCGCTGTTCGCGATCATGACCGGTGACATCTGCGCGCCGGTGACGATGAACCGCGGGATGTTCGGGTGGGCGCCCACCGTCCAGCTGACGACGTACCTGCGCCGACAGCCGGCCCCCGGCTGGTTGCGGGTGATGGCGAGCTCGACGGTGCTGGGCGACACGTGGTTCGAGGAGGACCACACCGTGCTCGACTCCACCGGCGCCGTCGTGGTGCAGAGCCGTCAGCTGGCCATGATTCCCCGCTGACCGCTCACCCGGGGACTGCTTCGTCACACCGCCCGGTACCGGGGGATTGCCCCGATCTCGGGCCGTGGCAGGCTGGGCGGTATGACGAGAATTGCGGTGATCGGTGGCGGCAAGATCGGTGAGGCCCTGATCTCTGGACTATTGCAGGGTGGTCACGCCACCCGGGACCTGGTTGTCGCCGAGCAGTACGAGCCGCGTGCCCAGGAACTGGCCGCGACGTACTCGATCCGCGTCACCACGATCGAGGACGCGGCCGAGGGCGCTGACGTGATCGTCGTCGCGGTCAAGCCCACGGACGTGGACTCGGTTCTGACGGCGATGAGCAAGGTGGATCTCGACGGCGAGCAGGAGCAGCTCCTGGTCTCCCTGGCCGCGGGCATCCCCACGGCGCGGTACGAGGCGAAGCTGCCCGCCGGGTTCCCGGTCGTCCGGGTCATGCCGAACACTCCGATGCTCGTCGGGCAGGGCGCCAGCGTCATCGCGCCCGGACGCCACGTCAAGGCAGGGCATCTGGACCTGGTGCGCAGCATCCTCGCATCCGTCGGCACGGTCACGACCGTTCCGGAGTCGCAGATCGATGCAGTGACCGCGGTGTCCGGTTCCGGTCCCGCGTACTTCTTCCTGGCTGTCGAGGCGATGATCGACGCCGGTGTCGCGTTGGGCCTCACCCGCGCGACGGCGCGTGAGCTCGTGGTGCAGACGATGGTCGGCTCGGCCGCCATGCTCGACCAGTCGGGCGAGAACGCCACCGAACTGCGGGCGGCCGTCACGTCGCCGGGGGGCACCACCGCCGCGGCGGTGCGGGAACTCGAGCGGTGCGGCCTCCGGACGGCCTTCTACGAAGCCCTCGCGGCCGCTCGTGACCGCTCGGCTGAACTCGGGGTGTCGCCCGAGTAGATCGCAATTAGCGATCTTGTTTGCAACACCCGTCGCACCAATCCCTCTGGTCCCGCTAAGCTCGTGTCAGCACGTGCGTGTCTGTTCCGCCGGAGGGGAAGCCGGCGGCGCGACATGTGCCGGAGGTAAGTGGACAGATGGGATCCCCTGAAAACCCAGCAAAGCCGGCTAAGCCAGACAAGTCCGGTAAGCAAGACAGCCCCGGTAACGCAAGCCTCGCCGGGACGCAGTTCCTCACCGTCGCGGAGGTCGCGACGCTGATGAGGGTTTCGAAGATGACCGTGTATCGGCTGGTGCACAGCGGTGAACTGCCCGCAGTTCGTGTGGGGCGGTCCTTCCGCGTGCACGCCAAGGCCGTGCACGACTATCTGGAGACCTCGTATTTCGACGCCGGCTGACCTGCCGGAATCGATAGGGTGAGCCTCGGTTTTCGTCGAGCTCACCCGCCCCGGTACGATCGTGAGTCGTCGTACCAGCCAGCCGGTGTCGTCAGGCGCTGGGGTCGTGAAAGCGACCAGTGGCAACGAGGCCTCAGCGCCAGAGGAAGACACAGGCGTACGTGACCGGCGTGCGCTGAACGCTATAGAAGACTGTGAGGAACACCCACCATGGGTTCAGTGATCAAGAAGCGCCGCAAGCGCATGTCGAAGAAGAAGCACCGCAAGCTGCTCCGTCGCACGCGCGTCCAGCGTCGGAAGCTCGGCAAGTAAGAACTTGCACCCGGATGCCCGTCACCGTCAGGTGGCGGGCATCCGCGCATTTCGGGTATTCGTAATCTTCTCCGTCGATCGTGTTGCCAGGGCGTAAAGGCTCGCGCGGAACCCTTGCCACCCGCCGCGGATTCGTTAGGCTCCCCGCAGGGGCGAATGGACGGGGGTACGGGTGAGTCCTGACGAGCGGGGTGTGCAGCCACCGAAGGTGGTGCTGGTGACGGGCGCGAGCCGGTTCCCGGGCGGGTTCCTGGTGGCGCGGCTGGCACAGGAGCCGGGCATCGAGCGGGTGATCGCGGTCGACGCCGTCTCGCCCAGCAAGGACATGATGCGCCGAATGGGCCGCGCCGAGTTCGTCCGCGCGGACATTCGAAACCCGCTCATCGGCAAGGTGATCCGCGGGGCCGATGTCGACACCGTCGTGCATGCCGCGACCGTCGCCCAGGCGCCGAAATCCGGCAGCCGAGCGGCGATGAAGGACATGAACGTCATCGGCGCCATGCAGCTGTTCGCGGTGTGCCAGAAGGCCCCCACCGTGCGCAAGGTGGTGCTGCGGTCCGCCTCGGCGGTCTACGGCGGCAGTCCCAAGGATCCGGCCAAGTTCACCGAGGAGATGGGCGCGCGGCGTCCACCGCAGGGCGCGTGGGCCCGCGACTGCATCGAGATCGAGGGCTATGCCCGGGGACTGGGTCGGCGACGCCCCGACATCGCCGTGTCGATCCTGCGCCTCGGACCACTGATGGGACCGCGGTTGCACGGCTGGGTGGCGCGGTACCTGTCGTCGCCGATCGTCCCGAGCATCCTGGGCCGCGACGCCCGCATGCAGCTGCTCCACGAGGAGGACGCACTGGCAGCGCTCAGCCGGGCCACCCTCACCGGTCCGGCGGGAACGTTCAACGTCGCGGGAGACGGCGCAGTGATGATGTCGCAGGCGATCCGGCGGGCCGGCCGCGTCGAGGTCCCGATGCCGTTCTCGCTGTTCCGCAGCGCCGGGCGCGCGCTGATGGGCTCGCAGATGCGTTCGTTCACGCGGGAACAACTCGACTACTTCCACTTCGGGTGCGGGCTCGACACCACCCGGATGCGGGCCGAACTCGGATTCGAGCCGCGATGGACGACGATGGAGGCACTCGACGACTTCGTGCGCGGTACCGGGCTGACGCCGGTGATCCGGCCCGAATGGATCGACCGGGCAGAATCGACGGTGCTCGCGCTCGCAGGCGCACCAGGCGGGGCCGGACAGCAGAACAGGTGAACCGCGGATCGAATGGGCAGGGGGCTCTTGTGAACGAGGTGGCGAAGGTGATCCCGCTGCACGGCGGCTCGGGTACACGTCCGTCGCCGGCCCGCGCGGCGAATCGGCGTCCGCCCGTGGATGGCGCCGATCGCGTGTTCACGGCATCGGACGAGCCGGTCGGTGAGGCGGATACCGCTGAGGGTGGTGCAGGTGCCACCGAGCGCGACGGCGGGTCACTGCTCGACGGGCTGCGCGATCGCCTGGTGGGTCAGGTGGCGGGTGCCGCAGGCTTCGTGCGCCGGCGTCTCGCGGGGGACTACGAGGTGGACGAGTTCGGTTACGACCCGCACTTCGCCGACGGTGTCTTCCTGCCCGCGCTCCGGCCGCTGTTCGAGAAGTGGTTCCGGGTCGAGGTCCGCGGCGTCGAGAACATCCCGGCCACAGGCGGTGCACTGGTGGTGGCCAACCACGCCGGGGTGGTCCCCATCGATGCGCTCATGACGTCGGTCGCGGTGCACGATCACCATCCGCAGCATCGCGCGCTGCGGATGCTCGCCGCCGATCTGGCGTTCGAGATGCCCGTCGTCGGCAACATCGCCCGCAAGGCTGGGCACACCCTGGCCTGCCACCCCGATGCCGAGCGCCTACTGCGCGGCGGTGAGGTGGCCGCGGTGTTCCCCGAGGGCTACAAGGGCATCGGCAAGCCGTTCTCCGAGCGCTACAAGCTGCAACGGTTCGGCCGCGGCGGATTCGTCTCCGCCGCGATGCGCGCCGGCGCGCCGATCATCCCGTGCTCGATCGTGGGATCGGAGGAGATCTACCCGAAGATCGGCGACATCGCCCCGCTCGCGCGTCTGCTGGACATGCCCTACTTCCCGGTGACGCCGCTGTTCCCGCACCTGGGGCCGCTGGGGCTCGTTCCGCTGCCGTCCAAGTGGTACATCGAGTTCGGGACGCCGATCGTCACCGACACCTACGACGCCGCCGAGGCCGACGATCCGATGGTGCTGTTCGAGGTCACCGACCACGTCCGCGAGACGATCCAGCAGACGCTCTACCGCCTGCTGGCGCAGCGCCGCAACGTCTTCATGGGCTGAACCCGCCCCGCGTCCTGGCGGGCCGCGAGTTCGGCGATCAGGGCCCGGTCGCGTCGACGGCTGAGGATCGCGCCCACCGCACCGCCCACCGCACCCAGCAGCAGGGCGGTCGGCACGCCGATCTTCGCGGCCTTGCGTCCGGTGCGGAAGTCGCGCACCTCCCAGCCGCGGTTCCGCGCGAGCTCGCGCAGGTCGGCGTCGGGATTGACGGCGACGGCGGTGCCGACGAGCGAGAGCATCGGGACGTCGTTGTAGCTGTCGGAGTATGCGGTGCAGCGCTTGAGGTTGAGACCCTCCCGCACGGCGAGCGTGCGCACCGCGTGCGCCTTGCCGAGCCCGTGCAGGATGTCGCCGACGAGGCGGCCCGTGAACACGCCGTCCTTGCTCTCGGCGACCGTGCCCAGGGCGCCGGTGAGTCCGAGACGTTTGGCGATCACCTGCGCCAGCTCGACGGGGGTGGCCGTCACGAGCCACACCTGCTGACCGGCGTCGAGGTGCATCTGTGCGAGCGCGCGGGTGCCGTCCCAGATCTTGTCGGCGATCACCTCGTCGTAGATCTCCTCGCCGAGGCGGGCGAGCTCGGCGGTGGAGCGGCCCGCGACGAACGACAGCGCCTTCTCCCGGCCCTCCGCGACGTCGTCGCTGTTCTCCTTGCCGGTGACCCGGAACTTGACCTGCTTCCACGCGAAGTCGACCAGGTCGGAGGTCCTGAGGTACTTCCGGGCCGCGAGGCCGCGGGCGAAGTGGATGATCGACGCGCCCTGCACCATCGTGTTGTCGACGTCGAAGAACGCGGCAGCGGTGAGGTCGCGGGGCACGGCGATCTCCGCCGGCGGTTCCGGCGCCTCGGGAATCTCGAGTGCCTCGGGGATTTCGAGCGTGGCCGCTTCGAGTGTGGCCGCCTCGAGGGCTTCGGCCTCCTGGAGGGCTTCGGCCTCCTGGAGGGCGAGGGCGGCGTCAGCGCTGGCCTCGCCGGCCAGATTGGCGCGTAGTTCGGCCTCGCTCGGACCCAGCAGATTCCGGATCCGGCGGCGGCCGGGGCGCAGAATCCCGGACAGGCCCACACCGAATCTCGCGCCGATCGGCAGTGATCGCCCAGGCACTCGCACCTCCCGCGTCGCAGACACCTCTGGCTCACCCTAGCCCGCGTGCATGCGTCGATCCCGTCGGATCGAGGCCGGGTCCGCGGCGTGTGATGTTCGTCTCGAAACGGAACGGTCTGCGGAACGGCATCGCGCAGGCTGTCCGGCCGGTCTCCCGGGCGGTGGGGAACACTGGTGCGTATGGATCAGTCGCGAAACCGGATCACACTTCTCACTCGCGTCGGCTGCGGCGCGTGCGCGCCCGCCCGCGAGTTGCTGGACGAGATCTGCCGCGAGTACGAACTCGAACTGACCTGCGTCGACGTCGACGAGGCCGCCGCCGACAATCCCGATCTGCGGGCGGAATACGGGGACCGGCTGCCCGTCGTCCTGCTCGACGGCAAGGAGCACAGCTACTGGGAGGTTGACGAGGAACGGCTCCGCGCCGACCTCTCCGCGAGCTGAGTTCACCCCGGCGGGCGCCGGGCATGCGGGGGAGTGGGAAGGGTCACCCCGGATCGAGGATTCCGGTCGCTTTGCAGGTGAGAGCACGTCCGGGGCCCGTCGAGCAACTTTGTGCATGGCTTCACAAGCGGTTACCGTGGTGTGAACAAACGCCCCGGACCTGTGCGAAGGCCGGGGTACACGGCCGGCCGGACGAGGAGCCATCGACGTGACCGAACAGCACCAGGCGCAGGGGGCAGTTGCCCGCGGCGTCGCCGGGGCTGCTCCGTCCGCTCCGCGGCGTGAAACGCCTCCGGCTCCGCAGTACCGGGACATTCCCCAGGCTACGGTGACGCGTCTCGCGACATACCTGCGGGTCCTCGGAGTGCTCGCCGACGAGGGTGCGCTCATCGTCTCGAGCGAGGAACTCGCCACGGCCTCCGGTGTCGGATCGGCCAAGCTGCGCAAGGATCTGTCGTTCCTGGGTCCCAACGGAGTTCGCGGTGTCGGCTACGACGTCACCCGGCTGCGGGCCCGCATCGAATCCGCGCTGGGCCTCGATCGTGGCCACCGCGTGGTGCTGGTGGGCATCGGCAATCTCGGTCGTGCGCTCGCCGGATACGGCGGCTTCGACCGCCGCGGCTTCTCGATGGTGGGCCTGTTCGACAAGGACGCCGACGTCGTCGGTGCCCGCGTCGGCGGTCTGACGGTTCGTGACGTCGCCGAGCTGGCCGACGCGTGCCGTGATCTCGAGGCCACCATCGGTGTCATCGCCACCCCGGACAACGCGGCCCAGGACGTGTGCGACCTGCTCGTCGGCGCCGGCCTCCGCTGCATCCTCAGCTTCTCTCCGCTCGCGCTGGAGATCCCCGACCACGTCGAGATGCGTCGGGTCGATCTCGCCATGGAGATGCAGGTTCTGTCGTTCAATATGGCCCGCAACGAGGAGCAGTTTCCTCAGCAGGTTGCCGCCGCATCCGCGGCGGTCGGCGCTTCGACCAGAAACGGATCGGTGATCAGGCCGTGAGTGTGCTTCTCGTCGGGATTTCGCACCGTAGCGCTCCCGTCTCCGTCCTCGAGCGGATAGCGGTCACCGACACGGACCGCCCGAAGCTGACGGACAAGATGCTGGCCTCGGCCCACGTGTCGGAGGCGATGATCGTCTCGACGTGCAACCGCATCGAGATCTACGCGGTCGTGGACGCGTTCCACGGCGCGCTGACCGAGATCGCCGACCTGCTCAGCGAGCATTCCGGTCTCGATCTCGCCGAGCTGCACAAGCACGCGTACGTCCGCTACAGCGAGGCCGCCGCCGAGCACCTGTTCGCGGTCGCCAGCGGCCTCGACTCGATGGTCATCGGCGAGCAGCAGATCCTCGGACAGATCCGCGCCGCGTACGCCGCGTCCGACGCGCAGCAGGCCGCCGGGCGGGCGCTGCACGAACTGGCGCAGCAGGCGCTCCGGGTCGGCAAGCGGGTCCACTCCGAGACCGGGATCGATGCCGCCGGTGCCTCCGTGGTGTCCGTCGCCCTCGACCGTGCCGCCGGGATCCTCGGTGACGGTGGTCTGGTGGGCCGCACCGCCGTCGTCCTCGGCGCCGGCGCGATGGGCAGCCTGTCGGTCGCACACCTCACCCGTGCCGGGATCGGCCGCATCCTCGTCGTCAACCGCACCCGTGAGCGGGCCGAGCACCTCGCGGCCACCGCCGTCGGTAACGGCATCGACGCGATCGCCATGGGCTTCGACGAGCTGCCCGACGCGATGGCACAGTCCGACGTCCTGGTCACCTGTACCGGCGCGGTCGGCTCCGTCGTCACGCTCGCCGACACCCACCTCGCGCTCGCTCGGCAGGGTCGTGAGGCGGGCCGCCCGCTGGTCATCTGCGACCTGGGTCTGCCCCGCGACGTCGAGGCCGCCGTCGCCGGCCTGCCCGAGGTGGTCGTGCTCGACATGGCCGCGTTGCAGCGTGACCCGGCCGCCGGCGCCGCCGCGTCCGACGCCGACGCCGCCCGCGGAATCGTGGCCTCCGAACTTGCCCAGTACCTGGCCTCCCAGCGGTTGGCCGAGGTCACCCCGACCGTCACCGCGCTGCGTCAGCGCGCCGCGGAGGTGGTCGAGGCGGAACTGATGCGCCTGGATTCGCGCCTGCCGGGTCTGGAGGATCCGCAGCGTGACGAGGTCGCGCGCACCGTCCGCCGTGTCGTCGACAAACTCCTCCATGCACCGACCGTGCGGGTCAAGCAGTTGGCCTCGACGCCGGGCGGTGATTCGTACGCCGCCGCGCTGCGCGAACTGTTCGAGCTGCGCCCGGGTGCGGCGGAGGCCGTCGCCGCGCCGATCGATCTCGGTGAATTCACCAGCGGCCCCGATGTTTCAGGAAAGGATGCGCAGGCATGAGCACCGACGCTGTCCAGTCGCCGGCCGTCGACCCGAGCATCGGCTCGCAGACCGACGCCACCACCCGCACCCTGCGGATCGGCACCCGCGGCAGCCTGCTGGCCACGACGCAGGCCGGGACCGTCCGGGATGCGCTGATCGCCGCGGGTCACCCGGCCGAGCTGGTGATCATCAAGACCAAGGGTGACGTCACCGCCGGACCGGTGCAGCGCATCGGCGTCGGCGTGTTCGTCGCCGAACTTCGCGAGGCGCTCGCGGCCGGCGAGGTGGACGTCGCCGTGCACTCGTACAAGGACCTGCCCACCGCGCAGCCCGACGAGCTGGTGATCGCCGCCGTGCCGCCGCGTGAGGATCCGCGCGATGCGCTCGTCGCCCGCGACGGCCTGGTGCTCGGCGAGCTGCCGCCCGGTTCGAAGATCGGGACGTCCGCGCCGCGGCGCCGCGCCCAGCTGCGCGCCCTCGGCCTGGGACTCGAGATCGAGCCGCTGCGCGGCAACATCGACACCCGCCTCGGCAAGGTCGCCTCCGGCGAGCTGGACGCGATCGTCATCGCCCGCGCCGGCCTGTCCCGCATCGGCCGCACCGACGCGATCACCGAGTCGCTCGAGCCGGTGCAGATGCTGCCCGCGCCGTCGCAGGGTGCGCTCGCGGTCGAGTGCCGTGCCGACAACCCGGAGCTGATCGCGGTCCTCTCCGAGCTGGACGACGCGGCCACCCGCGCCGCCGTCGTCGCGGAACGGTCGCTGCTCGCCGAGCTGGAGGCGGGCTGCACCGCGCCGGTCGGCGCGATCGCCGAGGTCGTCGAGTCGATCGACGACGACGGCCACGTGTTCGAGGAACTGTCGGTGCGCGGCTGTGCCGCCGCGATCGACGGCTCCGACGTGATTCGGGCGTCCACGGTGGGATCGCCCGAGCGTGCCGACGAGTTGGGACGCGCGGTTGCGCGTGAACTCCTCGAGCTCGGTGCACGCGATTTGATGACGATTGCCGAGGACGGTGATGCGGATGCTTGACGTGGTTGTCCGTCCGGGGCCCGATTGCAGGCCCGATTTCGTACTTTTTTCCTATCGACATGAGACCGCACTGGAGAACTACCGATGAGCCGAGTCCGTAAGAACAGTCCCGGGCGAATCCTCTTTGTGGGATCGGGACCCGGTGATCCGGCGCTGCTCACCGTCCGGGCGCGCGACGTTCTCGCGTCGGCGGCGCTGGCGTTCACCGATCCCGACGTCGACAAGGGCGTGACCGCGCTGGTCGGTACCGCGCTCGGTCGCGACCCCGAGACCGACGAGCCGATCGCCGAGGTCCGGCCCGCACTCGGCGAGCCCGCCGAGGTGGCCAAGACGCTGGTCGCCGAGGCCAAGAACGGCCACGACGTGGTCCGTCTCGTCTCGGGTGATCCGCTGACCACCGATTCCGTGATCGCCGAGGTCTCGGCCGTCGCGCGCACCCAGGTGGTGTTCGAGGTGCTGCCCGGCCTGCCGTCGGGCTCCGCGGTTCCGAGCTACGCCGGCATGGCGCTGGGCTCCGCCCACACCGAGGCCGACGTGCGCGGTGAGGTCGACTGGGCGGCGCTGGCCGCGGCCCCCGGCCCGCTGGTGCTGCACGCGAGTGCCGCGCACCTCGCCGAGACCGCCAGCGCGCTCGTCGAGCACGGTCTGGCCCCGCAGACCCCGGCCGCGATCACCGTGCGCGGCACCACCCGCCAGCAGCGCACCGTCGAGGCCACGCTCGCGACCCTCAACGACGCCGGTTCCGAGCTGGTGGGCCCGCTGATCGTCACGGTCGGCAAGGTCGTCTCGCAGCGCAACAAGATGTCGTGGTGGGAGTCGCGCGCCCTGTACGGCTGGACCGTCCTGGTGCCGCGCACCAAGGAGCAGGCCGCCGACATGAGCGATCGCCTCGTCACGCACGGTGCGATCCCGATCGAGGTTCCGACCATCGCGGTCGAGCCGCCCCGCAGCCCCGCCCAGATGGAGCGTTCCGTCAAGGGTCTGGTCGACGGCCGCTACCAGTGGGTGGTGTTCACCTCCACCAACGCGGTGCGCGCGGTGTGGGAGAAGTTCGAGGCGTTCGGTCTGGACGCCCGCGCGTTCTCCGGCGTGAAGATCGCGTGCGTCGGTGAGGCCACCGCCGAGAAGGTGCGCTCGTTCGGCATCACCCCCGAGCTGGTGCCGTCGGGTGAGCAGTCCAGCGAGGGCCTGCTGGCCGACTTCCCGCCGTACGACGAGGTGTTCGACCCGGTCAACCGCGTCCTGCTGCCGCGTGCCGACATCGCCACCGAGACCCTCGCCGAGGGCCTGCGTGAGCGTGGCTGGGAGATCGACGACGTCACCGCGTACCGCACCGTGCGGGCGGCGCCGCCGCCGGCCGAGACCCGCGAGATGATCAAGACGGGTGGCTTCGACGCGGTGTGCTTCACGTCGTCGTCGACCGTGCGCAACCTCGTCGGCATCGCCGGCAAGCCGCACGCCCGCACGATCGTCGCGTGCATCGGACCCAAGACGGCCGAGACCGCGATCGAGTTCGGTCTGCGCGTCGACGTCCAGCCGGAGACGGCACAGATGGGTCCGCTGGTCGAGGCGCTCGCCGAGCACGCGGCCCGGCTGCGTGCCGAGGGTGCGCTGCCTCCGCCGCGCAAGAAGTCCCGCGCCCGCCGCTGACCCCTTCCGGTACAGGAGAAGCTGCACCCGTGTTTCCCACCCGCCGAGACGGTGACTTTCCCGCCCGCCGAGACGGCGACTTTCCCGCCCGCCGCCCGCGCCGACTGCGTGGTACCCCCGCGCTACGGCGTCTGGTCGCCGAGACATCGCTCGAGCCACGGCATCTCGTGCTTCCGATGTTCGTCGCCGACGGCATCGACGAGCCGCGACCGATCTCGTCGATGCCGGGCGTCGTCCAGCACACGCTGGACTCGCTGCGCGGTGCCGCCACCGACGCGGTGGCCGCCGGTGTGGGCGGGGTGATGCTCTTCGGCGTCCCGCGGGCGGAGGACAAGGACGCCGACGGATCGGGTGCCACCGACCCGGACGGCATCCTCAACCGGGGCCTGGCAGCTCTGAAGGCCGAACTCGGTGACTCGACCGTGCTCATGGCCGACACGTGCCTGGACGAGTTCACCGACCACGGCCACTGCGGTGTGCTGACGGCGGACGGCCACGTCGACAACGACGCGACGCTCGCGCGGTACGTCGACATGGCGGTCGCGCAGGCCGAGGCCGGCGCGCACCTGCTCGGCCCGAGCGGAATGATGGACGGCCAGGTCGCCGCGATCCGCGAGGGTCTCGACGCCGCCGGACACGTCGACGTCGGTCAGCTCGCGTACTCGGCGAAGTACGCGTCCGCGTTCTACGGACCGTTCCGGGAGGCCGTCGGCTCGTCGCTCGAGGGCGACCGCCGCACGTACCAGCAGGATCCGGCGAACCGCCGCGAGTCGCGGCTCGAGGTGGACCTCGACCTCGCCGAGGGCGCCGACCTGGTGATGGTCAAGCCGGCGATGTCGTACCTCGACGTGCTGCGCGAGGTCGCGGACCGCTCCACCGTGCCGGTTGCGGCCTACCAGATCTCGGGCGAGTACGCGATGATCACCGCCGCCGCCCAGAACGGCTGGATCGACCGCGACGCCGCGGTCCTCGAGTCCCTGCTGAGCATTCGCCGCGCGGGCGCCGACATCGTCCTCACCTACTGGGCCGCCGAGGCCGCGGGATGGCTCGGATGACCGGGCAGCCGGGGCCGCCGGACCCGTGGCCGGGCACCCCGCAGTACCCGGCGCCGATGCCTCCCGTGCAGCAGCAGGACGGAAAGAAGCCGGTTCCGGCGGACGTGATCACGGCGTTCCAGTTGTGGTTCGTGGTGGCGGCGCTCGGGATCGTGTATCTCGTGTCGGCGCTGGCCTTCGCGTACGGGGACCGGGACTCGTTCGTCGACCAGGTCGTCGACGAACTGGCCAAGCAGTCGGACACCGTGATGTCGCGTGCGGACGTCGAACAGCTCTTCGTCTTCGCGATCATCGGCACCGGTGTGTTCCTGAGCATCGTGCTCACCGGTCTGCTGGCACTGTTCGCCTTCAAGATGCGCAAGGGCAAGAACTGGGCGCGCATGCTGCTCACGATGATCGGCGTGTTCACGGTGTTCTCCGCCATTCCCACGATCTTCGGCATCACGGCCGGCACCGGGACCGCGGCGCTGATCATGGGCGGCGCCGGGATCCTCCAGGCGGTCGCGGCGATCGGTGCGATCGTGCTGATGCACCGCAAGGAATCCAACGAGTACTTCCTGAACCTGCCGCCTGCGCGCTGACGCGGGCCCTCCGCTCGTGTCGGGTCGATCCATGCCGCAGGATGAGGGTGTGAGTGAGTCGACCCCGCGCGTGGTCTCCGTTGCCTACTGGATCTGGGTGCTGTGCGCCGCGGCGATGGTGCTGTTCGGGCTGCTCGCCCTGACGACGTCCGCCGACGCGATCCGCGGGCAACTCGGGGCCGATGCCGATACGTTCGTGTGGCTGCTGCGCGGTGTCGGTGCGGCGTCGCTGATCTTCGGCCTCGTGATCGGGTTCCTGGCCGCGCCGGTGCGTGCCGGAAACCGGGGCCTGCGGACCGCCGTCGTGGCGCTCTCGTCGGTGTTCGCGCTGGCGACGATCGCCCTGTCGGCGGTCGGGGTGATCGCGCCGCTGCTGCTGGTCATTCCGCTGTTGCTGCTGCTGGCAAGCGTTCTGGTGTATCGGGAGGGTGCACGTGAGTGGTTCCGTGACGAACGGGCCGGCTGAGCCGGTGGCGGACGGGCCGGCTGAGCCGGAGGCGAACGGGCCGGACAGTCCCGAGGGTGCGCTGTTCTACGAGCCCGGCGCTCGCTGGCGCGCCGTCGCGTACGGTCCCGTCTTCTGCGTGATCGCGCTGGTGATCGAGTTGTTCACCGGTCCGGTGGTGCACTGGTTCGCGTTGACGCTGTTCGCGTTGATCCTCGCCGGCATCGTCTACGTGCAGGTCGCGGCCGCCCGTCGGCACGTGAGCGTGCTGTTGACCGAGACGGCGCTCCGGCAAGGGGCGGAGGAAGTGCCGCTCGACGAGATCGAGGAGGTCCTGCCCGAGGCCGATCCGTACGCCGACGAACCACAGCGCTGGGAGAGTGCGCGCAGCCTCGGTGAGCTGTCCGGGGTGCCGCGGCGCCGGCGGCCCATCGGGCTGCTCCTGCGTGACGGCTCCTTCGCGCAGGCGTGGGCGCGCGACGACGACGGTCTGCGGGAGGCTCTGACGGAGGCCGTCGCGCAGGTGCAGGGGAGGTCGGTGTGACGCGTCCGGTGGTACTGGTGAGCGAGGCGGCGGGGGTCGTCGCGGCGCTCCTGCTCACGGTGTGGTGCGCGGTTCGTGGGGTGAGCACTCACGTGTTCGAACCGGTCGCGCCCGGGGCACCGTCGTTCACGTCCGTCGACTATCACGGCGCGTGGATCACGGCGGCGTTCGCGTCGACGCTCGTCGCGGGCCTGCTGGTGCTCGACATCCGACGCCGACGCCGCTCCGCCGGGTACCCGCAGGGGGTATCATGACGAGTATGAACGGATACAGCCCGCAGCAGGAGGACCTGCTCAAGCGTCTGCGGCGCATCGAGGGCCAGGTGCAGGGCATCTCGCGCATGATCGCGGACGACCGCTACTGCATCGACGTGCTCACCCAGGTGTCCGCGGCCACGTCCGCGCTGCAGTCGGTCTCGCTCAAGTTGCTCGAGGCGCACCTCGCGGGCTGCGTCGTCGAGGCGGCCAAGAAGGGCGGACCGGAGGCTGATGCCAAGGTCAAGGAAGCGTCCGACGCGATCGCACGCCTGGTGAAGTCCTAGCGGGAGTGCGATCGACGAGAACAGGAGGTCTGTGAATATGGAGCACACCTACATCGTCAAGGGCATGACCTGCCAGCACTGCGCAGCCGCGGTCGCCGAGGAGATCAGCGAGCTGTCCGGGGTCACGGAGGTCGACGTCGACGTCGCGTCCGGCAGGGTCGTGGTCCGCAGTGATTCCCCCATGGACACCATTGCCGTCGCCGCCGCGGTATCCGAGGCAGGCTACGAGCTGGTCCAGTGACCACCACCGGGCTGCGCACCGTCGACCTCGACATCGGCGGAATGACCTGCGCGTCGTGCGCAGCCCGGATCGAACGCAAGCTCGGCAAGCTCGACGGCGTCAGCGCGACCGTCAACTACGCCACCGAACAGGCCCGCATCCGGTTCCCGGAGTCGGTGCCGACGCAGGATCTGATCGACGTCGTCAAGAAGACCGGATACACCGCCGCGGTGGCCCGTCCGGTGCCGTCCGCCGACGAGACGCGGGATCTGCTCGGTGCGCGGCTGATCGTCGCGATCATCGCGTCGGTGCCGGTCGTGCTGGTGTCGATGATCCCGACGCTGCAGTTCGACTACTGGCAGTGGGTGGCGCTGGTGCTCACCACGATCGTCGTCTTCTGGTGCGGATACCCGTTCCACCGCGCCGCGGTCGTCACGGCCCGGCACGGCATGTCGACGATGGACACCCTCGTCTCGCTGGGCACACTCGCCGCCTACGGGTGGTCGCTGTGGGCACTGGTGTTCGGCACCGCCGGACACATCGGGATGAGCCACGAGTTCACGCTGCGCCCCGGCGCGCACGACGCCTCGGGCCAGATCTATCTCGAGGTCGCGGCCGGGGTCACCACGTTCCTGCTCGCCGGCCGGTACGCCGAGTCCCGCGCCAAACGCCGCTCCGGGGCTGCGCTGCGGGCGCTGCTCGAGGTGGGCGCCAAGGACGTCTCGGTGCTCCGTGACGGTGTCGAACAGCGAATCCCCGTCGCCGCGTTGCACGTCGGTGACGAGTTCGTGGTGCGCCCGGGGGAGAAGATCGCCACCGACGGACGCGTCGTCGACGGCGCCTCCGCGGTGGACACGTCGATGCTCACGGGCGAGTCGGTTCCGGTGGAGGTGGGTGCGGGTGACGCCGTGGTCGGGGGCACCCTCAACACGGACCGGCTGCTGACGGTCCGAGCCGAACGAGTGGGCGCCGACACGCAATTGGCGCACATCGCCGAGCTCGTGACCGAGGCACAGAGCGGCAAGGCGCACGCGCAGCGGCTCGCGGATCGCGTCTCGGCGGTGTTCGTGCCCGTCGTGCTGGTGATCGCCGCCGTCACGCTCGCGGTGTGGCTGCTGCTGGGGCAGCCGGTCACCGAGGCCTTCACCGCGGCCGTGGCCGTGCTGATCGTCGCGTGCCCGTGCGCTCTCGGGCTGGCCACACCGACGGCGCTGCTCGTCGGGACGGGCCGGGGTGCGCAACTGGGGATCCTCATCAAGGGCCCCGAGGTGCTCGAACAGACCCGGCGCATCGAGACCGTCGTGCTGGACAAGACCGGCACCGTCACCACCGGGCAGATGGAACTCGACGACGTCGTCGCCGTGGACGGCGAGGGCCGTGACCGGGTCCTGGCGCTGGCCGCCGCGGTGGAGTCCGGGTCGGAACATCCCGTGGCGCGGGCGATCGTGCGCGCAGTACCGCGGCCGCTGCCGGTGACCGGATTCGTCAACCGCCCGGGCATCGGCGTCGAGGGTGTCGTGGACGGGCACGCGGTGCGCGTGGGCCGGGTGCAGGGGCCGATGCCCGTACAGCTGCGGGGACTGCTGCCGGAGGGCCGGACCTCGGTGATCGTCTCGTGGGACGACAAGGTGCGCGGCGCGGTGGCCGTGGCGGACGCCGTGAAGTCGACCAGCGCCGAGGCGATCGGGGAGATTCGGGCGCTCGGCATGACCCCGGTGCTGCTCACCGGCGACGCCCAGGCCGTCGCTACCGCCGTCGCCCGCGAGGTCGGTATCGACCGGGTGATCGCGGAGGTGCTCCCGGACCAGAAGGCCGACACCATCGCGCGCCTGCGGGAGGAGGGCGCCGTCGCGATGGTGGGCGACGGCGTCAACGACGCGGCCGCGCTCGCGACCGCCGACGTCGGCATCGCGATGGGCACCGGCACCGATGCCGCCATCGAGGCGAGCGACCTGACCCTGGTCCGCGGCGACCTGCGATCGGTGCCCGACGCGATCCGACTGTCCCGGCGCACCCTGGCGACCATCAAGGGAAACCTGTTCTGGGCGTTCGCGTACAACGTCGCGGCCATACCGCTGGCGGCGACGGGACTGCTCAACCCGATGATCGCGGGCGCCGCCATGGCGTTGTCGTCGCTGTTCGTGGTGGGGAACAGCCTGCGGCTGCGGCGCTTTCGCTGATCCGGGTGCGTCGGCAGCGGCAGCATCGATCCCCCTCGAAATGTCCCGTTCGTTCGAAGCTACCCGCGAGGTCGGCCCGCACCGTGGCATCTTTGTCGGTGACATGAGCGCCCGGGGCGCTCATACTTCGGTTATGGCATACCTGAAACCGCCGCTGCTGGTCCGCGAGGTGTTCAACCGTATCGCCCTCGCGACCGGCGTCAGCGGCACCGAGAAGATCACCGTCACCGGCCGGCGCAGTCACGAACCCCGCTCGGTTCCCGTCGTCCCCGTCGACGTCGACGGGGTGCGGTACCTGGTCTCCACCCGCGGCGAATCGGAGTGGGTGCGCAATCTCCGCGCCACCCCGGAGGTGGACGTGAGCCGACGCGGTCATACCGCGCACTTCACCGCCACCGAGGTCCCCGTCGGCGACCGGGAACCCATCATCGCGGCCTACCGCGTGAAGGCGGGCAAGACGGTGCAGGGCTACTGGGAGAAACTGCCCGATCCCGTCGACCATCCGGTGTTCGCGCTCACGACCGCGGGCTAGCGGGCACGCGTGCGTAAACCGCTCTCGGGATCGGGAGCCGTCCTGGTGGCGGCGGTCATCGGACTGGGCGCCGTGCCGACGGCATGCACGCGACCCGAAGAACCTGCCGCGCCGTTTCCTGATCTCGCCGTCACCACCGTGATGGAGGACCTCGCCAATCCGTGGGATGTGGTCGTTGCGCCCGACGGCGCGGTGCTCACCGGTGAGCGCGCCGGCCGATTCGTCGTGAAACGGTCCGACAACAGCGTCGGAGAGGTGACCGCGGATCTTTCCGATCTGTACGCCCGAGGCGAGACCGGGCTGATGGGCATCGCGCTCGACCGGGGCTTCGCGGCCAATCGCACGCTCTACACGTGCCAGGGACACCGCGGCGGCGAGAACAACGACATCCGCGTCGTGTCGTGGACGGTCGATCCGGGGTGGACCACGATGACCCGCACCGGCGACGTCGTGACCGGGATGCCGGTGGGCGACAACGGACGCCACGGCGGTTGCCGCATCCTCGCGCATCCCGACGGCACGCTGTACATCGGGACCGGTGACTCCGCGCGGCCGACAGTGCCGCAGGATCGGAATTCGTTGGGCGGCAAAGTGTTGCACGTCGATCGTGACGGCTCGCCCGCCGTCGGCAATCCGGATCCGAACAGCCCGGTGTTCACCCTCGGGCACCGCAATGTGCAGGGATTGGCGCTGCAGCCGGGCAGCGGCAGGATCTACGACATCGAGCAGGGCACGAGTCGGGACGACGAGGTGAACCTGCTCGCCGCCGGGAACAACTACGGTTACCGCCCCGACCGGCGACCGGACATCTACGACGAGAGCGTTCCGATGACCGATCCCGTCCGCGTACCGGGTGCCGTGGCGGCCGTGTGGAGTTCGGGCGCCCCCACCATCGCGACACCGGGAGGGACCTTCGTGTCGGGTGCCGGGTGGGGTGACTGGGACGGCGCGCTGGCTGTCACCAGCCAGCAATGCGAGAAGTTGGTGTTGCTGAAACTGTCCGCCGACGGCACCGGCGTCATCGATACGTCGACGGCGTTGGCCGGTCGGTACGGACGGCTGCGATCGGCGACGTCGATGCCCGACGGCAGCCTGCTGATCACCACCGACAACGGCTCCGGCGACACGGTCCTCCGCGTGACGCCGTCCGTGGAATGAGGTCTGTCGCACGAGCCGTGCCGGCGTTCGTCGGTCAGCCGGAGGCGATACGTCCGAGATGTGTCTCGGTCTCGGCCACGACGCGGCGCAGTCCGGCGGTGACCGCCGGCGCGCCGAGTCGCAGCGGCACACGCAGCGCGGGGCCCGGCTCGATCGCGAACGTCCAGGTGAGTCGCGACCCCGACGCGCGCGGTTCGACGAGCGTGTCCTCGGCGAAACGACGGAGGCCCGGCACGGTGAACCCGCTGACGTAGAAGGTGTTCCGGTACCGGAGGCCCGGGACTTCCTCCCAGCGGAAGTACTCCTCGGTGGCCTTCACCGCGGACGGACGCATCGACAGTTCGCGCCGGGTGCCCGCCCCGAAGGGGCGTGGGGTGAGAAAGCGAGACCCCGCGATGAACGTGCACCAGGAGAGGGTGTTGTCGCGGGTCAGTTCGGCCCACGCCGTTTCCGCGGAGACCGGCAGCGGGACCGAGAAGCGCCGTACGAACGGTGCCGTCTCCAGAAAGGTCTCGTCGCACGCAGACAACTCGAACCATTTCGGCATCGGATAATCCTAGGGACTACCGCGCCGATCCGCGGTAGTGTCGCGGTGTTCGTGATCGATTGGGAATGCAGACCGAGGAGGTGAGACCCATTACCGCTCTTGCAGGCAGGGTGCTCCCGCTTCGGGGTCGCGCGGACTAGTCCGCCCAGCCGGCCGCGAGAGCCCCTTCGGTATCCCGAAAGGCTCGTCGTGCGATCTCCCGAGAATTCCGGCTCACCCTTCGCATTTCCGTCGATCGTCACCACTCTGCGCGCCGCCGGCTGCGTCTTCGCGGAGGACGAGGCGCACCTGCTGATCGCCGCGGCCTCCACCCCCGACAGGCTGTCGGCGATGGTCGAGCGCCGGGTCGCGGGGCTACCCCTCGAACATGTCCTCGGCTGGGCCGAGTTCTGCGGTGTGCGAATAGAAGTCGGCGCCGGTGTGTTCGTGCCGCGACGGCGCAGCGAGCTGCTCGTCCGGCAGGCCGCCACCCTCCTGCGGCCGGACGATGTCGTGGTCGATCTGTGCTGCGGGTCCGGTGCGTTGGGTGTCGCCCTCGCCGGTGAAGCCCCGGGCATCGAACTGCATGCCGCCGACGTCGACCCTGCCGCGGTCCGGTGCGCGCGGCGCAACGTCGAACCGATCGGCGGGCACGTGTACGAGGGCGATCTGTTCGACGCCCTGCCCGACACCCTGCTCGGACTCGTCGACGTCGTGGTCGCGAACGTCCCGTACGTGCCGAGCGGAGCCATCGCGCTGATGCCGCCCGAGGCCCGCGACCACGAACCGCGCGCGGCCCTCGACGGCGGCCCCGACGGCCTCGACTTCCAGCGGGCGGTGGCCGCCGAGGCGCCGCGATGGCTGCGCCCCGGCAGTCGTCTGCTGGTCGAGACCAGTGTCCGCCAGGCGCCCACGACGGTCGACATCTTCACGCGCGCAGGACTACTCGCGCGGATCGTCCACTCCGACGAACTCGACGCCACCGCGGTGGTGGGCGCGTGGCCGGGGACTTACTGACGTCCGCCGTCCAGCATCGCAGCACCCGCGAGCGCGTCCGGCACACCGAGACCCTCGACGAGGGTCGCGGCGTGGGGGCGCAGCGCGCGGCAGCGCTCGTTGATGCCGCGCCGCACGGCCTTGGCACGCTCGACGGACAGGTGGCGGTGTTCCATGAACCACGCCTTGTCCTCGTCGATCACGGTGAGCGCGTACAGGTCGCAGAGGTCGCTGAGCAGGTCCCGGGCCGTCTCGTCCTCGCACGCGTCGATGCCCGCGATGAACGCCTCGAGTACCACCCGGTCGATGTGCGCGCGGGCGGCGTGCAGGACGTGGTCCTGCACGAAATTGAAGGCGTCGAACGGATCGTCCTCGCGCTTGCGTGCTCCCTGCAGGCGGCGGGCGGCGGTGGAGAGAAGGTACTCCTCGCGGTCCTGGAACATCGTCAGCTGGGTGCCGCGGTTGAACAGGCTGCCGTCCTCCTCGTTGTCCTGCCGGGTGTCGAGGATGGTTTGGATGATCTGCTGCGCCGCGGTGCGGGTGCGGACCGCGTCACCGAAGGCGTTGGCGGCGAACGCCATCCACTCGACAGGACTCATGCCGCGGACCTCGTCGGCGTACTTGGTGAGCAGCTCCTTCGCGACCAACTGAGTCAGCACGGTGTTGTCGCCCTCGAACGTGGTGAACACGTCGGTGTCGGCCTTGAGCGCCGTGAGCCGGTTCTCGGCGAGATAGCCGGCGCCGCCGCACGCCTCACGGCACTCCTGGATCGCGCGCGTCGCGTGCCACGTGTTGGCGGCCTTGAGCCCGGCGGCGCGGGACTCGAGTTCGCGTTGTCCGCTGGGATCGATCTCGTCGGAGGTCTGGATGTCGTGCATCGTGGTGACGAGTTCGTTCTGCGCGAAGCCCAGCGCGTACGCGCTGGCGATGTGGGGCAGCAGGCGCTGCTGGTGGACCAGGTAGTCCATGATCAGCACCTCGGGATCCGGGGTGCCCTCGTCCCCGCTGGGCGCGCTGAACTGTCTGCGCTGCAGCGCGTATCGGGTGGCGATCGTCAGCGCGACGCGGGCAGCGGCGGCCGCGGACCCGCCGACGGTGACGCGTCCGCGTACCAGCGTTCCGAGCATGGTGAAGAAGCGGCGGTTCTTGTTCTCGATCGGCGACGAGTACACGCCGTCGGCGTCCACCGAGCCGTACCGGTTCAACAGGTTCGTCCGCGGCACACGCACGTGGTCGAACACGATGCGGCCGTTGTCGACTCCGGGCAGTCCACCCTTGTAACCGCAGTCTGACGTCGTGACGCCGGGCAGATCGTTGCCGTCCGCGTCGCGGATCGGCACCAGCAGGCAGTGCACGCCGTGCGAGTCGTCGCCGACGACCAACTGCGCGAACACCGCGGCCATCCGGGCGTGCTGTGCGGCCCCGCCGATGTAGTCCTTGCGCGCCGACGGGGTGGGGGAGTGGACGACGAACTCGTCGGTCGCCGGGTCGTACGTCGCGGTGGTCTCGAGTTCCTGCACGTCGCTGCCGTGGCCGGTCTCCGTCATCGCGAAGCAGCCGAGGAGTTCGAGGTCGATCATCGGCCGCAGGTATTCGGCGTGGTGGCGGTCGGTGCCGAGGTTCTCGATCGCACCGCCGAACAGGCCCCACTGCACGCCCGCCTTCACCATCAGTGACAGGTCCGACATCGCGAGCATCTCGATCGCGGTCACCGCCGCGCCGGGATCGGAGCCGGCACCGACCTCGACGCCGAACCCGCGATCGACGAAGCCGCCCGACGCCAGCACCCGCAACTGCTCGAGCGTCTTAGCGCGGGCCCGGTCCAGGTCGGGGGTGTTGTGCGGCCGGAACTCGTCGGAGGAGAGGTCGACGCGGGCCTTCTCGCGCACCTCCGCCCACCGTCCGTCGAGGGTTGCCCGTAGAAACTCCGCCGTGGTCGCCATGATCCGACGGTAATGCGGTGCGCGGAGTCCTGCCGGGGAACTCCGGTGTGCCGGACCTGCTCCGGACCTGCACGGATGGACACGCCGAGGTGATGTGATTCCGGCCACCTCCTACACCCTGTCGTTGGCAAATTCGACAGAACTGGGACACTGGAATCCGTGACTGCTGCCTCCACAGGACCCGACCTTCGCGATACCCGTTCCGCTCAGCTCTTCGAGCGGGCGAGCCAGGTCATCCCCGGCGGGGTCAACTCCCCGGTCCGCGCGTTCGGTTCCGTCGGCGGCGCCCCCCGTTTCATCGCCGAGGCGAAGGGTTGCACGCTCACCGACGTGGACGGCAACAACTACGTCGACCTGGTGTGTTCGTGGGGCCCGATGATCCTCGGCCACGCGCACCCCGCCGTCGTCGAGGCCGTGCGGAAGGCCGCCACCACCGGGCTGTCGTTCGGTGCGCCCACCGAGGGCGAGATCGCCCTCGCGGAGGAGATCGTCTCCCGCGTCGCGCCCGTCGAGCGGGTGCGCCTGGTCAACTCCGGCACCGAGGCCACGATGAGCGCGGTGCGTCTGGCCCGCGGCTTCACCGGCCGTTCCAAGATCATCAAGTTCTCCGGCTGCTACCACGGTCACGTCGACGCGCTGCTCGCCGACGCCGGCTCGGGTCTGGCCACGTTCGGCCTGCCCACCTCGCCCGGTGTGACCGGCGCGCAGGCCGAGGACACCATCGTGGTGCCGTACAACGACCTCGAGGCCGTCCGGTCCGCGTTCGCCGCGAACCCCGGCGAGATCGCGTGCGTCATCACCGAGGCCGCCGCCGGCAACATGGGCGCCGTCGCGCCGCTGCCCGGCTTCAACGAGGGCCTGCGCGCGCTCACCACCGAGCACGGCGCGCTGCTGATCATGGACGAGGTCATGACGGGCTTTCGCGTCAGCCGCTCCGGTTGGTTCGGCCGCGAGGGGGTCGCCGGCGACCTCTACACGTTCGGCAAGGTCATGAGCGGTGGCCTGCCCGCCGCCGCGTTCGGCGGCCGCGCCGACGTCATGAGCAAGCTCGCGCCGACCGGCCCCGTCTACCAGGCCGGCACGCTCTCCGGTAACCCCGTTGCCGTCGCGGCGGGCCTGGCGAACCTGCAGGCCGCCGACGACGCCGTGTACGCCGCGCTCGAGCGCAACGCGCAGACGCTGGGCACGCTGCTGGGCGACGCGCTCACCGCGGAGGGTGTCGCGCACCGCGTCCAGTACGCGGGCACGCTCGTGAGCGTCTTCTTCAGCGAGAACCCCGTCACCAACTACGCCGAGGCCAAGGCCGCCGACACGTGGCGGTTCCCCGACTTCTTCCACGCCCTGCTCTCGCGCGGCATCTACGCGCCGCCGAGCGCGTTCGAGGCGTGGTTCGTGTCGTCTGCGCTCGACGACGACGCCTTCTCGAAGATCGCCGACGCCGCACCGCACGCGGCCAGGGCCGCCGCCGCAGCCCGACACTGACCGCAGAACAGAACCGCAGAAGCACCGCCTGACCACCGAACGCAGGGACCACCACCGTGACCGACGCCCCGACCGGCGCTGACAACTCCATCGCCGCCGACCACTCCGACACCCGGACCATCGTCCACGTGCTGCGACACGGTGAGGTGCACAACCCCAGCGGCATCCTCTACGGGCGCCTGCCGAACTTCCGGCTGTCGGAGAACGGTGAGTCGCAGGCCCGCGCCGTCGCGTCGGCGCTCGCCGACCACGACATCACGCACGTCGTCGCGTCGCCGCTGCAGCGCGCGCAGGAGACGGCCGGTCCGATCGCGGAGAAGCACGGCCTGCAGATCGCGACCGATGCCAATCTCATCGAGGCGGCCAACGACTTCGAGGGCCTCAAGGTGGCTGTCGGTGACGGCGCGCTGCGCCGCCCCCGGCACTGGTGGAAGCTGCGCGACCCGTTCACGCCGTCGTGGGGCGAGCCGTACCTGCAGATCGCGCACCGCATGCTCGCGGCCGTCAACACCGCCCGCGTCGCCGCGGTCGGTCACGAGGCCGTGTGCGTCAGCCACCAGTTGCCGGTGTGGACGCTGCGCCGCTTCCTGCAGGGCGAGCGGCTGTGGCACGACCCGCGGCACCGTCAGTGCGGTCTGGCGTCGTTGACGTCGCTGGTCTACGAGGGCGACACCCTCGTCGACATCGTCTACTCCGAGCCGGCCGGCGCGTCGGATCCGAGGGTGACAGGCGCATGAGGTTTCCGTCCCTGCGGTTGGCGGCCGCGGCATGTTCGCTGGTCGTCGTCGCCGCACTGTCCGGCTGCGCCACCGGTGACGACGCCGTCGCGCAGGGCGGCACGTTCGTGTTCGTCTCGCCGGGCGGCCAGACCGAGCTGTTCTACGACACCCCGTCCGAACGCGGCAAGGCCGGCAACGTCTCGGGTCCGGACCTGATGGTCGACGGCAAGACCACCTCGTTGTCCGACTACGAGGGGCAGGTCGTGGTGCTCAACGTGTGGGGCCAGTGGTGCGGTCCGTGCCGCGGTGAGGCCGACGACCTCGAGAAGGTCTACGAGAACACCAAGGACCAGGGCGTCCAGTTCCTCGGCATCAACGTGCGCGACTACACCAAGGACAAGGCGCAGGACTTCGTGGTCAACAACAACGTGGGCTACCCGTCCATCTACGACCCCGAGATGCGCACGCTGTTCACCCTCGGCAAGAACTACCCGACCAGCGTCGTCCCGACGACCATCGTGCTGGACCGTCAGCACCGGGTCGCCGCCGTCTTCCTCAAGGAACTGCTGGTCGAGGACCTGCAGCCGGTGGTCGAACAGGTCGCCCAGGAACCGCAGGACCAGGGATGACGGCCGACACGGTCGTCCTCGCGAGCGTCGGCGAGAGCTTCCAATCGGCGGCTGCGACCGGCCCCCTGCTGCTCGCGCTCGGCGCGTGCCTGCTCGCGGGTCTGGTGTCGTTCGCGTCGCCGTGTGTGGTCCCGCTCGTCCCCGGCTACCTGTCGTACCTGGCCGGTGTGGTCGGGGCCGACGCGCCCGCCGTCTCGGCCTCCGAGGCGAGCACCCGCACGAAGACGCTGCGGGACGGGCGTCTGCGGGTCGCGGGCGCTGCCGGGCTGTTCGTCGCCGGATTCACGGTCGTGTTCGTGCTGGCCACGGTGTCGGTGTTCGGCGCGATCGAGGCGCTCGCACTCAACCGCCAGGTGCTCCAGCGCGTCGGCGGCGTCGTGACCATCGCGATGGGCCTGGTGTTCATCGGCCTGGTCCCGGCGCTGCAGCGGGACACTCGGATGGCCCCGCGTCGCATCTCGAGCCTCGCAGGGGCTCCGCTGCTCGGTGCGGTCTTCGCGCTCGGCTGGACGCCGTGCCTCGGCCCGACGCTGGCCGGGGTCATCTCGGTCGCCTCCGGCACCGAGGGGGCGACCGCGGTCCGTGGTGTGGCGCTGATCGTCGCGTACTGCCTCGGCCTCGGACTACCGTTCGTGATCGTCGCGCTCGGCTCGGCCCGCGCACTGCGCGGCGTCGGCTGGCTGCGCGAGCACACCCGGACTATTCAGATCATCGGTGGAATCATGTTGGTGGCTGTCGGCCTCGCACTGGTCACCGGCGCGTGGGACCAGTTCGTCGGCTGGGTCCGTGACGCATTTATCTCGGAGGTGACCCTGCCGATATGACGGTTCGAGACACAGTGAACGCCGGCGGTACGCCCGCCGACGCTCCTACACCCCGCCCGCCGCGGCAGTCCGTGCCCGGCCGCATCGTCGCGCTGGGCCGCAACACGTGGCGCGGCCTGACGTCGATGCGGACCGCGCTGGTCCTGTTGTTCCTGCTCGCGCTCGCCGCGATCCCGGGAGCCTTGCTGCCGCAGCGCAGCCTCAACGAGGGCAAGGTCAACGAGTACATCGCGTCCCGGCCCACGCTCGGGCCCATCATGGACAAGCTCGAACTGTTCGACGTGTTCGGCAGTTTCTGGTTCACCGCGATCTACGCGTTGCTGTTCATCTCGCTGGTCGGCTGCATCGTGCCGCGTTGTGTCGAGTACGCGAAGGCGCTGCGTGCGCAGCCCGTCGCGGCGCCGCGCAACCTCGCGCGGCTGCCGCACCACCACATCGAGGCGGTCGACGAGGATCCCGAGGCCGTCGCCGAGCGGGTCCGCAAGCAGCTGCGTGGCTGGCGTGTCATCCAACGGGTCGGGGGTCCGCGTGCCAACCACCCCGACGAGATCACGTTGTCCGCGGAGAAGGGCTTCCTCCGAGAGGCCGGCAACCTCGTCTTCCACCTGTCGCTCGTCGCGCTGCTGATCTCGATCGCCGTCGGCAAGCTGTACTACTACGAGGGAAATCGGATCCTGGTGGCGACAGGGGGCGAGAGTTTCTGCACGATCTCGCCCGCGGCCTTCGACTCGTTCCGGGTAGGAGCACAGGTCGACGGCACGGGATTGACGCCCCTGTGTCTCAAGGTCAAGGACTTCACCGCCGACTATCTCGAGAACGGTCAGGCCGAGATGTTCACGTCGAACATCTCGTACCAGGCGGGCGACGATCTGACGTCGAACACGTGGCAGGACGGTCAGCTCAAGGTCAACCACCCGCTGCGTATCGCCGGCGACCGTGTGTACCTACAGGGCCACGGCTACGCGCCCACGTTCACCGTGACGTTCCCCAACGGGGAGACCCGCACCGAGACGCTGCAGTGGCGCCCGGACGACGCGACGACGTTCCTGTCGAGTGGTGCGATGCGCTTCGACCCGCCCGGCGGCATGTACCCGAACGAGGACGATCGGCGGAAGAACCAGATCGCGATCGAGGGCCTGTTCGCGCCGACCGCACTGTTCCACGGCAACCTGCTGTCGTCGAGTTACCCGGCGATGAACGACCCGGCCGTCGCGATCGACATCTACAAGGGCGACACCGGCCTCGACACCGGCCTCCCGCAGAGCCTGTTCTCGCTCAACAAGGAGTTGATCAACCAGGGCCGGCTCGTCAAGCAGGAACGGGTCAACCTGTTCCCCGGCGAGAGCAAGACCCTCGCCGACGGGACGCAGGTGCGCTTCGACGGCGCGGTCGACTTCGTGAACCTGCAGGTCTCGCACGACCCGGCGCAGCAGTGGGTGCTGGTGTCGGCGCTGGTCATGATGGGCGGCCTGCTGACCTCGCTGGTGATCAGGCGGCGCCGTATCTGGGTCCGGATCTACCCGGCGACCGGCCCGGGAGCGGTCCCCGCCAAGGATGCCGACATCGTGTCGGCTACATTGAGCGAGGGTGAACGACATACCGTAGTAGAGCTCGGCGGACTTGCCCGGACCGATCAGGCCGGATGGGGCGACGAGTTCGATCGGCTCACCACCCGACTGCTGGGTGACGCCACGTCATCGCGGACAACACGAGCGCGCGACGCGCAGGAGATGAATTCATGACGATCAACGAGACACTCGCTCGCTACAGCGACTGGTCGTTCGAGTCGGCGTTTGCGATCTACGTCCTGGCGACGGTGCTGCTGATCGCGCGCTACGCCTCGATGCGGGCCCGCGTGGTCCAGGAACGCGAACTCGTGGCGGCCGGCGGCGGCACCGTCGCGGCGGGCGAGCAGGTGCCCGGACGCGTCGTCGAACAGTCCGGCAAGACCTGGTCGGAGAAGCTCGGCGGCATGGGTTACGCCCTGCTGGTCGTCGGCGTCGTGCTGCACCTCGCGTCGATCGTGCTGCGCGGGTTCGCCACCGAGCGGTTCCCGCTCGGCAACATGTACGAGTTCGTCTCGATGGCGTGTGCCGCCGCGGTCATCGCGGGCATCGTGGCTTTGCGCAAGACCGCGGACCTGTGGGTGTTCCTGCTAGTGCCCGTGCTGATCCTGATGTTCCTCGCGGCGACCGTGCTCTACGCCGACGCGGCCCCGGTCGTTCCCGCGCTGCGCTCGTTCTGGCTGCCGATCCACGTGACGATCATCAGCGTCGGCAGCGGCATCTTCATGGTCTCCGGCATCGCCAGCATCCTGTTCCTGTACCGCATGAAGTTCCCCGGCGGTGAGGAGGGGAACGGCGTCTTCGGCAAGATCGCGCAGCGCCTGCCCGACGCCGAGACCCTCGACCGTCTCGCGTACAAGACCACGATCGTCGCCTTCCCGCTGTTCGGCGCCGGCATCATTCTGGGTGCGATCTGGGCCGAGGCGGCATGGGGCCGGTTCTGGGGCTGGGACCCCAAGGAGACGGTCTCGTTCATCGCCTGGGTCATCTACGCGGCGTACCTGCACGCGCGTGCGACGTCGGGCTGGCGGGACACCAAGGCGGCCTGGATCAACGTCGCCGGTTTCGTGGCGATGCTGTTCAACCTCTTCATCATCAACATGGTGGTGTCGGGCCTGCACTCGTACGCCGGCCTGACCTGACCTGGTCCGACCCGGAAGCGCGACCCAGCAACGCGAAACGGTCGCCGTGCACTGCACGGCGACCGTTTTCGGTTCTGCGTCCCACCAGGACGGACGTTCTGCGTTCCCGGGGAACCCAGGGACCGGGTCGCTGACTCTGAGGGCTCCGGAGGGGCCTTGGCGGGGCTCCGGAGCGACTCGAGCAGGTTTCAGTCGGGGCCCGGCCCGGTCAGTTGTCCGGGTCGGTGGGCGAGTCTGTGCCCGGACGGTGGTCCGACTGTCGGCGGTGGTTCTCACGCTCCACCCGCCACAGGAACTCGGGGTCGTCGTCAGGTCCCACTGCTCTGCCCGACCTGCCAACCGGTCTGCCGCCACCTCGAGCGGCGGTGGTGGCGGTCGGACCGAACGCCTTCCAGAACAGGACTGCGAGCGTTATCAGGCCGATGAACGCCAATAGGTAGATCACGGTGCACCTCCTGCTACGAGGGTAGCCGCGTCCGGGTCGTCCGGGTATCTACCTGCCGGACGATGCGTTCTACGAGTGATGGGCCTCGGTCGTCAGCGACGTCAGGAGCGCCAGCACCTCGGCCTCTCGGAACCTCCGGTGCCCGCCGGGGGTGCGCAGAGATCCGAGCCGGCCGGCGTGCGCCCAACGCGTGACGGTCTTGGGGTCGACGTGGAACAGTGCGGCGACCTGGCCCGGGGTCAGCAGGGCTTCCTTGGCGCCGTTGTAGGTGGGTGCGCTCATCGATCCTCCAACTGTCGGGGCCTACCCGTCGGGGTCGGCCGGGGGATTCGGGACCGGTTCGTTTGTCTACCGGCTCCGACATCGTGGCACCACACCCCCCAGGTACTCGAACGATCTAAAGTTGGTAAAGGGGAGGTAATGGACAAATCGGACTACTCGGGCTGGGGTGTTGTGGGGTGCGCACAGGAATCGGCAATCCCGGTACGAAGGGGGCGGACGGCCCCTAGGGTGGGGCCTGTCTGCTCAGACGCACCGAGGCCGACAGAAGCCGATTACGGGGGCGGAACGCCGAGGTGCCCGGGTGGTTGACCGCCAATCAGTCCCACACCCCGTCGGCCGTGGCCTGGTGTCGGACATCCGGGTCAGGAGGGGGCATGCATGCTCGCCGACGCCATCGGCCCCAACGTCGGAACGAACATCTTCGACGGCGTCTACTGGGCGTTCCAGTAGGGTGCCATCGACAACCTCGGTCCCGGTGTCGTCCCGCTGGTGCTCTGACAGGTTCCGAGGGCGTTCCCGGGGAATCGCGCCACCAGGCAATAGGTAGGCTGGCACCGTGAGTGATGCAGCGCAGAATCGTCCCGAGAAGGCCAGTGAACAGGGCGCCGACGCCGCCCCCACCGTGACGACGGGTCATCTTGTCCGCGACGTCGTCCTCTACTCGGTGGCCCGGCTCGGCCTGGTCGTGATCCTCCTGGCGGTCATCCTCCTCGGCGGGAAGCTGATCGGCGTCGAGGTTCCGTGGATCGTGGCCGCGCTGTTTGCCGTCCTGATCGCGCTGCCGTTGTCGCTGGTGTTGTTCTCGAAGCTGCGCAAGCGGGTCAACGAGGACATCGCCTCGGTCGACGCGCGCCGCCGGGCCGACAAGGCCGACCTGCATGCGAAGCTGCGGGGCGAGGACCGCAAGCAGTGACGACCGTCCTCGACCGTCGCGGTTCCCGCGCCTGGGTCGACAATGCGGTCCGCCTCATCGAGGCCGACGCCCAGCGCAGTGCCGACACCCACCTGCTGCGTTATCCGCTGCCGCCGTCGTGGAACGTGCAGCTGTATCTCAAGGACGAGTCCACGCACATCACCGGCAGCCTCAAGCATCGGCTGGCGCGCTCACTGTTCCTGTACTCGATCTGCAACGGCTGGGTCACCGAGAACACCACGGTGATCGAGGCGTCGTCCGGCTCGACGGCCGTCAGCGAGGCGTACTTCGCGAACCTGCTGGGCCTCGACTTCGTCGCCGTGATGCCCGCGAGCACCAGCCCCGCCAAGATCGCACTGATCGAGGCGCAGGGCGGCCGCTGCCATTTCGTCACCGATCCGTCGCGCATCTACGACGAGTCGCACCGTCTGGCCGCCGAGACCGGCGGGCACTACATGGACCAGTTCACGCACGCCGAGCGTGCGACCGACTGGCGGGGCAACAACAACATCGCCGAGTCGATCTTCACGCAGCTGCAGCAGGAGGATCATCCGATCCCCGAGTGGATCGTGGTGGGCGCCGGCACCGGCGGCACGGGGGCGACCATCGGCCGGTTCCTGCGGTACCGCAAGCTCGACACCGGCCTGTGTGTCGTCGACCCGGAACACTCGGTGTTCTTCGACGCGTGGCGGGCGGGCGATCCGACCGTCACGGGGGAGCGGGGCTCCCGGATCGAGGGCATCGGGCGGCCGCGTGTGGAACCGTCGTTCATCGGTCAGGTCGTCGACCGCATGGTCAAGGTGCCCGACGCCGGCTCCATCGCGGCGATGCGGCACGCGAGTGACACGCTGGGCCGCAAGGTGGGCGGTTCCACCGGAACCAACCTGTGGGGTGCGTTCGGCCTCGTGGGCGAGATGCTCGCGGCCGGCCGCAGCGGCAGCGTCGTGACGCTGCTGTGCGACGGCGGCGAACGCTACTCCGGCACGTACTTCGACGACGCCTGGGTCGCATCCGAGGGGATCGACCTCACCGGTCCCGCGGCGGTGCTCGACGAGTTCACGAAGACCGGGCGCTGGACGGCGTCGTAGGTCCCGGTTCGATCGGCACGTGCCGGGTCATGGCGATCCGGGGCCAACGGTCCAGGCCGCGTTCGGACTCCGCGTCGAGGACGGCACGCAGGCCCGGTCCCAGGTCGTCGTCCGCGATCGCCGTGAATCCGAGGCGCCGGTAGTACGGGCCGTTCCACGGCACGTCGACGAACGTGGTGAGCGTCAGCTCAGGAAGCCCGCGGTCGCGCGCCCACTCGTCGAGGTGATCGATCAGGGCCGCGCCGATGGCGCGCCGGGCGTGGCTCGGGTGCACCGAGATCTGCTCGATGTGCGCGTTGCCGTCGACGATGTCGACGAGGCAGAACGCCACCGGCCGCTGCGCGTGCTCCGCCCACACCCAGAGGCGACCCTCGGCGAAGTGCGTCTCGAACAGTGCGAGCGGGGGCGGATCGTCGTCGGCGATCGCGTCCATCCCCACGTCGCGGAACGCCGAGCCCGCCGCGACGTCGATCTCCGGGAGATGCGGCAGGTCGGCGGGCTCGGCGAGGCGGATCATCGCTCAGCCCTTGGAGACGACCTGCGACGCGATCGCGGTGCCGGCGGCGACGACACCGACGGACGGCCACGCGCCGATCTTCTTGGCGAGCGGGTGCGAGCCACCGAATGCGCCGACGTAGGTGCCCAGCAGCGCCGCGGCGCGGCCCGCACCGGAGCTCTTGGCCCAGTTGTAGGTGCACACGCCACCGACCGCGGCCAGCACGGCGCCGCCCAGCTGACGGTTCCCGGTCTGCCGCGCGACGGCGTATCCGCCGACCAGTCCGGCTGCGGCGAGAGCGGAGGTGGCGGTCTTGTTCAGCATCGTGGAGTTCTCCCGTTCCGAGTGTGTGTCAGTCGATTCGAGGCTACCGACAGGCTCGCGCGTGCGGACATGAGAACCCTCACGCGTGCCGTTTCTCGTTAACCGGGAAAACGTCTGCGCCTCCATCGACGAGCGACGGATCATGGCCGAATGTCACATGCGTTCAGTCCGACCGAACGCATGTGACATCGGGCCAGGGGTCCGATCCGCAGACCTAGGAGGAACCGTGTCGTCACAGCCTGCACCCACCCGCCCGGCGTTCAGCCCCGGAGCACTGCTTCCGGGTAAGCGCGCGATCGTCACGGGCGGCTCCCACGGGATCGGCGGCGCGATCGCGCGGTCCTTCGCGGCCCACGGCGCGCACGTCCTGGTGGTCGACATCGACGCCGATGCCGCTCGCGCGCTGGAGTTCGACACCGCGGCGGGCGGTGCGATCGACGTCCTCGAGTACGACGTCCTGGACGCCACGGTCCCCGGCGAGATCGTCGAGTTCGCGCCCGACGTCCTGGTGAACAATGCCGGCCACTTCCTGCGTCCGCCGCGTCCCTTCGCGGAGACCGAGCCGGCGTTCTGGTCGGAGATCGGCGGGATCAACCTCGACCACGTCCTGCGGCTCACCCATGCGGTGCTGCCGGGCATGGCCGAGCGCGGCCGGGGCGGCTCGATCATCAGCCTCACGACCGTCGAGGCGCATCGGGCCATCCCCGGGCATTCCGTGTACGCGGCGTACAAGGCGGCCGTCACGCAGTTCAGCCGCAGCCTGGCCGTCGAGGTCGGACGGTCCGGTGTCCGGGTCAACGTGATCGCACCCGACCTGATCGAGTCCGTGCAGGTGCCGTACACCGAGTGGCTGTCGGAGGAGGAGTGGGCGAAGTGGCCGACATGGGCGCCGCTGGGCGGCCCCGGTCAGCCGGACGACGTCGCCGGCGCCGCGTTGTTCCTGGCGTCCGATCTGGGGCGCTACACGACGGGCACCACCGTGCACGTCGACGGCGGCACGTTCGCGGCCGGCGGCTGGTTCCCGAAGCCCGAGGGCGGCTGGACCAACCGTCCGCGCAACCCGTGACCTGCCTTTCATTCTCCGGAAGGTTCATCGTGTCTGTCGACAAGCCCACCCTCGGTCTCGACGTCCCCAACGCAAGACCGAGCGGGTGCGTCTGGGCACCGGGATCGTGATCGCGGCCCTGCGCGGCGGCGCGGTCCTGGCGAGGACCGCCGCGACGCTCGACCTGATCTCGGGTGGTCGTCTCGATCTCGGGGTCGGGACCGGTTGGCAGGAAAGGGAGTACGAGGCGGCCGGACTGGACTTCGCCGACCGGGGACCGTTGCTCGACGACACGCTCGCCGCGTGCCGCGCGTTGTGGGCGGGCGGCCCGGCGTCGGTGTCCACGCCGGGCCTGTCGTTCGACGACGCCTACTGCTCGCCGCGTCCGGCGCCGGGGCGCAGCATCCCGATCATGGGCGCAAACCTACGGTCCCGTAGGTTGTGTACCGTGGGATCGGGTGGGGGCATCCGATCGAGAGGCTCGCACATGACCCGGCCCGACGTGACGCTCGAGAACTACGAGGACGTCTACCGCTTCTATCTGGATCATCAGCAGAATCGGCTCGTCGCGAATGCCGCCTACGCTGCGCTCAGCGCACGCTTCCGGCCGCGGACCCGCTACGCGGACGGTGCCTGTCGGCAGTTGCAGGAGTTGCTCGGCAGCGGCACGCGACTGATCGTCGCAGCCAATCACGTGACGGACCGGGACCAGTACACGCTCGCCGCGACCGCGTGGCAGTCGCCGCTGCGCCGCGCGATCGGGCGGACCCGCGTGCTCGCGAAGGACGAACTGTTCGTGGATCCGAAGCTGCGCCGGAAGATCGACATGATGGGGTCGATTCCGGTGTTCCGTGGCAAGGACCACGGGATGCGGGCGGTCGCGGATGCGGGCCGCCGGATGATGGAGATCTCGGCACAGCGACTGCACCGCGGCGACGTGCTCGCGATCTTCCCCGAGGGGACCTGCAACGACGTCGACCCCAGCCGCGTCCAGAAGATCAACAGCGGCATCGGGCACATCGCGGTGAAGGCGCGCAAGCTCGGCTCCGCTCCGGCGCTGCTGAGCCTCGGCATCCGCTACCGTCCCGGCGGCGTGGCCGATGTCTACATCTCGTCCCCGGTTCTCGACCTCCCGACGACACCCATGGACATCACCCGGGTGGTGGCCGCCGACATGCAGGCCGCGGTGGACGGGGCGTTCGACACCGTCGACGGTCAGCGGACTCCGTCGCGGTAGCTCTCGAAACAGCCTTCCGCGAAACGCGTCCGGTCGAGTTCGCCGACCTGGATGACGCCGCCGTCGTACCAGACCTGCATGCCCGCGGACAGTTCCGCGCCCTGCCTGCACCACTGGTGCAACTGCTCGTCCGTCGGGTCGACCGGATTGAACTGCATGTACATCACGGCCTGGTTGGCGCCGTATTGACGACCGGCCGCCACGGAGGCGTCGTCGGCGAGCGGGAACCGGCCGGCGGCGATGCCGACCACGGCGAGCAAGATCCCCGCGCCGAGGGCCGTCCACCAATTGACTCGGCACACGGGCATGCGCAGATGCTAGTGCGGCAATGCGCGGAATGCCGTCGTTCTCCGGGTTTTTGCGTGGCAGGCTGGCGTCATGGACACGAACATGGCCTCGTTCCTCGCGGCCCTCGACGAGCTGATCCGCCGGGCCACGCTGCGGATCGACCGTCCCCGAGGCAGTGCGCACCCGCGGTTCCCCGAGGTGGTCTATCCCGTCGACTACGGGTTCCTCGAGGACACCGGCGGTGGTGACGCCGAGGGCGTCGACGTGTTTCGCGGCTCGGCCGCCGGCGCCGGACTGGTGGGTGTCGCTCTCACCGCGGATCTGACGAAGCGGGACGTCGAGGTGAAACTGCTGTTGGACTGTTCGGACGACGAGATCGAACTCGTCGAGCACTTCCTGCAAGAGCGTCTGCGCCTCAACGCCGCCGTCATCCGTCGCGCATGAGCGCGCATTCGCCCGTTACGTCCGGCGGTCCGGTTCGTGCCAGCATGTGGACATGACATTTCTGATACGCCTGGTGATCAACGCGGTCGCCATCTGGCTGGCCTCGCAATGGGTCGACGGCATCACGATCGCCGACTCGGGCGAGGGCACCGGAAACGACGTGCTGATCATCCTCGGGATCGCGCTGCTGTTCACGGTCGTGAACGCGTTCGTCAAGCCGATCGTGCAGTTGCTGTCGCTGCCGCTGCTGATCCTCACCCTCGGCCTGTTCACTCTCGTGATCAACGCGCTGATGCTGATGCTCACGTCGTGGATCAGTTCGCAGACCGAGTGGGGCCTGAGCGTCGACGGCTTCTGGACGGCGGTGTGGGGTGCGCTGATCATCTCGCTCGTGAACTTCGTGCTCAGCGCACTGGTTCCGGACAAGAAGTGACATGACGATCCGCCGGGTCGTTCCCGACATCCACGCGAAATCGCTCGACGACAGCCGCGACTTCTATGCCGCGCTGGGCTTCGCCGAGGTGATGAATCAAGGGTGGGTGATGACGATGGCGTCACCGTCGAATCCCACCGCCCAGGTGACGCTGATGGGCGACGACGTGACGGCGCCGGTCCACCCCGACATGAGCGTCGAGGTGGACGATGTGGACGCGGTGTACGAGGCGATGGTCGCGCGCGGCGCGACCATCGTCCATCCGCTGCAGGACGAGGAGTGGGGTGTCCGACGGTTCTTCGTCCGTGATCCGGACGGGACGGTCGTCAACGTTCTCGGGCACCGTACCGCGACCGACTAGCTGCGTACGGCTCAGCCGAGACCGAGTGCGAGTCCGGTGGCCGTGGCCCACACCAGCATCGACATGCCGGTGACCGCGAGGGCCGGGATCAGTGCGGGCCCCCGGCCACCGGTCCGCACGGGCGCGTTGGCCTTGATCGCGAGCGGAAGCGCGATCAGACCGACGAGCGCCCACGGCGTGCGCGCGACGAGCGCGAGGGTCACCACGAACGGCACCACCAGCAGCACCAGGTGCAGGGTGCGGGTGCGGGCGTCCCCCAATTTCACTGCGAGGGTGATCTTCCCGGACTCGGTGTCGGTCGGGATGTCGCGCAGGTTGTTCGCCACCAACACCGCGCTCGAGTACGAGCCGACCGCGATCGCGGCCAGCAGGCCCGCCCAGTCGACACGCTCGGCCTGTACGAACTCGGTGCCGAGCACCGCGACCAGACCGAAGAACACGAACACCGCGATCTCGCCGAAACCGCTGTAGCCGTAGGGCTTCTTGCCGCCCGTGTAGAACCAGGCGCCCAGGATGCAGACTGCGCCGATCAGGATCAGCCACCACGCCGAGACCAGGGCGAGGGCGATGCCCGCGACCGCGGCCACCGCGAAACTGCCCATCGCGGCGCCCTTGACCGCACCGGGCGAGGCCAGCCCGGACCCGACGAGGCGCAGCGGGCCCACCCGCTCGTCGTCGGTGCCGCGGATGCCGTCCGAGTAGTCGTTCGCGAAGTTGACGCCGACGATCAACGCCAGCGAGACCACCAGCGCCAGCAGCGCCTTCCACCACACCGCGCCGTCGAGGGACGCCGCCGCGCCGGTACCGGCGAACACCGGAGCGATCGCATTGGGCAGGGTGCGCGGTCGGGCGCCCTCGATCCACTGGGACACAGAAGCCATGCGCCGATCCTTTCACCCTCGTCGAATCGGGTGGCCGCACGGTCGGGTACTCCCATAGGCTTGTCGCCGGTGCAAACCGTGACGAGCGATCCCCAGTCCCCGGCACCCACGGAGCCGCCGGTCGAGGTGGCGCTGTTGGGTGGCGTTGCCACACGCCGAGACGGTGTCCTGATTCCGTTGCCCGGGCCGCGCGCCCGCGCTCTGTTGGTGGCGCTCGCGCGGCGGCCCGGACACAGCCGCAGCGCCGCGGCGCTGGTCGAGGACGTCTGGGGTGACGCCCCGCCGAAGTCCCCGGCCAACGCCCTGCACACACAGATCTCCCGGCTGCGCTCGGCGCTGCCGGACGGGGCGATCGAGGCCGGTCCGGCCGGCTACCGGCTTGCCCTTGCACCGGAACAGGTCGATCTGACGCGCGCCCGTCTGCTCGCGCGGGAAGCGGGACAGCGTCACGCCGACGGGGACCAGCGGGGCGCGCTGGACGCGGTGCGCCGGGCCCGGGCGCTGTGGCGCGGCGAGCCGGGGGCGGACCTGCCCGGCGGCGACCTCGCCGACGACCTGGCGACCGAGGCCGCGTCGCATCGCGGCGCGCTCGACGCGGTGGAACTCGCTGCGCTGCTGGCGTCCGGCGAGTTCGCCGTCGCGCTGCCGATCGCGCGTGCCGCGGCGGGTGCGTCGCCGCTCGACGAGGGCGCGCACGCGCTGCTCATGGAGTGCCTGCACGGCTCGGGTCGATCCAACGAGGCGCTCGAGGTGTTCGCAGGGTTGCGCGGCCGGTTGGCCGATCGCCTGGGCGTGGACCCGTCCGCCCGGCTCGTCGACCTCAATGCCGCCATCCTGCGCGGCGATCGGACCGATCGCGCGGCGCGGAAGGAGTCGGGCGGTGCGGTGGAGACAACGGAGGCAGCGGAGGCAGCGGGGTTTTCGGAGGCGGCAACCCGGATGCTGCCCAACGTGATCGGGCTCCGCGCCGCGCCCAACCCGCTGCTCGGACGGAAGACCGATCTGGCGGCGCTCGAACTGCTGCTGGCGTCGTCGCGGGTGGTGACCGTCCTGGGGCCCGGTGGCACCGGCAAGACGCGGGTCGCGCACGCGGTGGGGGCCGAGGTCTCGGGCCGGATGCCGGTTGCGCTCGTCGAACTCGCGCCGCTGCGCAGCGGCGAGGACCTGATCGCCGCGATCAGCGGCACCCTCGGTCTGAGCGAGGCCGACCTCACGCCGGGCGCGCTCACCCGCACCCGGATCCACGACGCGCGCCAGCGGTTGCGCGACGCGCTGTCGGCCCGACCGTCGCTGCTGATTCTCGACAACTGCGAGCACCTGATCGACGACGCCGCCGACGCGGTGTCCGACCTGATCGCCGCGAGCCCGCACCTGACGGTCCTCGCGACCAGCCGGTCGCCGATGTCGATCACCGCGGAGGCGGTGTATCCGCTGGCGCCGTTGGCGATCGACGACGACGGATCGCCCGCCACCGAACTGTTCCGGGCACGGGCGCTCGCGGTGCGCCCCTCGGTGCGTCTGGACGACGGTGAGGTCGAGCGCCTGTGCCGGACGCTGGACGGGCTGCCGCTCGCGATCGAGCTCGCCGCGGCACGGGTCCGCACACTCAGCGTCGAGGAGATCAACGCCCGACTGGTGGACCGGTTCGCGCTGCTGCGTTCGGGGGACCGGACGTCGCCGGAACGGCACCGCACGCTCCGTGCCGTGATCGACTGGAGTTGGAACCTGCTCGAGGAGCCGGAGCGGGCGGCGTTGCGTCGAATATGCCGATTCCCGGCAGGATTCACGGCCGACGCCGCAGTCGCCGTGGCGCAGTGGGGCGAGGTCGTCGACGTCGCCGATGCACTCGAGGGCCTGGTGAACCAGTCGATGCTGTCGGTGGTCGAACCGCCCGACGGCGCCGATGCCGTGGGGCTTCGGTACCACATGCTCGAGACCGTGCGGGAGTTCGGCGAGGAGCAGTCGGACGGTGACGAGGACGCCGAGGTGCGTCGTCGGACGGTCGAGTGGGCAGAGTGCTTCTCGCGGGAGGTGTTCCACGACTTCATGTCCGGCCGTCAGATCGCGGCGGCGCACCGTGTCGAGGCCGAGCACGACAACCTGCTCGCGGTGCTGCGATATGCGCTGTCGGAGAAGCTCGTTCGCGCAGTCTTCACGATCTTCCCCGTGCTCGGCGGCATGTGGGCCTTTCGCGGCGCGCACTCCGAGGTCTTCGCGTGGGCACCGCGAGTGCTCGAACTCGACGATTCCGGCCTCCCCGCCGAGGACGTACCCGCGGATCACCTCGCGGCGGCGTACGTGCTGGCCGCCGCCCACATGGCGATGGGAGGCAATCTGCGCGTGGTCGCGATTGCCCGCACTCGTCTGCGACGACTGCTCGCCGCCCGCACGGACATCAGCGGGTCGTCGCGGGTGAACGCCACACTGATGTTGGTGCCCGGATCGGGGCGCGGCCTGGCGCGGACGCTCGCGACGGCGGTGCGGTCGACCGACCCGGGGGCGCGCAGCTCCGCGTTGATCGCGCGCGCCAACCTCCGGGAGAACATCGGGGACCTGTTCGGTTCGGAGTCCGACGCACGGCAGGCGCTCGCCCTGGCGGAGGAACTGAACGACAGCTGGGGCCTGGCGATGGTGTGTCAGCACCTCGGCGGCCTGTACTCCCAGTCCGCGCGCTACGGCGAAGCGGTCGAGTTCTACCGGCGGTCCGCCGAAGTCCTGTGGACGATGCACCTGTACGACGAGAGCCTGCAGGTGCGCGGTTTCATGGTGGCTGCTCTCGTCGGTGCCGACCGGATCGCCGACGCGCGCACCGAACTCGCGGCGCTCGTCCCGCTGCACGCGAGCGCGCAGGGCAGCGGCGCGAACAGCGATCACGACACGAACAACCAGGCAGCGTTGTCGGCGAGTACCGCGGAGGCCGATCTGGCCACCGGTGTCGTCGATCGGGGACTGGCCGAATACCGCCGGGCGGCCGAACAGGCCGGCGACCTCGCGGGCGAGCTTCCGGCCGATCCGTTCGAGATCATGGTCGTGTCCGCCGTCGTGGACGCGCACGTACTCGCCGGACGCTCGGAACTTGTCGCAGATCTGGCACTTCGTCTCGGAGCCGTTGCGATGCAGCGCCTCGGTTCCCGCGGATACCCGGATCTACCGCAGACCGGGGCGGTCGCGTGCGCTGTCGGTAGCTTCGCCGTCGCCACCGGCCGCGCCGTCGAACGCGGGGTGCGGTTGCTTGCGCTCGCAGCGAAAGTCAAAGCACGCCAGGACTATCCGTCGATGAGGCTGGAAAGGCATCTGGAGCTGGCGAAGGATCTGCTCGGTGACGATGCCGTTGCGGCGGCGCTGGCGTCCGTGGAGGGGACGCCGCGCGCCGCCGCGCGTCGCGAGATACTCGGCCTTCTCTCCGAGACGGAGGCGTGAGGCCTCAGGTCCTGCGCATGTAGGTCCGCACCGTGAGCGGGGCCATGATCGCGACGATCACGGCGGCACCAACCAGTGCATACACCGCGTGGATGCCGAAGTGGCCGTCGTTGGCGAGTTCGCGGACCGCGGTCACCAGGTGCGAGACGGGGTTGACGTTCACGAACGCCTGCATCCAGCCCGGCATCGTGTCGGACGGCACGAACGCGTTCGACATGAACGTGAGCGGGAACAGGATCATCATCGAGACGCCCTGCACGGCGGAGGCCTTGCTCATCAGCACGCCCATGAGTGCGAAGATCCAGCTGATCGCGAACGCGCACACCATGATCAGCAGCGCCGCGCACACCACGCCGACGAATCCGCCACCCGGGCGGTAACCCATGGCGATGCCGACGACGATCGTGATGGTGGTCGCGATCGCGTACCGCACGACGTCGGCGAGCAGGGCCCCGGACAGCGGGGCGATCCGGGCTATCGGCAGCGATTTGAACCGGTCGAACACCCCCTTGTCCATGTCCTCGCGCAACTGGGTGCCGGTGACGATCGATGCCGTGATCACCGTCTGGACGAGGATGCCGGGGATGATGATGGGCAGGTACGACTTCACGTCGCCGGAGATCGCGCCGCCGAAGATGTACGTGAACATGAACGTGAAGATCACCGGCTGGATCACGACGTCGAACAGTTGCTCGGGGTTGTGCTTGATCTTCAGGATGCCGCGGTACGCCATCGTGAAGGTGTGGGCGATCGCGTCCCGGAGGTCGATGCGGTCGGTGGCGTCGATCGTCCGCGTGTCTCCCTGTCGTGCAGGCGAGGTGAGTGTGGTGGTCATGCGGCGTCTCCTTCGGACTCGGCAGTGTCGTGCCCGGTGATGGTGAGGAAGACCTCGTCGAGGCTCGGCTTCGACACGGTGATCTCGTCCACCGCGATGGACCGGTCGCGCAGGTGCACGAGAAGATCCGCGGTGATCGACGGATCCGTCAGCGGCGCGGTGATACGTCCGGACTCCGGCGTGACCGCTGCCTCGATGCCGAGCATCGCGGAGATCACGGACCGGGCTTCCTCGGTCTGCGTGCGATCGGCGAGGGTCAACTGCAGTGCCGACACTCCGACCGACGCCTTCAGTTCGTCGGCGGTGCCGTCGGCGATCACGCGACCGTGGTCGATCACCGCGATCCGGTCCGCCAGTTGGTCGGCCTCGTCGAGGTACTGCGTGGTGAGCAGTACCGTCGAGCCCTCGGCGACGAGCCTGCGGATGGTGTCCCACATCTGCGCGCGGGTGCGCGGGTCGAGGCCCGTGGTGGGCTCGTCGAGGAACAGCAGCGGGGGACGGGCGATGAGGCTGGCCGCGAGGTCGAGTCTCCGGCGCATGCCGCCGGAGAAGTTCTTCAGCGGCTTCGACGCCGCCTCGGTGAGTCCGAACTCTTCGAGGAGTTCGACGGCCTTGCGCTTGGCGTCGGCGCGGCCGAGGCCGAGCAGCCGCGAGAAGATCACGAGGTTCTCGGTGGCGGTGAGGTCTTCGTCCACCGACGCGTACTGGCCGGTGACGCCGACGAGGGAACGGACGGCCGTCGATTCGCGGACGACGTCACGGCCGAAGATGCGGGCCTCGCCGCCGTCGGGCCGCAGCAGGGTCGCGAGCATCCGGACTGTCGTCGTCTTGCCGGCGCCGTTGGGGCCGAGCACGCCGTACACCGAACCGGTCGGGACGGTGAGGCTGACGCCGTCCACGGCCCGCTGCTGCCCGAAGGTCTTGACGAGCCCGACGGCCTCGATGGCCGGGGGTGAGGTATCGAGGTTCATGGCACAACCATGACGGTGCCCTCTTGCACCGCCCTTGCACCGTCCTTGCGTCCGGACACGCGCCGGGCCCGCGGTGCAATGCACCGCGGGCCCGGGTCTTCGTGCGGGTCGAGCTACTTCAGTAGGCCACCGATCAGGTCGCCGATGTTCGGGATGAAGTCACCGAGGCTGCCGGTGATCGTCCCGAGGCTGCCGAAGGTGTCACCGACACCGACAAGGACCGGCTCGCCCAGCTCGGGAACGGGATTGGCCAGCGACACACACGCGCCCACGACGGCGTACATGCCACCGGTGAGGGCCGGTGTCGTGTACGCCTTGGTGACACCCGCGCCGACGCTGTCGAGACCACTGGTCCAAGCAACGAATCCGGGCTCGAGCAGCTTGAGCGGGTCGTCGACCGCCTCGGGCACCTTGACGGAGTCGATCGCGACGGCACCGCACGTGCTCGTCGGGAAGTCGACGTTGGGGTTGGTGATGGAGACGGCGATCGCATCTCCGGCGGCCTCCGCCGTCACGGTCGGCCCCGTGAAGGTGGCGGGCGCGGCGGACGCGAGCGCGGGAGCAGCGATCAGGGCCGCGGCGGCGACGGCACTCCCTGCCGCCAGACGGGTGACGAGTGAGGTGGAACGTAAGCGCATGGTGTGGACCTTTCGACAGTGGCCGGCTCGGCGCGAGGAACCGCGAGGCGGACACGGCGAGCGGATCAGGAAAGGATGCGCGGCGGCCCGGGCATCCCCGACTGGTGTCCGGACCGCCGCGCACGTTCTGTGGTGCGGGTGGTCTGTCAGGCGGGCTGAGACGATCCGGCCGAGATGGCCTTGATCAGTCCGTCGATGTTGCCCTCCAGGACGAAGTCGAGGACGTTCTCGAGTGCGCCGTTGCGCAGGCTGCCGAAGATCGCGTCCTCGGGCAGGCTGACGACCTGGGGCTTGCCCAGCACCGGCGTGCCGCCGCTGGCCGAAGTGCATTCGCCGACAACGGCAAACACGCCGTCGTTGAACTCCGGCGTGGTGAAGGACTTGGTGTCGGACGCGCCGACGCGGGCCTTGTCGGAGACCTTCCAGAACGTGAATCCGGGCTCGAAGAGCTTGGAGGGATCCTTCTCCAGTTCACTCGCGCGCGACGCGGCGAAGGCGTGGGCGCCACACGTGACGGAAGGATCGGTATTGGGGTTCGCCACCGTCACCGTGATGGTGCTGCTCGCGGCGGCCGCGGTGACCGTCGGCGCCTTGACCGCGGGTGCGGCCGACGCGAGGGCAGGGGCGGCGAGAGCGGCTGCGCCGGCAATCGCGACACCGGCCACACTGCGGGTGAACAGATTTCGAGTACGCACGTGCATGGACAACTCCTGTTGAGTACGAGTGTTCGAAACACGTGATCGCGGCGCCCGGCTCCCCGAAACCAAGACCCGAAACCAAGATCACTGGGGAAAAGCATCGGGGTTGGGTCAAGTTCCCGCAAGGTGAACCTCTCGGGGCCGTAACGAAATGCGGTCCTCGGTGCGAGGAATGTTCCGTTCCTACCGCCCGGTAACGATGTTTGATCAGCGGAAATCCCCACCGTACGAGCCGGTTTGGGACCTATGTAACAATCTTGTTTCAGTGGTCGTTAGGTATTCAATTGCTTGTTCAACTACTTGAATTTCGGGGCGGTCGGTTCGCATCGGCCGGGCAGGGGTTTCCTGCCCGGCCGATGCTCCGACTCGGGCTACCCTGCGGCGAGCGAGCCGCCGGAGAAGAGGCCGCGGGCGATGCCCGCGATGTTTGCGGGGGCTGCGCTCGAACTGCCTGTGTACTGGCTGCGCGGAACCGACACCACCTGCGGATCGCTCGCGGACGGCTTCGGTTGTGTGGGCGAAACACATTCGCCCACAACGGCATAGAATCCGCGCGGGACGTCGAAGGTGTAGGTCCGGGACGAGTCGGCCGCGACGCGCTCGCTGCGTGCGGTCCGCCATGTCAGGAAGCCGGGTTCGTTGATCCTCGACGGATCCTCCTCGAGTGCGGAGAGCTTCGAGGCCTGGACCACGAACGCCCCGCAACTGCTGGTCGGATCGCTGTTGGGATTCTCGAGCGTCAGGTCGAAAGTGCTGTCGGTGACGGTGAACGTCACTGTGGGGCGGGTGAGCTCCACGGTTTCCGCGCCCGCAACTGCGGGTGCGGTGAGTGCCGACACGCCGACGAGGACGGCCCCGACGGTCGTGCGGCGTAACAGCTGAGATGTAGACGGACGTGTTTGCATGATCAACCCCTGTCGATGGAGTGTCGGTGGACAGGCGATCGCGGTGCTCGGTTCCCCGAAACCAAGATCACAGGCGAAGCATGGCCCGTTTACGTTTTCGGGCAAGGGTTTTCGGCGGAATCGGCCGCGCCCGCGGGTGGCGCCGAATCGTTTACCTCCCCGCTGCACTCCCTTTGATCAGGGAGAACCGTCGCGCCGAACCCGCCGCGCCGAAGAGTAACAATCGTGTCTCGGCCGGCAGATACTGATCAACTGGATCAATTATTCGTTCGAATCCAGGCTGTCTGCAGGGCCTTGCGGTCCACCTTGCCCGGCCCCCGCAGCGGGAGTGAGCGGACGAATTTCACCTCCCGCGGTGCCGCGGTCGCGTCGAGCGAGGCGCCGACATGGGCCCGCAGGTCGTCGACGGTGGGGGCGGTCCCGTCCTCCGGCACGATCGCCGCCACCACCCGCTGGCCGAGTCGTTCGTCGGGGACACCGAGCACCGCGCATTCGCGAACGTCCGGGTGCTCCATCAGGACGGCTTCGACCACCTGCGGCACCACCGTCAGACCGCCGGTGGAGATCGCCTCGTCCAACCGCCCGCGGATCGTCAGGACGCCGTCGGTGACGGTTCCGGCATCGTCGGTGCGGAACCATCCGGGCTCGCTGAAGGCCGGGTGATCCGGAATCCCGCGGTACCCCGATGCGAGCGTGTCTCCACCGAGCAGGACGCGGGAGTCGTCCGCGATGCGGACCCGCACACCGTCGAGGGGTGTGCCGTCGTAGACGCACCCGCCGCACGTCTCGCTCATCCCGTAGGTGCGCACGATCGTCAGTCCGGCGTCGACGGCCCGGCGCAGGAGCGGCGGAGGTGTCGCGGCGCCACCGAGGAGGACGGCGTCCAGTTCGGCGAGTGCGGCGGCCGCCGCGGCGTCGTCGAGGGCCTTGACCAGTTGGGTGGGCACCAGCGAGGTGTAGCGACGTGGCCCCGCCATCGCGTCGACGGCTGCCGGCAGGGTCGCCGGATCGAATCCGCGTGTGACGTCGACGACGACGGGCGCGGCGCCGGCCAGCACGCTCCGCAGCAGCACCTGCATGCCCGCGATGTGGTGTGCCGGCAGTGCCAGCAACCACGACCCGGGCCCGCCGAGCCTGCGGTGTGTCGCGTCGCCGCTGGCCCGCAGCGCGCGCGAGGTCAGCATGGCGCCCTTGGGGACCCCGGTGGTGCCCGAGGTCGCCATCACGAGCGCGATGTCGTCGGCGCCGGGCACATCGTCGATCGCCTCACCCGGACGCAGGGCGTCGCACAGGCGTCTCGTCTCCTGCTGGTCCTGCTCCGGTACCGGTAGGAGGGGTGGGCCGTCGCCGTCGAGGAGTCGCTCGAGCCGGGGCAGGAGGGCCGTCGCCGCGGTACCGGCGGGAATCGGAAGGGTGTGCAGGACCGGGCTCACTCCTCGATGGTTTCACGGGGAGCGTCCCGGTCGGACACGGGTCAGGTCGCCGGTGGACCGGCGAGCGGCCATCCCCCGGACGACAGGTGTGACCGCACGCGGTCCACGTCGGATTCGAGCGGCATCTCGTTGGTGATCTTGGTGATGAGTACCTGGATGTCGGTCTTGGAGATCGGCAGGTCGCCGTCGTCGACCAGGGCTGCGGTCACGATGTCGACCTCGTCCTCCGACAGTCGGCGGGTGAGGAGAGCGAACAGCGGGACATAGTCCTGCTCGGGAACGCCGTTGGGGTAGCCGGCGCGCAGCCAGTCGATGATCGAGGAGAGGAACGGAGGCAGGCTCAATGGTGCTCCTGAACTTGGTCCGTCAGCGGTATTGGTGTTCTCTCGACGCTTCCTGCTCGTCGGAGACGACGGGCCAACCACCCGCGGCGAGGCGCTCGGTGACGCGGGCGATGTCCTCTTCGGTCGGCTGCTCGCGGATGACGCCGGCGATGATGCTCTTCAGCGCGTCGTAGTCGACGTGCCGGTCGGGATGCTCGTGGGCGGTTTCGATCGACAGTTCGACGATCTGCCCGATCTCCTCGTCGGTCAGTCGGCGTCCCAGGACGGCGAGCAGCGCGAAATGGTCCTTGGCGGGAATCCCCTCCGGATAGCCGGCGCGGAGCCAGTCGAGTACCGAGCGAAGCGCGCTCTTGTGTTCCGCCGAGCGGGGCGAGTCATCGGTCGCCGAGCGGTGCGAGTCATCAGTCGCCGAGCGGTGCGAGTCATCAGTCGCCGAGCGGTGCGAGTCATCAGTCACGGATGCGATCACTTTCACGAAGGAGTGGGGACGCGGGTCGGTGCGTTACCTCACTCAGAAGACGTGGATGCCGAAACTGCTGGCCAGGAAGTTCTGCATCAACATCAGTATCCCAGCAATGATCGCGATCAGCACGACGGCGAAGCAGAGGGCGGCTCCGAGCTTGCCGAGCGTCGACGCCTGTCCATCGGGACCCGGCTGTGCGCCCATGGACAGTGACTTGAGGCCCAGCGCGAAGATGGCGGGCAGTCCTGCCCCGAGCAGTAGTCCGACGAGGACGACCTGCCACAGCGAGTTGGCGGTCTGTACGAGTAGATCCATCGGTCGTCTCCTTTCAGATCTTGCGGGTGGTGGGCTCGACCTCGGAGGTCTGGTCGGTCACGGCAGCGGCCGTGGCTGTGGTCGTGGCCGAAGCAGCGTCCGCGTCGTTCGTGGGGGCCAGGCCCCCCTCCCACTCGGCGTTGACGTTGCTGGGGTCGATCGGTTCGCGGCGCGACCGGATGTACATGAACGCCGACAGTGCGACCAGCAGGGCGAACACGACGATGACGCCTGGCAGGCCGCCGATCACGTGTGCGAGGGCCCAGCAGATCGCGCCGGCGATACCGGCGGACGGCAGCGTGATCAGCCAGGCGACCGCCATGCGGCCGGCGACGCCCCACCGCACCTCGGCACCCTTGCGGCCGAGTCCCGTACCGAGGATCGAGCCGGTCGCGACGTGGGTGGTCGACAGCGGCAGACCGAGGTGGCTCGAGGTCAGGATGATCGCGGCAGACGACGACTCTGCCGCCATGCCCTGCGGGGCAGCGATCTCGACGAGGCCCTTGCCGAGGGTTCGGATGATGCGCCAGCCGCCGAGGTAGGTGCCGAGGGCGATCGCCACCGCGCAGCTGAGCTTGACCCAGAAGGGCATCTCGCTGTCTGCAGTGATGGAGCCGTGGGCGACCAGGGCCAGGAAGATGACGCCCATCGTCTTCTGGGCGTCGTTCGTGCCGTGCGCGAGTGAGACGAGGGATGCCGTGCCGACCTGGCCGATGCGGAAGCCCTTGCTCTTGTTGTCGTCCGGGACGTCCCGGGTGATGCGGTAGATCAGCTTGGTGCCGACCGCGGCGACCAGCGCGGCGACCACGGGAGCCAGCAGGGCGGGGATGATGACCTTGCCGAGCACACCGCCCCACTCGACGCCGCTCATGCCGATCGAGGCGATGGCCGCGCCGATGAGGCCGCCGAACAGGGCGTGCGACGAGCTGGACGGCATGCCGAACAGCCAGGTCGCGAGATTCCAGAGGATGCCGCCCACGAGGCCGGCGAACACGATCAGCAGCAGGTCCTCACCGCTGACGGTCCCGAGATTGACCACGCCCTTGGCGACGGTCGCGGCGACCTCCACGGACAGGAAGGCGCCTACCAGATTGAGGGTTGCAGAGAGTGCCACTGCGACCTTCGGTCGGAGTGCGCCGGTGGCGATGGAGGTGGCCATCGCGTTCCCGGTGTCGTGGAAGCCGTTCGTGAAATCGAATGCGAGGGCAGTGACGACCACTACCAAGAGAACGACGAGCTCTGCGGTCACAAGCGAATTGTGCGTATCGAAAGCGTAAAAGTACAGCGAGCATCCGGTGAACAAGCCGTGATCCCGGTTGCATCGTCCCATCACCTCGCACGACGGTTCCGGTGGTGTGTGGACACTCACGTTTTTCGGCTGCCTGTGGCCCGCCTCACTACGAAGTCTCACTCACCGGGATGGGCCCTCGGCGTGGGTGTGATCCTCATTACGGTCCTCCGCATCGGGGCTCATGAAGCCTCGGGTAGCGGGGCGAAGGAGTGGGTGGCGCGATGAGAAAAGCGGTCTGGGACATCACTCGACCTCGTGTCTTTACCTAAAGAAACGAAATCGATTACTTGACCTTTACTTGTCGATCCACGTGCTCGGAGCGGCAGCCCTGTAGGGCGTGACCGCACCACCGAGCACGCCCGTTCGTCCCCGGCCCGGTTCCGGGCACTCGAGAAGGAGATTCACAGATCGTGAAGCGAAACAAGACAGCCAAGCTGGTTGTGGCACTCGCCGCAACCGCGGCACTGGTCTCGGCCTGTGCCGGCGAGCGCTCCGGCGACTCGGGCGTCCCGAGCAGCGGCTCGGGCGACACCAAGTCGGCATCCGCGTCGGTCGACAAGTTCGGCACGCTCGCCTCCCCGTGCGGTGAGGGCGACGCCAAGGGCGCTACCGATCAGGGCGTCAGCGACACCGAGATCAAGATCGGCTTCGGTGACGACCGCGGCTACGCCAAGGCTCCGGGCCTCAACAAGGAGATGTCCGACGCCGTCTCCGCGATGATCGAGTGGTGCAACGATCAGGGCGGCATCAACGGCCGCAAGATCGTCGGCACCGACTACGACGCCGCGATGACGCAGGCCAACGCCGTCATGCAGGACGCGTGCCGCTCCGAGTTCATGATGGTCGGCCACGGCTTCGCGATGGACCAGACCTCCGAGCAGACCCGCGTGGCCTGCAATCTGGCGGCTGTCCCCGGCTTCACGGTCTCCCCGGACGCGGCCAACGGCCCCATGACCTACCAGGGCGTGCCGTTCCCCGTCGACATCGCGAACGCGTCGGCGTGGTTCCAGATGGGGGAGATGCACCCCGACCTCAAGAACGACTTCGCGCTGATCGGCTCCACGATGCCGACCATCATCACGTCGCTCACCAAGACCAAGTCCATGGCCGAGGCCGCCGGCTTCAAGCTCAAGGACTGTGGCGTCACCATCAACTACGACGGTGAAGCCAGCTACGTGCCGTTCGCCGAGAAGTTCAAGCAGTGCGGTGCCAAGGGCCTGTGGACCTCGCGTTCGCCGGTTCCGGCCGAGTTCAACCTCATCAAGGCGATCGATCAGGTCGGCCTCGACCCGATCCTGCTCGGTGAGGCCACGTGGTACGCCAACGCCGTCCAGGGCTTCAACAAGGACAGCGGTCTGCTCGACAACCTCAATGCCGGCATGACCTTCCAGATGCTGGAGAACGACGACAACGCCGCCGTCAAGCAGTACAAGGACCTCGTCACGGCCAAGGGTGGCAAGACCGCGCTCCTGGGCATGCAGGCCACGTCCTCGTTCCTGCTGTGGGCCACCGCCGCCGACGAATGCGGTTCGGACCTGACGCGTCAGTGCATGATCGACGAGCTCTCGCAGATCCACGAGTGGGACGGTGGCGGACTGCACGCCGTCAGCGACCCGGGTGCGAACATCCCGGCGCAGTGCGGCCTGATGGTCTCGCTGAAGGGCGCGGACTACTCGCAGGCGTTCCCCGCCGATGCCGGCGAGTTCAAGTGCGACCCGAACTACCTGGTCAAGACCGACAAGTCGACGTGGGGCACCGAGCTGGGTGCCGATCGCATCTCGACCAAGTACCTGAACCCGAACGTGATCACGCCCAAGGCATGATCGCCCGCCGCGCGGCGTAGGACCCACAGGTCCCGCCGTCCGGCTCCCTCGATCCACCCAACGATCCACCGATGAATGCGGCGCCCCGGGCCACCGCCCCGGGGCGCCGCCTCCATCCTGACTGGAGAACTCAGAGGGTTTCCAGATGGACACATTCGTGACATTCACGATCCTGGGTCTCGTCCTGGGCTCGGTGTACGCAATCGCAGCCTCAGGGCTGGTGCTCACCTACAACTCGTCCGGCATCTTCAACTTCGCGCACGGCGCGCAGGCGATGCTCGGCGCCTTTCTCTACTGGCAGCTCCGCTACGGTTGGGGTCTGCCGACACCCGTGGCGTTGATCATCACGCTCGGCATCGCCGGACCGCTCATGGGGCTGCTGCTGTACGCGCTGATCATGCGCGGCCTGCGGGACACCTCCGAGGTCACCAAGATCGTCGTCACGGTGTCGATCATGCTCGGCATGCTGTCGCTGTCGACCTGGTTCTGGCACCCCGAAGAAGCGCGCACCATGAAGATGTTCTTCGGTGACGACAGCCGGTTCTCGTTCTTCGGCGCGACGATCCACACCCACGAGATCATCTGCCTGGTCGCCGCGGTCCTCATCGCCGTCGGCCTGCGCTTCCTGTTCACCCGCACCCGCATCGGCGTCTCGATGCGCGGCGTCGTGGACGACCCTGATCTGCTCCGCCTCAACGGGCACAACCCCGAGCGCATCGCCGCGTTCTCGTGGGCACTCGGTTCCACGCTGGCCGTCCTCGCCGGCATCCTGGTCACCCCGATCAGTGGTGGCACGCTCGAGGCCAACCTGTTGACGCTGCTCGTGATCGACGCGTTCGCCGCCGCGATGTTCGGGCGCCTGCGCAGCATCCCGCGCACGTTCGTCGGCGCCATCGTGCTGGGTCTGGCCGGCACCTACGTGCTCGGCTACTTCCCGTCCGAGTGGACGTGGACCTCGAACCTGCGCGTGTCGCTGCCGATGATCGCGCTGTTCGTCGTCCTGATCGTGCTGCCGCAGGATCGGCTGCGCGGCGCCGCGGTCCGTACCCGTGAGCGGTACTCGGTCCCGAGCGTGCGCAAGGCCGTCGCGTGGGGCGTCGCCCTGATCGTGATCGTCTACCTGATCCGTCTGCTCATGGTCGAGTCCGCGATCACCACCCTGACCCTGGGTGTCTCGTTCGCGATCATCGCGCTCTCGTTGACCCTGCTCACCGGATACGCCGGCGAGATGAACCTGGCGTCGGTGTCCTTCGGTGCGATCGCGACCATCGTCGCGTTCCACTTCGGTGTCTCCGGAACCGGCCTCGCGGCCCGCATGACCATCTGGGGGCTGATCTTCGGGACCCTCGCGGCCGCGGTCATCGGCGGCCTCGTCGCACTGCCGGCGCTGCGCCTGCGCGGCCTGTACCTCGCGCTGGCGACGATGGCATTCGGCGTGTTCCTCAGCAACATGGTGCTGCGCGACACCACCGAGCACGAACTGTTCGGCGTCAAGTTCTCGATCTTCCCCGGCGGCTCCCTCGTGATGCCTCCGATCAAGATCGGCCCGCTGGACCTGAGCAACCAGACGGCGTTCCTCATGACCGCCACCGCCCTGTTCGTGATCCTCGCTGTCGGCGTCATCGCACTGCGCAACAGCGGCTACGGCCGCCGGCTCGCCGCGATGAAGGACAGCCCGGCCGCCTCGGCGATGCTCGGACAGAACCTCGTCAAGCTCAAGCTCAGCGTGTTCATGCTCTCTGCCGGCATCGCCGGACTCGGCGGCATCCTGATGTCGACCGCGATCGGTGCGGTCTCGAACGAGAACTTCTCGATCATGATCAGCCTCACGATCCTGATGCTCACGGTCGTCGCCGGCATCGGCTACGTCACCGGCGCGTTCTTCGGCGGCATCATGGCCGGCATCGGATTCGCGGTCATCATGGTCTCGTTCGGCAACCTGGCCTCCAGCCAGCCCGAGATCGAGGGACTGTGGACCTTCCTGGGTCACCTCGCGGCCGTCAGCCCCGCGCTGATCGGTATGGGCGTCGGCAAGAACCCGTCGGGCACGGTGCACGACGTGATCGAGGGCTACCGCCACCTGCGCAACGCCAAGCCGGTGCTGATCGGCGGCGCGGCCGTCGTCGCACTGTCGTACGTCCTCGCGCTCACCGGCGTGCTGGGCAACTGGTGGTTCGCGACGATCACGATCGTCACGGTGTTCATGCTCCCGGTCATCGGAAAGATGGTCATGCCGGAAGCGGTCCTCGGCAAGGAGGCCGCCGACGCCGCCAAGGGCATCGCGCCCGAGGAGATCGGCATCGACGCGCCCTACACGGAAGAGGGCCTGACGCAGCTCGACCGCGAGCTCGGACTGCCCGCCACGGTCACGGCCCACACCGCTGCGGCCACGGAGCACTTCGCCTCGAAGCCGAAGGAGTTGAGCGTCCATGCCTGACACCCCGATCCTCGAAACCCGGGGCATCACTGTCCGATTCGGTGGCCACGTCGCGGTCAACGACGTCAGCATCACGGTCGAACGCGGATCCATCACCGGACTGATCGGACCGAACGGCGCCGGTAAGACGACGCTGTTCAACACGATCACCGGCCTGCAGAAGCCGGCATCGGGCAAGATCCTGCTCGACGGCCAGGACGTCACCCGGCTCTCGCCCGCCAAGCGGGCGAACAAGGGACTGGCCCGCACCTTCCAGCGGCTGGAGCTGTTCCTGTCGCTGTCGGTGCGGGACAACATCCGGGTCGCCGGCGACATCCACAAGTCCAACACGCGCAGCAAGATCGACGTGGACGCCGAGACGGACCGGATCCTCGAGCTGACCAAACTCACCGATGTCGCCGACAAGGACGTCTCGGACATCCCGACCGGACGGGCTCGCGTCGTCGAGGCCGCCCGGGCACTGATGACATCGCCGCGGCTGCTGCTGCTCGACGAGCCCGCGTCGGGCCAGACCGAGCAGGAGACCGAGGACTTCGCGGACCTGCTGCAGTCCCTGGCGGCGGACGGTCTGGCGATCTGCCTCGTCGAGCACGACATCCCACTGGTGATGAAGCTGTGCAAGCAGATTCACGTGCTCGACTACGGCGCCGTCCTGGCGTCGGGCAGCGCGGCGCAGGTGCGCGACGACCCGGCGGTGATCGCCGCCTACATCGGCACGGCAGAGGAGGCAGTGTGATGGCTGTGATGTCGACTGGGGCCACGAACGTGACGGAGACGCTGGACGGGCCGCAGGACGGACCCACCCCGCTGCTCGAATTGGTCGGTGTCCGTGCGAGTTACGGCCCCATCGAGGTGCTGCACGGGGTGGACCTGACGCTCGCCCCGGGCACCGTCATGGCCCTCCTCGGGCCGAACGGCGGCGGCAAGACCAGCACCCTGAAGATCTGCTCGGGCATCCTGCCGATCACCCACGGCGAGCTGCGGATGGCGGGCCGGGTCGTCAACGGCGCCGAGGCGTCGGACCTGGCGAAGCTCGGTGTCTGCTCGATCCCCGAGGGGCGCGGCATCTTCGCCAACCTCACCGTCCGCGAAAACCTGTGGATCGCGACCGGCACGGGCACCGACCTCGCCAAGCTCGAGGAGATCGCCTACACCCGGTTCCCGATCCTCGGGAAACGCAAGAACCAGTTGGCCGGCTCCATGTCCGGCGGTGAACAGCAGATGCTGGCGCTGTCCCGGGCCCTGGGTACCGACCCGACCCTGCTGCTGCTCGACGAGCTGTCGATGGGTCTGGCGCCGCGGATCGTCTCGCAGATGTACGACATCGTCGGCCAGTTGGTCGAGGAGGGTCTGACGATCCTGGTTGCCGAACAGTTCGCCCGCGCCGTGCTGCCGATCGCCGATCGCGCGGCGCTCATGCTCCACGGACGAGTGGTCCGAGTCGGGGCGCCCGACGAAATCGAGAACGACCTTTCCAACAGTTACCTAGGAGGATGACGATGACCACTCTCGCAGATGAGCGTCGTGCCCAGTTCAAGACCGACGTCGCCGACCTCGAGCTCAAGACCGGCCAGTCGCGCGGCGACAGCGTGGCGCGCGTGTCCGGTCTGGTGCTCATGGTCGTCGGTGCCGTGGCGGCCTTCGTCGTGTACGTCTCGTCGCTGACCCAGAACGACCTGCGCGACATCGCGTCGTACCAGATCCTCGCGACCGCGTTCCTCGCGGTGACGGTGATCGGTGCCGCCCTGTACCTGGCCGGTGCGATCGCCAAGGTGCTGCGCCTGTGGCTGCTGCGTCAGCTGCACGAGGGTCAGGCGCAGGCCGACCAGATCGCCGCTGCACTGTCGAAGTAGGCGCTCCGCGCCCGTGCGCCGTTCCGAAGTAGGCGCACGGGCGTGTTCAGCGCAGGTCGCGGCGGATCGGATGGTCTGCAGGGATCTGCACCAGCACGATGGGCACACCGTCGGGGTCGGCGATCCACATCTCGTGCAGGCCCCACGGCTCCTGTCGGGCCTCCCGCACGATCGGCACCTCCGCCCGGACCAGGTCGTCCTGGGCGACGGCCAGGTCTCGCACCTGCATCCACAGCGCGCCCGAGAACCGCGTGTCCAGCTCGGTGCCGCCGTGCGAGGTCACCTCGACCAGCCCCTGTCCGACGAAGAACACTGTGCCGCCGGGGTATTCGCGCGCGATCGCCAGGCCCAGCGTGTCGCGGTAGAACGCGAGGGTCACCTCGTAGTCGTGGGGTCGCAGAATGATCCGGCTGCTGAGAATTTCCACGCTCATGTCCTCCTGATGCTGTTGCCGGGCAATTCTTCCCGAGTCACTCGTCCGGGGCCGGACGGGCCTCGTGCCCCGGGCGGCCGTGCGTACGCCGCGCTTCCTTCATCTCGGCCTCGTGCAGGTGCCGGCGACCGCCGAGCAGCACGTCGCGCACCGCCTTCTCGTGATCGCGGAACTCGGACCAGTAGCCGTCGTCGAACTCCTCGACGATCTGGAACGTCCACCGCCCCTCGAGGACGTTGCGTCCCAGCATCGACGTCTGCAGGCGTTCGGCGCACGCGGGGTGGCCCGACGCGATCAACTGCTCCACCGCGTCCCCGAGCTGCCGATCCGCCCGGCCCAGCAACTGGTGGAACGCATACAGGTGGCCGCGGGCCTGCTCGACGGTCTCGAGCGCCTCGGACAGCTTGCCGACCGCCTCGACGGTGGCGTCCGTGACGCCGTCCGGGCGGCGATGTTCAGGCGCGGGTTGCTCGCGGTCGACGGACATGGGTCCAGTCTGCCTGCTGCCGCGCCACTTCCCGTGATCCTTCACGATCGGGGCCCGTGCGCGACGAACCACTCGCGGGCCCGCTCGGCGACCACGTCCAGCGTGCCGGGCTCCTCGAACAGATGCGTCGCGCCGGGCACGATCTCCAGCTCGTGTTCGCACTCGAGCAGGGCGGCGGCCTGCCGGTTCAGCTCGATCACCGCGGTGTCGAGCGAGCCGACGAGCAGCAACGTCGGCGCCCGGACCATCGACAGGCGTGATCCGGCCAGGTCCGGGCGGCCGCCGCGGGAGACGATCGCGCAGATGTCGGCGTGTGGTTCGGCGGCGGCGTGCAGGGCCGCGGCGGCGCCGGTGCTCGCGCCGAAGTACGCGACCGCCGCCGCCCGCTCCTGCACCCGCGCGGTCACCTCGATGAGCCGGCACGACAGCAGCGGGATGTCGAACACGAGCCGACGGTCGCCCTCCTCGTGCGGGGCGAGCAGGTCGAACAGCAGCGTGCCCAGGCCCACGTCCTGCAGCAGTTCGGCGACGAACCGATTGCGTGGGCTGAACCGCCCGCTGCCGCTGCCGTGCGCGAACACGACCACTGGCAGCGCGCCGACCGGATCGGTCAGCGCACCCGACAGGCGCACACCGTCAACCGTGAACGAGACCTCGGTGCTCACCTGTCCATTGCACACCCGATCACGGCCCGGCCCAACCCCCGCGCCGCTCCGGAAACGGGCGTGCCGCGCCCCCGATCGGGGACGCGGCACGACGAAAACCTCCGCGGCAGCCGGAAGTGGCTCAGAAGTACCAGGGGTAGGGCGACCAGTCCGGGTCGCGCTTCTCGAGGAACGAGTCGCGGCCCTCGACGGCCTCGTCGGTCATGTACGCCATCCGGGTGGCCTCGCCGGCGAACAACTGCTGGCCGACCAGGCCGTCGTCCTGCAGGTTGAACGCGTACTTGAGCATGCGCTGGGCCTGCGGCGACTTGCCGTTGATCTTGGTGCCCCACTCGATCGCGACGTTCTCGAGCTCGTCGTGATCGACGACCCGGTTGACCGCGCCCATCCGGTGCATCTCCTCGGCCGTGTAGGTGTCGCCGAGGAAGAAGATCTCGCGGGCGAACTTCTGGCCCACCATCTTCGCGAGGTAGGCGCTGCCGTAGCCGCCGTCGAAGCTGCCCACGTCGGCGTCGGTCTGCTTGAAGCGGGCGTGCTCACGCGACGCCAGCGTCAGGTCGCACGTGACGTGCAGGCTGTGCCCGCCGCCGGCGGCCCAGCCGTTGACGAGCGCGATCACGACCTTCGGCATGAATCGGATCAGGCGCTGCACCTCGAGGATGTGCAGGCGTCCGGCGCGCGCCTTGTCGACGGTCTCGGCAGTCTCACCGGAGGCGTACTGGTAGCCGCTGCGGCCGCGGATGCGCTGGTCGCCGCCCGAGCAGAACGCCCAGCCGCCGTCCTTCTCGCTGGGGCCGTTGCCGGTGAGCAGCACGCAGCCGACGTCGGAGGTCATGCGCGCGTGGTCGAGCGTGCGGTACAGCTCGTCGACGGTGTGCGGGCGGAAGGCATTTCGGACCTCGGGGCGATCGAACGCGATGCGGACGATGCCCTCGCTGACATGACGGTGGTACGTGATGTCGGTGAGATCCTCGAAACCGGGGACGGGACGCCAGAGCTGCGGATTGAAGGTCACGGAAGCGAGGATAGGCCCCGGGCTCCGGTGTGTCGGGGCACACCTCGCACCGGAACGACTCCACCCCGGCGATACCGTGCAGGGATGAGCGAGCAACTGCGGTCCGACGACCGGCCCGACGCCGACGTCCACGAGCACCACGGCGGGTTCCCGGTGTTCACGCCCGTCCCGGCGGGGCCGAACTTCGGGAGGTTCGTCGAATCGCTGCGGCGGCTGCAGGACCTCGCGGTGTCGACACACATCCCCGACGACGTGGTCGAGGAGGCCATCGCCCGCGCCGACGCCCTGAGCGACATGCTCGAGCAGTACCGGGTTCCCGAGGGCAAGTCGCCGGCGGGCTTCAACTCGCAGCTGCCCGGCCGTGGCAGCCTGCTGCTCCTGCCGTGGCTGTTCGACAAGGTCGACACCGACGGGGTCCGCGCCCGCGGCGTCTTCCGGATGTACCACCGCGGCGGCAACAACGCCGCGCACGGCGGCACGATCGCGCTGCTGTTCGACGACATGCTCGGCATGATCGTGCACGCGTCCGGACACCCGATCGCGCGCACCGGCTATCTGCACGTCAACTACCGCAAGGTCACCCCCATCGAGACCGAGCTGGTGGTCGAGGGCCGCGTCGACCGGGTCGAGGGCCGCAAGCTGTTCTGCACCGTCGATCTGCGCGACCTGGACGGCAATGTCCTGGCCGACTGCGAGGCCCTGATGATTCAGCTGCTGCCGGGCCAGCCGTGATCTTCCCGTCCCTCGACGACGTCCTGGTCGGGGCCCGCGTGGTGAGCCTGCCGATGCGGGTTCGCTTCCGCGGCATCACCACTCGTGAGGCGCTGCTGCTCGAGGGGCCCGCCGGGTGGGGCGAGTTCGCGCCGTTCCCCGAGTACGACGACGCGGAGGCAGCGCACTGGCTGCGCGCCGGTATCGAGGCCGCGTGGGCGGGGCCGCCGACGCCGGTGCGCCGGCGGGTACCGATCAACGCGACCGTCCCGGCGATCGATCCGGCGCGGGTCCCCGAGATCCTCGCCCGCTTCCCCGGCGCGCGGACCGCGAAGGTCAAGGTCGCGGAGAAGGGGCAGACCCTCGCGCAGGACGTCGCGCGGGTCGACGCGGTGCGCGAGCTGATCCCGAATGTGCGCGTCGACGCAAACGGCGGCTGGAACGTCGACGACGCCGTCGCCGCGCTGACCGCGCTGACCGCGGACGGCCCCCTCGAGTACGCCGAACAGCCGTGCGCCACCGTGCCGGAACTGGTGGAGGTGCGCCGTCGCCTGCCGGGTGTCCCGATCGCCGCCGACGAGAGCATCCGCCGCGCCGAGGACCCGCTCAAGGTGGTGCGGGCCGGCGGCGCCGACGTCGCGGTGGTCAAGGTGCCGCCGCTCGGCGGGATGCGGCGACTGCTCGCACTGGCCGACGAACTCGCAGGTCACGGTGTGCCGGTGGTGGTCTCGAGTGCGCTGGACACCGCCGTCGGAATGAACGCCGGCCTGGCCGCGGCGGCCGCGCTGCCCGGGCTACAGCACGCGTGCGGCCTCGGGACCGGGGGACTGTTCGACGCCGACGTCACGGCCGAACCGCGCGAGATGTCGGACGGCACACTCGACGCGAGCCCGGTGTTCCCGGACCCCGACCGGCTCGCCGAATTGGCCGCGCCGGACCCGCGCGCCGACTGGTGGCGCGACCGGCTGCGGCGGTGCCACGAACTGCTCCTCACCGGTGCAGATACCCGCCTCGTATAGTGTCGTGCCCGCCAGAAATGGACCAGTCGATACGGAGGCTTTGAAAGTGGTTGCAGCTCTGAACGAAACCCTGCTGGACGATGCCCGGTTGCCCGCGGTACTCGCGGACGTCCAGGCGCTCGTCGACGCAGAGGTTTCGGACAAGAAGGGTGCGTCCGGCCTGGCGCTCAAGGGCGGATACTCGGCGGTCAAGAAGGTCGGTCCGTCGATCGTGCCCGACGCCATCGAGGGTTTGCTCCCGGCGTTCGTCGCGCGGCTCGAGCCGTTCTGGCAGGAGTTCGTCGCGAGTGGTGAGGGCAGCTTCTCGGCGTTCCTGACCGCGCGCAGCGATGCCGCCGCCGACGCCCTGCTGGGTGTCACGGACGAGCGCATCGAAGGCACCGACAAGGGCGCGATCAAGAAGGTCTACTCGACCCTGCGTCCGTCGGCGAAGAAGCACGTGATCGAGGCGCTGCCGCGCCTGGGTGATCTGGTGCAGAAGCACGCGGCCTAGTCGGCCGAGACAGTGGGCCCGTCCGGTGCATACCGGGCGGGCCCACTGTCGCTTCGGCGGTGTCAGTACGCGGCGTGGCCGTGGCGCCAGTACCCGGTGAAGGCGATGTCGCTCTTGGGCACGTGCCGGTCGTTGACGAGGTGTCGGCGCACGCCGGTCGCGAGTTCGCTCTCGCCGGCGACGAACGCGTAGAACGGCCCCTCGGGCAGGTCCGACAGGTGGGCCGAGCGCAGTGTCGCGAGCGCCAGCTCACCCGGCCGCGCCGAGGCGTCCTCGCGCACCAGCCAGTGCACGTCCAGGCCGTCGCGCACGGGAACGTCCTGCTTGTCCGGAATGTCACCGGCGTGCGGGATCTCGACGTACGCGCGAACCCGCACGCCCGGGTCCACCGAACGCAGGATCCCGACGATCGCCGGCAGCGCGGACTCGTCGCCCACCAGCAGCTGCCAGCGGGCATCCGGAGTGGGGTTGTAGATCAGGCCCTCGTCGAGCAGGCCGATCCGATCGCCGGGCGCGCACGAGTTGGCCCAGGCCGACGCGGGACCGAGGTCGCCGTGCGAGGCGAAGTCGATGTCGAGTTCGGGGCCGCCCGCGAAAACCCCGCCGGTGGCACGGAACTCGCGGACCGTGTAATTGCGCAGCACCGGACGTACGTCCTTGGGGATCAGCTTGAACTGCGCGAACCACAGGCTGCCACTGGAACCCGGCAGCCGGATGCTCGTCTGCCCGGCTTCCGGGATGAACATGCGGAACCACTGGTCGAAGCCCATCGGGACGAAGCCGCGGAGGTCGTCGCCGCCGATCGTCACGCGGACGAACGACGGGCTGATCTGCTTCGTGCCCAGCACGTGCGCCGAGATGACGGCGCGCTGTTCGGGTTTGACGTACTTGGAGCGTGTGGCCATGACATCCCGTCCCGCGGATCGACAATAGTTTAGCCAACCCTAATGTGAGACTCGTCCTCTTGTGTCAGTCAGGCCGACCGGGCCGCTCGATCCGCCGCACCGGCGGCGTCATGCCCCACTCGTCGCGGCCGAGCCGGCTCAGCGGGGCGATCTTCGCGAACTCCGGCAGGCCGTCGTCGGCCAGCATCTCCGGGCGCACCGCGACCGCGAGGACGTCGCCCATCACGACGAACGAGTTGCCCACCTCGATCACCCGGCGCAGCGTGCACTCGATCGCGACGGGCGCGGCGGCCACACGGCGCGGGCGCACCCGCTCGCTCGGCTCGCTCGCGATGCCGAGGGTCGCGAACTCGTCGGTGCCCGGCCGGTAGGGCGCCGAGCTGGCGTTCACCTCGTCGACGAGCGACTCCGTGGCCAGATTGATCACGAACTCGCCGGTCTCCTCGACGTTGCGGAGGCTGTCCTTGCGGGTGACCGACGTGAACTGGACAACCGGCGGACTCGAACTCGACACCGTGAAGAAGCTGTACGGCGCCAGATTCGGAACCCCGTCGGCCGACAACGTCGAGACCCAGGCGATGGGTCGAGGGACCACCGACGCGGTGAGGACGCTGTAGAAGCGGCCCGGATCGACTCGAGCGGGATCGAAGACTGTACGCACCATCAATCCATCCTGGCAGGACGAGCGTCGGGGTGCCGCGCGGGACGACGGCCGTCGCATCTGCCAATCTTGAAGGCGTGAATCCGTCCACTGCACAAGCCACCGCCGTCGTCGACGAACTGGTTCGCGGCGGGGTACGTGAGGTCGTGCTCTGCCCGGGTTCGCGTAACGCGCCGCTCGCCTTCGCGCTGCAGGCCGCCGACGCCGCCGGGCGACTCCGGCTGCACATGCGGATCGACGAGCGCACCGCCGGGTTCCTCGCGGTGGGTCTCGCGGTCGCGGGCGGGCGGCCCGTGCCGATCGTCATGACGTCCGGCACCGCGGTCGCGAACCTCGCGCCCGCCGTGCTCGAGGCCAACTACGCGCGTGTCCCGTTGGTCGTGCTCAGCGCCAACAGGCCCTACGAGATGCTCGGCACCGGCGCCAACCAGACCGTCGAGCAGCTGGGGTTGTTCGGCAGCCAGGTCCGCGCGACCATCAGCCTCGGCCTCGCCGAGGAGGGTGAGGACCAGAACAGCCAGTGGCGCAGCGCGGTCTGCCGCGTCCTCGCCGCCGCCCGCGGCACCCGCTCCGGCAACGCCGGCCCCGTGCACTTCGACATCCCGCTGCGCGAGCCCCTCGTACCCGACGTCCACACGCAGGGCCCGGTCCCCGAGGGACGCCCGGACGGCGCCGCGTGGACCACCACAATGCACGCCACTCTCGACGTCCCGATGGACCTCGACATCACCCCGGACACGGTCGTGATCTCCGGGCACGGCTCCGCGTATCGGCCCGAACTCGCGCACCTGCCGACCGTTGCCGAGCCCACCGCGCCGCTGCACGGCATCCCGCTGCACCCGCTCGCGCTGCCGCAGCTCAAGCCGCGCCAGGCGATCATCACGGGCCGGCCCACGCTGCACCGTCCGGTGTCGAAGCTGCTCGCCGACCCGTCCGTCGCGGTGTACGCACTCACGACCGGCCCGCGCTGGCCCGACGTCTCCGGCAACGTCCTTGCCACCGGCACCCGGGCCGTCGTGTCCGGTGAGCCCGACCCGGCGTGGATCGCGCGTTGCCGGACGCTGTCGGAGCACGCCGACAAGGCGGTGCGCTCGCAGCTCGCGGCGCACCCGAAGGCCACCGGCCTGCACGTCGCGGCCGCGGTGATGGATGCGCTGTCCGACGGCGACCAGTTGCTGCTCGGGGCGTCGAACCCCGTGCGCGACGCCGCGCTCGTCAGCTACCCGCGACCGGGCGTGAAGGTGCTGTCCAACCGCGGTGTCGCCGGCATCGACGGCACCGTCTCGACGGCCGTCGGCGCGGCACTCGCGTACGAGAGCGAGGGCCGGACGGTCGCGCTGCTCGGCGACCTGACGTTCCTGCACGACGCGTCGGGCCTGCTGATCGGCACCGGCGAGCCGCGGCCCGCCGACCTGACCATCGTGGTCGCCAACGACGACGGCGGCGGCATCTTCGAGCTGCTCGAGCAGGGCGACCCGCAGTACGCGGGCGTGTTCGAGCGGGTCTTCGGCACCCCGCACGGCATGGACCTGGCCGCGCTGTGCGCCGCCTACCGCGTCCCGCACCGCCGGGTGGAACTGCCGGACCTGACGGCCACGCTGACGACCCCGGGGGAGGGCGTCCGGGTGCTCGAGGTGACCACCGAACGATCCGGTCTCCGCGAGCTGCACGCCGCCGTCCGGGCACAACTGTGAGGCGGGCGTGAGTCCCCGCATCGCACACCGCGTGCAGGTCGGCATCGTCGCCGTGGCCGCCGGGATCTCGGTGCTCGCGGTCCTGCTCGTGCTCGCGGCGTGGCGCAACGACCGGACCATCGAGTCCGACATGGGCACCGCCACAGCCGAGGTGCTGTCGGCCGGATCGCTGCGCTCCGCGGTCAGCTTCGTCACCCCCGACGGCGTCACCCACAACCCCAAGCTGGGCGTGCTCTACCCGACCAAGCTCACCGCGGGACAGCGCATCGACGTCGAATACGCGCGCAGCGATCCCGACCTGGTGCGGGTCGCAGGTCGCGACGCCAGCGTCGCGATCGTGCCCGCCGGTTCGGTGATCGTCGTGACCTGGATCGTGGCGCTTCCCGTCCTGCTCGTGGTGCGCCGGAAGGTCGACACCGAGGGTTCCTGAGAAGTTCACTCAGGAAGGGTTTCTAAGCTCGACTGATGCGGAGAAGTTCGGAACGGGCCGGGATGATGCTGATCGCCGCCGCGGTGCTGGTGGTGGCGCTCTACCTACTGCGCGACGTCAGTGCGGCGATCTACCGTGCGATCGTCCCGCACACGTCCGAGATACCGGGCGTCGGGCTGATCGCCGACGTCGGGCTGCTCGCGCTCGTCGCGCTGTTCGCGGTCCTCGCGGTGCAGATGTGGCGCACCCGGTCCGTGTACCTCGGGGACCTGCTGATGGGCGGCTTCGGCGTCGTGGTCGCCTACGCACTCAGCGAAGTGATCAAGGTGTTCGTCAGCGAGGAACGTCCCTGCCGGGTCGAACTCGCGCTGACCGACTGCCCGGCCGCCGGCGACTGGTCCTTCCCGAGCAACCACACCGTCATCGCGGTCGGCCTCGCGACGGCGATCGTCCTCGCCTCCGAGCGCGCGTTGTCGTCGCTGCAGCGGGGTCTCGTGATCGCCCTGGCTGCCCTCATCGGCCTGGCCCGCGTCCTGCAGGGCGTGCACTACCCGCACGACGTCCTCGCCGGCGCGATCGTCGGTTCCTCCGTCACCATCGCGGTCGTCGTGATGCTGGTGCCGTGGGCGCGGAACAAGGCGCGCATGCTCACTCGACGGGTACCCGCTGCGGAGGACCAAGCGCAGGAGAGCCCGACGGGGGAGAGCCCGGCGGCGGACATCGGGGCATGAGCGGGTTGGTAGCGTCTTCCGTCGTGGCAGAAACACACGGATCGCGGGCCTCGCTCGAGAAGGATCCGCACGAGGTCGCATCCATGTTCGACGGTGTCGCGAAGCGCTACGACCTGACGAACACGATCCTGTCGTTCGGGCAGGACCGCAGCTGGCGGAAGGCGACGCGCGCGGCGCTCGACCTGAAGCCGGGGGAGCGGGTCCTCGACCTCGCCGCCGGCACCGGAGTCTCGACCGTCGAACTCGGGCGCTCCGGCGCGTGGGTGGTGGCCACCGACTTCTCGAAGGGCATGCTGCACGCCGGACGCGGGCGCCGGGTCCCGATGGTCGCGGGCGACGCGATGCACCTGCCGTACGCCGACGCGGTGTTCGACGCCGCCACCATCTCGTTCGGGCTGCGCAACGTGTCCGACTTCGACGCCGGCCTGCGCGAGATCGCCCGCGTCACCAAGCCAGGCGGACGCCTCGTCGTCAGCGAGTTCTCGACGCCGGTGTTCGGGCCGTTCCGCACCGTCTACATGGAATACCTGATGAAGGCGCTGCCGCAGGTCGCCCGCGCCGTCAGTAGCAACCCCGACGCCTACGTCTACCTCGCCGAGTCGATCCGGGCGTGGCCGACCCAGGAACAGCTCGCGAAGCGCATCGAGGACGCCGGCTGGCGGAACGTGCAGTGGCGCAACCTCACCGGTGGCGTCGTGGCGCTGCACCGCGCTATTCGGTGAGCCCGCTCACGCGCCATTCGGTGAGCCCGCTCCCGCGCCACCCGCTGGTACAGCTCAGCTGAACGGCGGGCGCGGGTCCAGCCGCAGCGACGCGGCACCCGACGTCCGCCACGCACGGGCCGTGAAATCGGCGTCCTCGTCGGTGACGAGGTTGCCCATCACCCGCACCGCGACGGTCATCATCGCGCGCGAGCGCATCGCGACCGGGCCCGACGCCGGCAGAAAGCGGGCCAGCGTCAGCAGTCCGGCGAGCCGCCGCGCGATCGAGAACGCGCGGCCGTACCGGTCCCGCAGGATCGTCGGCCACGCGTCGGTCAGGTCGTCGTGGTCGAGCACCTGCGCCACCAGGCGCCCGCCCTCGAGCCCGTAGTCGATGCCCTCGCCGTTGAGCGGGTTCACGCACGCCGCGGCGTCGCCGATCAGCGCCCAGTTGCGCCCGGCCACCCCGGACACCGCGCCACCCATCGGCAGCAGCGCCGACGCGACGGAACGCACCTGGCCGTCGAGTTGCCACTCGGCGCGGCGCTGGCCGGCGTACAGCTCGAGCAGGGGCCGCAGCGCGCCCGGAGCGGGGCGCTTGGCCGTCGCGAGGGTGCCGACACCGATGTTGACCTCGCCGGTCCCGAGCGGGAACACCCAGCCGTAGCCGGGCTGCAGCGTGCCGGTGTCGTCGCGCAGTTCGAGATGTGACGTGATCCACGGGTCGTCGCTGCGCGAGGACGTCACGTACGCGCGTGCCGCCACCCCGTACGCGGTGTCGCGGTGCCACTGCCGGCCCAGCTGTTTGCCCAGCGTCGACCGGACGCCGTCGGCGACGATCAGCTTCTCGCACGTGACGGTGTGTGTGCCGTCCGCTGTCTTCACCGTCACCGCGCTCACCCGGTCGCCGCGGCGCTCGACCCCGACCGCCTTGGCGCCCTGGACCATTCGAGCGCCTGCCTCGACGGCCGTGAGTCGCAGCCGGTCGTCGAGCTCGGTGCGCCGTACCGCGCTGCCGACCGCGGGCAGGGTGCCGCCGGGCCACGGCAGCTCCAGTTCGCGGCCCCACCCCGTCAGGCGCAGGCCCCGATTGGTGGTGTGCCCGCGGACCCAGTCGCCCAGACCCAGGTGATCGAGTTCGGCGACCGCACGCGGGGTCAGTCCGTCACCGCAGGTCTTGTCTCGGGGGAAGGTCGCCGCATCGACGAGAAGCACGTCGCGCCCGTCGCGCGCGGCCCACGTGGCCGCCGCCGAGCCCGCCGGACCGGCGCCGACGACCAGGACTTCGGTGCTCGAGGGGAGATGCCGTGAGGAGTGCTCGGGCAGGTTCCGGGCATCGCTGGACCCAGCGGTCGGGAAATGTTCGGCCACCACCCCAGTATCTTCTCAGGCTGAGGTAGCGCAACGCGGTGAGGGCAGGTGTGGTGACAGCCGGTGATACCGCTAGGTTCACTACCGTGGTTACCGAGGCGTCACCGACTACAGGAATGAGTACTGACATCGTGAGCACTGAGGGGTCGGAGCGGGCGGCAGGTTCGGGCACCGTCGTGGCCGGGGTTGACCTCGGCGACCAGCAGCTGGCCGACGTGGTGCGCGACGGTCTCCACCGTGTCGAAGAGCTCCTGGTCAGCGAACTGTCCGACGGCGAGGACTTCCTCACCGAGGCGGCGCTGCACCTCGCGAAGGCCGGCGGCAAGCGGTTCCGTCCGCTGTTCACAGTGCTGACCGCGCAGCTCGGACCCAAGGCATCCGATCCTGCCGTGGTCACGGCGGCCACCGTCGTCGAGCTCGTCCACCTCGCGACGCTGTATCACGACGACGTCATGGACGAGGCGACCATGCGCCGCGGAGCGCCCAGTGCCAACGCCCGCTGGGGCAACAGCATCGCGATCCTCGCCGGCGACTACCTCTTCGCGCACGCGTCGCGCCTGGTGTCCACGCTCGGCCCGGATGCCGTGCGGATCATCGCCGAGACGTTTGCCGAGCTCGTCACCGGCCAGATGCGCGAGACCATCGGCGTCAAGGAACAGCAGGACCCGGTCGACCACTACCTCAAGGTCGTGTGGGAGAAGACCGGCTCGCTGATCGCCGCGAGCGGACGTTTCGGCGGCACGTTCTCGGGCGCCGACGCCGACCAGATCGAGCGGCTCGAGCGCCTCGGCGACGCCGTCGGGATCGCGTTCCAGATCTCCGACGACATCATCGACATCTCCTCGGTGTCGGACCAGTCCGGCAAGACGCCGGGTACCGATCTCCGCGAGGGCGTCCACACGCTGCCCGTGCTGTATGCATTGTGTGAGGAGGGCGCCGACGCAGACCGGCTGCGCGAGTTGCTCGACGGACCCGTCACCGACGACGCCGAGATCGCGGAGTCGCTCGCGCTGCTCGAGCGTTCCCCGGGCATGGCCGCGGCCAAGGCCAAGCTCGGCGAGTACGCCGACCGGGCCCGCGCCGAGTTGGCTCAGCTGCCGCAGGGACCGGCGAACGAAGCTCTTCTGCGACTCGTCGAGTACACCATCGAACGCGTCGGATGACGCTTCGCTGACGTAGTCTTCGACCAGCCCGGGAACCGTCTCCCCGGGCTGGTTCGTTGTTCAGGTCAGGAAGCCACGCGGACGTCGCGGCGGTGGAACAGGGAAGAGGCGAGTCGTGCACGGTTATGCAAACGGTGCCAAGACGTTCGGCCTGCTGGTCGGAATGTCGGCACTGATCATCTTCATCGGCTCGTTGTTCGGCAACCGGAACATCCTGATCTTCTCGATCTTCCTGGCCGTCGCGACCAACGCGTGGGCCTACTTCAACAGCGACAAGCTGGCGCTGCGGGCGATGCACGCCCAACCCATCACCGAGGTCCAGGCCCCGGTCATCTACAAGATCGTCCGTGAGCTGGCGACGGCCGCGCACCAGCCGATGCCGCGGCTCTACATCAGCCCCACCGCGGCGCCCAACGCGTTCGCGACGGGACGCAACCCGCGCCACGCGGCGGTGTGCTGCACCAGCGGGATCCTCGACATCCTCGACGAGCGCGAACTGCGCGCGGTGCTCGGGCACGAACTGTCGCACGTCTACAACCGCGACATCCTGATCTCGTCGGTCGCCGGCGCGATGGCCGCGGTCATCTCGGGTCTGGCGAACATGGCGATCTTCGCGAACATGTTCGGGGGCCGCGGCAACGGGCAGGGGGCCAATCCGATTGCGCTGCTGCTGGTCTCGCTGCTGGGGCCGATCGCGGCCACCGTCGTCAAGCTGGCCGTGTCGCGGTCGCGGGAGTACCAGGCCGACCAGTCCGGTGCCGAACTGACCGGCGATCCGCTGGCGCTGGCGTCGGCGCTGCGGAAGCTCGAGCGCGGCACGCAGGCCGCGCCGCTGCCGCCGGAGCCGAAGATCGCCGCGCAGTCGCACATGATGATCGCCAACCCGTTCCGCGCCGGCGACCGGGTCAGCAAGATGTTCTCCACGCACCCGCCCATGGCCGACCGGATCGCCCGTCTGGAGAAGATGGCCGGTGGCGGCTCGCCCGACGGCGGGCTGCCCCCCACCCATCGCGAGTACTGAGTCCTCGGCCGGTCCGCCGTGCAGGCGGGGGGGACGGCTCGGATCCGACGGAAACGGGCCGCACGCCTCCGCGTGTGCGGAAGGTGTGCGGCCCGTTCGACGGTCCGGTACCGGCGCGGGGCCGGGCGGCGTCAGCGGTAGTTCACGAACTGCAGGGCGATTCCGAAGTCCTCACCCTTGAGCAGCGAGATGACGGCCTGCAGGTCGTCACGCTTCTTGCTGCTCACCCGGAGTTCTTCGCCCTGGATCTGCGCCTTGACGCCCTTGGGGCCCTCGTCGCGGATCTTCTTCGAGATCTTCTTGGCGTTCTCGCTGCTGATGCCCTGCACCAGGGATCCGCTGAGCTTGTAGATCTTGCCGGACTGCGCGGGCTCACCGGCGTCGAACGCCTTGAGTGAGATGTCACGGCGGATCAGCTTCTCCTTGAAGACGTCGAGCGCCGCATTGAGGCGCTCCTCCGTCTCGGCCGTCAGCGTGATGGTCTCCTCGCCGGACCACTCGATGCTCGCCCCGGTGTTGCGGAAATCGAACCGGGTGCCCAGCTCCTTCGCAGCCTGATGCAGAGCGTTGTCCACCTCTTGACGATCAACCTTGCTCACCACATCGAAGGACGAATCAGCCACTGCACACTCCCAAATCCATAGCGGTCGACCCCACCCGGACAGTGGGGGGTTGCCCTGACGCTATCGGGTCGAGACCACCCCTATCCACCCGGTTTGCATATCTGGGGGGGCTTCGTTGTATTCTTCGATACGCGCCAGAGAGCCTGTGCACTCCGGTCGCGAAACCAGGCAGGTTGCCCGAGCGGCCAATGGGAGCGGACTGTAAATCCGTCGGCTTATGCCTACGTAGGTTCGAATCCTACACCTGCCACACAAGTTCAGCCCCGACCCGAAAAGGGTCGGGGCTGAACTGCTTTCGGGGTCCTCTCGTGCCGTCCGGCCCGGCGCCCGGGGCGTATGCCTGTGATCCATCCCACTCAACGGGACCGCGCGGTCTCATCGCATCGGGCGCGCTCTAGCGTCCGGGAGCGAGAGTGGCGCTCGTCACAGGGCGGGTGCCCGAGATGCGCGAAGGAGCCCGATCCTCGATGACAGGTCTGATCAACGCGAACGAGACGTCCGTGGCAGTGCAGCACCCCGGGAAGCTGTTCATCGGTGGCAACTGGGTCGAGCCGTCGACGGGCGCACGGTTCGACGTCGTCAACCCGGCCACCGAGGACGTGTTCCTCACCGTCGCCGAGGCCGACGCGCAGGACATGGCGCGAGCCGTCGACGCCGCCCGGGAGGCATTCGACCGCGGACCGTGGTCGCGTATGACCCACGCCGAGCGCGCGCCCTACCTCCAAGCGATCGGTGCCGGCATCCGCGAGCGCAGCGGCGAACTCGGGCGGATCTGGACCAGCGAGATGGGCATCCTCGCCGCGGTGTCGAGCTATGCGTCGGCGCAGTCCGGTGACGTCTTCGACTACTACGCGAGCCTCGCCGACAGCTACGAGTTCGTCGAGCAGCACCAGCCCGGCTCGGGGGTCGGCGTGGGCCTGCTGGTCCGCGAACCCGTCGGCGTCGTCGCCGCGATCATCCCGTGGAACAGCCCCCTCGGCCTGATCGCCAACAAGGTCGCACCGGCGCTCATCGCGGGCTGCACCGTCGTCGTCAAGGCCTCGCCGGAGGCGCCGGGTGCGGCGTACCTGTTCGCGGAGATCGTGGAGGCGGCCGGACTTCCGGCGGGTGTCGTCAACGTCGTCACCGCCGAACGGGAGGTGTCGGAGCTGCTGGTGCGCAACCCCGGCGTCGACAAGGTCACCTTCACCGGCTCCACCGCGGCCGGACGCCGCATCGCGTCGCTGTGCGGGGAGCGGATCGCGCGCTGCACGCTCGAGCTCGGCGGCAAGTCCGCCGGCGTGATCCTCGACGACTACGACCTCGCGACCGCGGCGGCGTCCATCGCGCAGTCCGCACGCCTCATGACCGGCCAGGTGTGCGCGTCGCTGACCCGCATCGTCGTCAGCCGGCACCGGCACGACGAGTTCGCCGAGGCCCTGGGTGTCGCGATGTCGGCGATCCGCGTCGGTGACCCGTTCGATCCCGCGACCGAGATGGGGCCGCTCGCGATGTCGCGTCAGCGCGACAAGGTGGAGGGTCTGATCGCGAAGGGCTGTGAGGAGGGTGCCCGCCTGGTCACCGGCGGTGGTCGTCCCGGCCACCTCGACCGCGGCTTCTTCATCGAACCGACGGTGTTCGGCAACGTCGACAACGCCTCGACCATCGCCCGGGAGGAGATCTTCGGCCCGGTGGTGAGCGTCATCGCCGCCGATGACGAGAACCACGCGGTCGAGATCGCGAACGACACCATCTACGGCCTGAACGCGTCGGTGTTCACCGACGACGTCGAACGGGCGTGGGCGGTGTCCCGGCAGCTGCGATCCGGCACCGTCGGGCACAACGGCTTCAAGACCGACTTCGGGATCGCGTTCGGCGGGTTCAAGCAGTCCGGCATCGGCCGTGAGGGCGGGCTCGACGGCCTGCAGCCGTACTTGGAGGCCAAGACCGTCCTGCTCGACGCGCTGCCCGCGAGCGTGGCCGACAGGCGGTGAGCAGGGCCGACTACCCTCGGGTGCAGGTTCGCGGACCTGTTTGACGAGGTCGTCGACCACGCCGAACGGCTCGTCCCGGACTCCCTCGTGCGGCGCGCGGGGGAGTCCGTTCGTGTCCGGAGCGCGTGAATGCCGCGCCTTGCCCCCGATTTACCCGCTCTGACCTGCAAATTTGGCACTGGCGCGAAGGTCTGTGTAATCTTCTGGAGGCTTCAGCGCGCAGAGATGCGCAGGACAGCCACGCCCCCTTAGCTCAGTCGGCAGAGCGTTTCCATGGTAAGGAAAAGGTCGACGGTTCGATTCCGTCAGGGGGCTCGCTGGATTGTGGTGTCGCCGGCTTCGCGCGACACTCGACACCGAGGCGGTGTAGCTCAGTTGGTAGAGCAAACGACTCATAATCGTTGTGTCGCCGGTTCAAGTCCGGCCATCGCTACACAAGACGAATGATCCACCCTGATCTATCTATGATCAGATTCACGCGAAAGAAGGCATCCCCGTGGCCTCCTCGACTGACGTTCGGCCCAAGATCACCTTGGCCTGTGAGGTGTGCAAGCACCGTAACTACATCACCAAGAAGAATCGCCGCAACGATCCCGATCGCCTCGAGCTGAAGAAGTTCTGCCCGAACTGCGGAACTCACCAGGCGCATCGCGAGTCCAAGTAAGTTTCTTCTCGGAGTCGACGCTCGCGCGTTAGGTTCACTGTCAGACTGCCCTAACGATATTGCGTCCACAGGGCAGATGGGTGATTCGCTGTGACAGAGACAGTCGTGAGAGAGGCCGAAGTGACCTTCGACCCCGCCGCGCATGCGGCAGCGATGGTCGGACATCACTACCGCGTGAGCGACTTCTACGAGATCGGCCGGGAAAAGGTTCGCGAGTACGCACGTGCGGTGCTCGACGACCACCCCGCCCATCACGATGAGGATGCGGCACGGGGCCTCGGATACGACGGCCTTCTTGCTCCCCTCACGTTCGTGTCGATCGTAGGCATGATCGCGCAGCGCAAGCTGTTCGACGAGGTCGTGACCGGTTACGACCTCAGCCAGATCATGCAGACCGACCAGCGGCTCGTGTTCCACAGGCCGCTCGAGGCCGGCGACCGATTGATCTGCGACGTCTACCTGGAATCGTTCCGCCAGGCTGCGGGCAGTGACATCATCGTCACCAAGAACATCATCTCGGACGTGAACGGTGAACTGGTCCAGACCACCTGGACCACGCTCGTCGCTCGGTCCGGTGGTGAGGTCGACGAGAATATCGCGCACGCGGTCAAGGATGTGATGATGCATGTCGCTCCGTAGGTTCGAGGACGTCACTGTCGGTGACGAACTGCCCGAGCGCGTCGTCACGTTGACCCGTGGCAATCTCGTCAACTACGCCGGCGTGTCGGGCGATCCCAACCCGATCCACTGGAGCGACCATGTGGCCCGACTGGCCGGCTTGCCGGACGTCGTGGCGCACGGCATGCTCACGATGGGTCTGGGTGGCGGGTTCGTCTCGTCATGGCTCGGCGACCCGGGTGCCGTGACCGAATACAACGTTCGGTTCACGAGTCCGGTGTATGTGGCGGCCGACAAGGCTGCCGAAGTGGAGTTCACCGGCAAGATCAAGTCGGTGGACGCCGAAAGCAAGACCGCAGTAGTCGCGATCGTGGCTCGCTCGGAGGGTCGTAAGATCTTCGGTCGGGCCACCGCAACGGTCCGTTTGGCCTGAGTGCCGGGCGGATTGGGTTTGTTCCGGTGCATTGAAGTACACTAGAGTTTCTGGGGTTACTCAGGCGCTGCGCGCTGCCCTACGGGGAAGTCACAGGCTGTTGCTACAGGCTGTAACTAGTCCGCATGGGGTGGCGCGCATGTCATGTGAATCCAGATAGGTCGATCAGTTCGATCGGTCGACCAAAGGGGCGTAGCTCAACTGGCAGAGCAGCGGTCTCCAAAACCGCAGGTTGCAGGTTCAAGTCCTGTCGCCCCTGCACCCGGACTGGCCAGCGACTGAGAGGAACGACGGTGAGCGACGAGCGCGATAAGCGCGACGACGGCACTACCGGGTCTACGGACTCCGGCCATGTCGACGATTCTGCAGCCGACGCGAGCTCTCGCGCTGAGGCCCCTTCCGATCACGCCCGTGAGGGCGAGGTCTCTGCTGATGAGAGCCCCACGAGTGCGGCCCCAGCAGGAAAGCCCACCGGTAAGCGTTCCGCGCGCCGTACGGGAACCTCGGAATCGACCGAGCCGGCCAAGACGGTCCAGATGGCCAAGACCGCCAAGGCGGCCAAGGCTGTGTCGTCTGCTACTTCCGTGAAGTCTCCGGAAGCGAAGTCCCGCAAGGCCGACAAGCCGCAGACGGAGAACATCTTCAAGCGGATTCGACGCTTCCTGCGCGAAGTGATTGCCGAGCTCCGTAAGGTCATCTGGCCCAATCGCAAGCAGATGATCACCTACACCAGTGTGGTGCTTGTGTTCGTCGCCTTCATGGTGGCGTTCATCTTCGTCCTCGACCTTGGTTTCGCCAAGGGCATTACCTGGTTGTTCGGCTAGCCGGGAACGCCCGTCGGCGTTTCCGAACGATGTGATTGACGAGAGGAAGAGTGCCTCCAGTGAGCACCCCCGAGAACGACTCTGACGAGGCCATGGCCGAGGAGCGTGTTTCGGCCGAGGCGGTATCCGACGAAGACGGCGTGTCTGCCGAGCTCGAGGTCGAAGACGACGCCGACGTTGCCGGCGACGAGGCCGAGGACGGTGCCATCGCGGAGCAGGCTCCGGAGGTCGCTGAGGAAGCTGCCGATCCTGTCGCCGAGCTGAAGGCCGCGCTCCGCCGGGCACCCGGTGACTGGTACGTCATCCACTCCTACGCCGGGTACGAGAACAAGGTGAAGGCCAACCTCGAGACCCGCGTCCAGAACCTCGACGTCGGTGACTACATCTTCCAGGTGGAAGTTCCCACCGAAGAGGTCACCGAGATCAAGAACGGCCAGCGCAAGCAGGTCAACCGGAAGATCCTGCCCGGCTACATCCTCGTTCGCATGGAGTTGAACGACGAGTCGTGGGGCGCGGTCCGCAACACCCCCGGTGTGACCGGTTTCGTCGGCGCCACGTCGCGTCCGTCGCCGCTGACCCTCAACGAGGTCGTCAAGTTCCTGATGCCCCAGCAGGGCCAGAAGAAGCCTGCCGCGGCTGCTGCCGCTGCCGGTGAGTCGGCCGCCGAGACCGCCGCCAAGCCGACCATCGAGGTCGACTTCGAGGTCGGCGAGTCGGTCACCGTCATGGACGGCCCGTTCGCGACGCTGCCCGCCAGCATCAGCGAGGTCAACGCGGAGCAGCAGAAGCTCAAGGTCCTCGTCTCGATCTTCGGTCGCGAGACCCCGGTGGAGTTGTCCTTCAACCAGGTCTCGAAGATCTAGCTCGGTCCCGAGTGCCAGGCTCGCGCCTGGCACTGTAGGACCCACACACTTGCACGCAGTACGCAAGAAACACACCCAGTAGGAAACAAGGAACGAAGATGCCCCCCAAGAAGAAGAAGCTCGCCGGGCTCATCAAGCTTCAGATCCAGGCTGGTCAGGCTAACCCTGCACCGCCCGTGGGTCCTGCGCTCGGTCAGCACGGCGTGAACATCATGGAGTTCTGCAAGGCTTACAACGCGGCGACTGAGTCCCAGCGCGGCAACGTGATCCCTGTCGAGATCTCCGTCTATGAAGACCGGACCTTCGACTTCAAGCTGAAGACCCCGCCGGCCGCCAAGCTGCTGCTCAAGGCTGCTGGTGTCCAGAAGGGCTCCGGCGAGCCGCACAAGACCAAGGTTGCCACCGTGACCATGGATCAGGTGCGCGAGATCGCGAAGACCAAGCAGGAAGACCTCAACGCGAACGACATCGACGCAGCCGCGAAGATCATCGCCGGCACCGCGCGTTCGATGGGTATCACCGTCGAGGGCTGAGCACAGCGATGCCCTGCACTGACACTGCAGGGTTGATCCTCCACTGTGGGAGGGCCGGCCAGGCCCGCAACCACAACTGAACCATTCACCCGGGTCGAGAGCCCAGGGTGAGAAGTAAGGACAGAAGAAATGGCAAAGCGCAGCAAGGCGTACCTCGCCGCCGCTGAGAAGATCGACGCGGACACGCTCTACAGCCCCCTGCAGGCTGCGAAGCTGGCCAAGGAGACCTCGTCGAGCAAGATGGACGCGACCGTCGAGGTTGCCGTCCGTCTGGGCGTCGACCCCCGCAAGGCGGACCAGATGGTTCGTGGCACGGTCAACCTGCCGCACGGCACCGGTAAGACCGCCCGCGTCGTCGTGTTCGCCGTTGGCGAGAAGGCCGCCGAGGCCGAGGCCGCCGGTGCGGACGCAGTGGGCTCCGAGGACCTGATCGAGCGTATCCAGGGCGGTTGGACCGACTTCGACGCCGCGATCGCCACCCCTGACCAGATGGCCAAGGTCGGCCGCATCGCTCGCGTCCTCGGACCGCGTGGCCTGATGCCGAACCCGAAGACCGGCACGGTCACCCCCGATGTCGCGAAGGCTGTCGCGGACATCAAGGGCGGCAAGATCAACTTCCGCGTCGACAAGCAGGCCAACCTGCACTTCGTGATCGGCAAGGCGTCGTTCGACGACACCAAGCTGGTTGAGAACTACGGTGCGGCGCTGGACGAGATCCTGCGTGCGAAGCCGTCGTCGGCGAAGGGCCGCTACGTCAAGAAGGTCACGGTTTCGACCACCACCGGACCGGGCATCCCGGTGGATCCGAACCGTACCCGCAACCTCCTCGAGGATGGCGAGTAAGTCGCGACTTTCCGCGATCTGATCGACACCGAAGGCCGGCACCGAGAATTCTCTGTGCCGGCCTTCGGCGTTTCAGTGGTCGACTCGCTCCTGGTCTCGGCGCCAGGCCAGCATGGTCGAGCGGCCACGGGCCGGTGCCCACGGCAGGAAGATTGCGACGACGACCGCACACAGCACGACGGAGGCGGTCGCCACGAGGGACGCTGCATGTGCGCCCTGGAGGACCGCGGTCTTCATCGCGGTGATGAGCTGCTCGCGCCACGAGAAGTGCTCGAGGAGCCATCCGCCCGAGATGGGACCGATGGCGATGGCGAATCCGGCCATTGCCGTCCACGCCGCGATTGCGAGCGCTTTCTCTCGGACGTCGGTGAAGATGTTGATGATCAGTGCGAGCGTCGCCGGGAACACGGCGGCGGCGAACCCCCCCCTCGCCGCGCGTGCCGCGATCACCTGTTCGAGGGAACCGGCACATGCTCCGGCGACCGACATCACTGCGACGCCGCTCATTACATGTAACTGTCGGCAACGGTCAATTGTGAGCGCTCCGGCACGTTCGGCACCGAATGTGAAGTAGCGCACAGAATGCACCCTGCTGGGTGTCCGCGTTTTGTGTCGGAGTCGCGACTCCGTTAGGCTGCTCGTTGGAGTTCGGTGCTCGATGCGAATTCCGCCCCGAAACATGTTCTACCAAAGACCGTTGGTCACCGAGTTCAGCAATGGAATCGGTTGAAGGTCCGGGATAGCCCGGCGGCCCACGCAGGAGGACGAGGTGGGGGATGATTGTTGCGCTCGGCCTGGCCGGGTGGATGGATCTCCTCGTGTACGCCCCGTGTGCCCTGCACCGGGGCGTTTTGCATGTCACGGCCCGAAGTGGAACAACGACTGTCACGAGAGGAGGCGAAGTATGGCAAAGCCTGAGAAGGTTTCCGCAGTTGCGGAGATCACCGAGCAGTTCAAGGACTCGTCCGCCGCCGTGATCACGGAATACCGTGGTCTGTCGGTTACGAGTCTGACGCAGCTGCGACGCGCTCTCGGAGAGGGTGCCACCTACTCCGTCGCCAAGAACACCCTGGTCAAGCGTGCCGCCGCTGAGGCGGGCGTCGAGGGCCTTGACGACCTGTTCGTCGGACCGACCGCCATTGCATTCATCAAGGGCGAGCCGGTCGACGCTGCGAAGGCCCTGAAGGCTTTCGCGAAGGACAACAAGGCACTCGTCATCAAGGGCGGGTACATGGACGGCGCTGCGCTGTCCGTGGATCAGGTCAACCAGATCGCGGACCTCGAGTCCCGCGAGATCCTGTTGGCCAAGCTCGCCGGCGCGATGAAGGGCAACTTGGCAAAGGCCGCTGGCCTGTTCAACGCTCCCGCTTCGCAGGTGGCCCGTCTGGCCGCCGCGCTGCAGGAGAAGAAGGCTGCGGAAGGTGGGGCCGCCGAGGCTCCCGCCGACGCCGCTGCCGAATAGCTGATCCGCACCTGCGCATCACAACCATCACCACCTGTCCGGTCGCGGATCGGCGACACAGGACTTAAGAGGAAGGACCGCCACCATGGCGAAGCTCACCACCGAAGAGTTGCTGGACCAGTTCAAGGAGCTCACCCTGCTCGAGCTCTCGGAGTTCGTGAAGGCGTTCGAGGAGACCTTCGAGGTCACCGCTGCTGCTCCGGTCGCCGTTGCCGCTGCCGGCGCTCCGGCTGCTGCCGCTGAGGCTGCCGAGGAGCAGGACGAGTTCGACGTCATCCTCGAGTCGGCTGGCGACAAGAAGATCCAGGTCATCAAGGTCGTCCGTGAGGTCGTCTCCGGCCTGGGCCTGAAGGAAGCCAAGGACCTCGTCGAGGGCGCTCCGAAGGCGATCCTGGAGAAGGTTGCCAAGGACGCGGCCGACGCCGCCAAGGAGAAGCTCGAGGCTGCCGGCGCGAAGATCACCGTCAAGTAAGACGGCTGTCAGCGCTGCTTCCTGACGAAGCATCCAGAAAGAGGGTCGCCCCGTTTCGGGGCGGCCCTCTTTCGTTGCTTCGCCCGATGCCGGAGAATTCGCAATCGCCGGGTTGTGGACCTTACTTACTCGTTAGTAGGATTCGCCGTAACGTATAACACTTCGATGCGATAGAGTGACGCAACCCACAGTGGGCCCACGGTGGGGGGACATGCTTGACGCAGGAGGTAATGGTGGGAGTCGAGGTAGCGGTCGAGGGACTCACGAAGTCGTTCGGCTCACAGAAGATTTGGCAGGACGTGAGTCTCACGCTGCCGGCCGGAGAGGTGAGCGCACTGCTCGGGCCTTCCGGCACCGGTAAGTCCGTGTTCCTGAAGTCGCTGATCGGTCTGCTGCGGCCCGAAGAGGGCTCGATCGTCATCGACGGGACCGACATCCTCCAGTGCTCGTCGCGTGAGCTCTACGAGATCCGCAAGCTGTTCGGTGTCCTCTTCCAGGACGGCGCGCTGTTCGGGTCGATGAACCTGTACGACAACGTCGCGTTCCCGCTGCGCGAGCACACCAAGAAGTCCGAGTCCGAGATCCGCAAGATCGTCATGGAGAAGCTCGAGCTCAACGGACTCGTCGGTGCCGAGGGAAAGCTGCCGGGCGAGATCTCCGGCGGTATGCGCAAGCGTGCCGGCCTCGCCCGCGCGCTCGTGCTCGATCCGCAGATCATCCTCGTCGACGAGCCGGACTCGGGCCTGGACCCCGTCCGCACCACCTACCTCAGCCAGCTGCTGATCGACATCAACGCACAGATCGACGCCACGATTCTGATCGTGACGCACAACATCAACCTGGCCCGCACGGTCCCGGACAACCTGGGCATGCTCTTCCGCAAGCAGCTCGTGATGTTCGGTCCCCGCGAGGTGCTGCTCACCAGTGACGAGCCCGTGGTCCACCAGTTCCTCAACGGCAGCAAGATCGGTCCGATCGGCATGTCGGAGGAGAAGGACGACGCGCAGATGGCGCACGAGCAGGCGCTCGTCGACGCCGGCCACCACCACGGCGGCACCGACGACGTCTACGGTGTCGTGCCGCAGATGCAGGCCACGCCGGGTCTGCCCTTCCGCCAGGCCGTTGCACGCCGTCAGGCCCGCGTCCGCGAGATCCTCCATACCCTGCCGGTCGAGGCGCAGCAGAGCATCATTGCCAGCATGGAAGATGACGCCGCTACCCAGGTGATTCCCGCGTACGACGACGGAGGTCTGGGACAGACCACGTACGAGCGCGGATAGGGGAGCGGCGGATGGGGGGCACCCGAACTTCGATGATGAAGCCGGTCACCGGGGCACTGACGCAGGCCGGCAACATCGTCCAGCTGTTCGTCGACGTGGTTCGCAACACGTTCAAGCGGCCGTTCCAGTTCAAGGAATTCATCGAACAGGCCTGGTTCATCGCCAGTGTGACGATCCTGCCGACCGCGTTGGTCGCCATCCCGTTCGGTGCCGTCGTGTCTCTCCAGACGGGCTCGCTCATCAAACAGCTCGGAGCCGAAGCGTTCACGGGTGCCGCCAGCGTGCTCGCGGTCATCCAGCAGGGCAGTCCGATCGTGACCGCACTGCTGATCGCGGGTGCCGCCGGTTCCGCCGTCACCGCCGATCTCGGTTCACGGACCATCCGTGAGGAGATCGACGCGATGGAAGTGCTCGGCATCAATCCCGTCCAGCGACTCGTCGTGCCACGCGTTCTCGCGATGGTGCTGGTCGCGGTGCTCCTCAACGGGCTCGTGTCCGTCGTCGGTATCGCCGGCGGCTACTTCTTCAACGTCATCCTCCAAGGTGGCACTCCGGGCGCGTACCTGGCGTCGTTCTCGGCGCTGGCCCAGCTTCCCGACCTCTATATCGCGGAGGTCAAGGCGGCCATCTTCGGCGTCATCGCCGGCGTGATCGCCGCCTACAAGGGACTGACGCCGAAGGGCGGCCCCAAGGGCGTCGGCGAGGCGGTGAACCAGGCGGTCGTCATCACCTTCCTGGTCCTGTTCTTCGCGAACCTGATTCTGACGATGGTGTACCTGCAGATTGTTCCGGCGAAGGGGGCATGACCGGATGACGATCGCGAGGGGACGCGGCGACTACGCGCTGATTCGTGCGCGCCGCTGGGCGCGCAAACCGCTCGACGTGCTCGACAACGCCGGCGAGCAGATGTCGTTCTATTCACGGGCCATTGCGTGGACGCCGCGGACGTTGCGTCGCTACCGCAAGGAGATGCTGCGGCTGCTGGCCGAGGTCACGTTCGGCAGCGGCGCGCTCGCGGTGATCGGCGGCACCATCGGCGTGATCGTGATGATGTCGGGCTTCACCGGCGTCGTCGTCGGCCTGCAGGGGTTCGCCGCGCTCGACCAGATCGGCAGCTCGGTGCTGACCGGCTTCCTGTCGGCGTATGTCAACACCCGTGAGATCGCGCCGATCGTCGCGGCGCTGGCACTGTCGGCCACGGTCGGCTGTGGTTTCACCGCGCAGCTCGGCGCGATGCGCATCTCGGAGGAGATCGATGCGCTCGAGGTGATGGCCGTGCCCAGTGTGCCTTTCCTCGTCACCACCCGGATGATCGCCGGCTTCATCGCGGTGATTCCGCTGTACATCGTCGGCCTGCTCGCCGCCTACCTTGCTTCGCGGGTGGTCTCGACCGTGTTCAACGGGCAGTCGTCCGGCTCGTACGACCACTACTTCAATCTGTTCCTGCCTCCCGAGGACGTTCTGTGGTCCTTCGGCAAGGTGCTCGTGTTCGCGTTCGTCCTGATCCTCATCCACTGCTACTACGGCTTCCATGCCCGCGGCGGCCCGGCCGGCGTCGGTGTCGCGGTCGGCCACGCGGTGCGTACCGCCATCGTCACCATCGCCGTCCTGGACTTCTTCCTGAGCCTCGCCATCTGGGGCACGACGACCACGGTGAGGGTGGCCGGATGATCGAGAGCACGTCGAAGCTGCGCCGCAGGGTATTGGGAGTTGCCTTCTTCCTGGTCCTGGCTCTGTTCGTCGGCGGGACCATCGCCAGCTACAACAAGACGTTCACACCCGTCGTCAAGGTCGACCTGGTCACCGACACCGTCGGCAACGCGCTCCCGCGCAACGCCGATGTCAAGGTGCGCGGTCTGATCGTCGGTGAGGTGCGTGGCGCGTCGACCGAGAACGGCAAGGTCACCTCGGTGATGGCGATCGACCCGGACAAGGCCGAGCTGATCCCGTCCAACACCACCGCTCGTCTGCTGCCCAAGACGCTGTTCGGCGAGCGGTACGTCGACCTCGTCATCCCGGAGAACCCGAGTCCCGACTCGATCGCGGCCGGCGAGACCATCTACCAGGACAAGAGCGGCAACGCCGTCGAGCTCGGCAAGATGCTCGACGGTCTGCTGCCGCTGCTGCAGGCCATCCCGCCGGAGAGCCTGGCCTCGACCCTCGGTGCGCTGTCGCAGGCGCTGGACGGCCGCGGCGAACAGCTCGGGGTGACGCTCGACCAGCTCGACACGATCTTCGCCGGCGTCAACACCCGGATGCCGGACCTGACCGCCGGACTGCAGAGCTTCGCGACGTTCACCCAGACCTACTCGGATGCGGCGCCGCAGCTGATCGACGCGCTCGACAACCTGCGCACCACGAACGCCACGGTGGTGCAGGAACGCAGCTCCATCGATGCGTTGATGGCGTCGGTGACGGCGACGGGATCGAGCACCGCGGACCTGTTGACGACCAACCGGGATTCGCTGATCTCCATCGCCGGCGACTCGCGGGAGGCGCTGGAGATCCTGGCGAGGTTCTCGGGGACCTTCGGCTGCACGTTCGCGAACTTCGCCGACGTGATGGCGCGCTCCGGTGCGATCACCGGCGAGCACTCGCCCAACCCGGGTGCCCGCGCCACGATCGAGCTCGTCAATCCCCGTGGCCGGTACCTGCCCAACCAGGACGAGCCGCGCCTGATCGACACCCGCGGTCCGCGCTGCTACGAGGCGCCGCCGCTGGGCACCGACATCGGGCAGTACCCCGGTGGTTCGATCCACGACGGCTCGTACCAGGTGCCGACCCGCAACGCGGGTGACCAGAACCTTCCCGATGTGGCGGTTCCGCAGTTCTCGGTGCTGCCCGCGACCACCGCTCCGGCCACGTTCGCCGGGTCACCGCTCGAACGCCAGACGTTGGCCGTCGTGTACGGCGAGGCCGCCGGCATCGCGCCGGAGGACGTGCCGTCCTGGACGACCATGATCGGTGCCCCCGCGCTCCGTGGAAAAGAGGTGAGCATCAAGTGAAGCGACAGCTGCGAGGGGTGGCTGCCCCGCTCACCAAGCTCGTGATCTTCGCGCTCGTGACGATTCTCGCGACCGGCGTGCTCGCGCTGACCATCGCGAACACCAGTTCCAGCGGGGGAACCAAGTTCAGCGCGCGGTTCACCGATGTCACGTCGCTCAACAAGGGCGACGAGGTCCGCATCGCCGGCGTCCGGGTCGGCCAGGTGACCAAGATCGAGATCGTCGACGACCGTGAGGCGCAGGTCGAGTTCGCGGTGACGGACCGTGACTGGTTGCCCGCGAGCACGACCGCGACCATCCGGTTCCGGAACCTGGTCGGACAGCGCTACATCGCGCTCGAACAGGGGACCGGACAGCAGGGCTACAAGATGACGGCCGGGGACACGATCCCACTCGATCGCACCAAGCCCGCAGTGAACCTGACGACGCTGTTCAACGGGTTCCGGCCGCTGTTCCAGACGCTCAGCGCCGATGACGTCAACAAGCTGTCGTACCAGATCATCCAGGTGTTCCAGGGGGAGGGCGGCACCATCGAGGAGCTAGTGGCGAACACCGCGTCGTTGACGAACACGATCGCGGACAAGGACAAGGTGATCGGCGACCTGATCACCAACCTCAATGTCGTGCTCGACACCGTCAACAAGCGGGACGAACAGGTCGATCAGTTGATCGTCAACACCGAGCGTCTGGTGAGCGGGCTGTCCGCGGACCGCGGCGTGATCGGACAGTCGGTGCAGTCGCTGGCGGACCTGACCAGCGCAACCGCCGACCTGCTGGTGCCCACCCGACCGTCGATCCAGGGCTCGATCGCGGGCCTCAACACGCTCGCCGGGCACATCAACGAGAGATCCGACGACGTGAACAAGGTGCTCACGAACCTGCCGATCAAGATGGAGAAGCTCGGTCGAGCCGGCAGCTACGGTTCGTGGTTCCAGTTCTATCTGTGTGGCATCGACGTCGTCGCCGGTCCCGGTACAGCTCCCCAGCTGAACATCCCGTCGAACCTGCCGACGATCAACCAGCCGATCTACACCAACGCGGCTCCCCGGTGCTACGCGGACGGTGGCCAGTGACGAGCTACGAGACCAGGAAGCGCAATCCGGCGGTCACCGGTGCCCTGGGCATCGTCGTCATCCTGCTCGCGACCATGTCGGCGTTCTTCCTCGACAGCCTGCCGATCATCGGGGCCGCGAACCGGTACACCGCGGAGTTCTCCGAGGCGGCCGGGCTCAAGCCCGGCAACGAGGTGCGGGTCGCGGGTGTGAAGGTCGGCAAGGTGTCGAGCGTCGAACTCGACGGTGACCGCGTGCTCGTGTCGTTCCAGACGAAGGACGCCTGGATCGGCGACCAGACCACCGCGTCGATCCAGATCAAGACGATCCTCGGCCAGAAGTATCTCGCGCTCGACCCGCGGGGCACCGAGGTCGCCGATCCGCGTGTGCGGATCCCGCTCGAGCGCACCACGTCGCCGTACGACGTGATCGATGCGTTCGGCGACGCCGCGACGACGCTCGCCGAGATCGACACGACGCAGCTGGCGTCGAGTTTCGAGGTGCTGTCGCAGTCGTTCGCGGGCACGCCCGACGAGATCCGCGGCTCGCTCGACGGCGTGACGCGGCTGTCGGAGACCGTCGCGAAGCGCGACCAGGAGCTCAAGCAGCTGTTCGAGGCGACGAAGCAGACGTCGCAGATCCTCGCGGACCGCAATCAGGAGTTCGAGAAGGTGCTCGCGAACGGTGGCACGCTGCTCGCCGAGCTCAACACCCGCCAGCAGGCGATCGGTCGGCTGCTCACCAGCACCCAGACGCTGTCGCGGGAACTCACCGGTCTGGTTGCCGACAACGAGGCTCAGATCACCCCGGCGCTCACGCAGTTGCAGGGTGCGATCGACATCCTCAACCAGAACCAGCAGAACGTGAGCAAGGCGCTCGAACTGGCGGCGCCGTTCTACCGGATCTACGCGAACGTGCTCGGCAACGGACGATGGTTCGACTCGGTCGTGACCAACCTGACCCCGCCGGGCCTGCCGGACATCCCCGGATACCGTGAGCCGCTGCGCACCCTGGGGGGCAACTGAGATGAGTGAGGCGCGGGCTCGGACCCGCAAGTGGATCCCGGTGGCGCTGATCGCGGCGGTCGCCGTCGTCGCGGTCGGTGTCCTGTGGTGGGTGTTCCAGAACGCCGGCACCACCAGGATCACCGCGTACTTCGACAAGTCCGTCGGCATCTACGAGGGCTCCGACGTCCGGGTCCTCGGCGTGAAGGTCGGCTCGGTCGACTCGGTGGTGCCGCAGGGCGAGCAGGTGCAGGTGGTCATGACTGTCGACCGCGGGGTCGACATCCCGGCCGATGTGAAGGCCGCCCAGGTGACGCCGTCGGTGGTCTCCGACCGGTACATCCAGCTGACCCCCGCCTACACGGGCGGCGAGAAGTTGGCCCGCGACGCGACGATCGAGCGTGACCGGACGACCACGCCGGTCGAGGTCGACGAGCTGTACGCGAGCGTGACCGAACTGTCGGAGGCGCTGGGACCGAACGGCGCCAACAAGGACGGCGCGCTGTCGAACCTCGTGGACACCGCTGCCGCGAACCTCGACGGCAACGGTGACGCGCTCGGCAACACGTTCACGCAGCTGTCGGCGGCGGCACGCACGTTGTCCGACTCGCGTGCCGACATCTTCGACACCGTCAAGAACCTGCAGGTGTTCGTCAGTGCCCTCGCCGCCAACGACGCGCAGGTGCGCCAGTTCAACACCCAGCTCGCGGACTTCAGCGGCTTCCTGGCGGGGGAGAAGGAGAACCTGGGCCTGGCGCTCAATCAGGTCTCGCTCGCGCTCGGCGACGTCGCGCGGTTCGTCGAGAACAACCGGGAACTGCTGCAGGGCAACATCGAGGGCCTGACCACGGTCACCCAGACCGTCGCCGACCAGCGCGATTCGCTCGCGGAGGCGCTGGTGACGATTCCGCTCGCCATCAGCAACCTGGTCAACACGCACGACGCGGAGTCGGGCACGCTGCAGATGCGCGTGGACCTGCCGGACCTGCAGGACCCGTTCGGCCTGGGCTGCAAGCTCATCGACGTCGCCAAGCTCAAGCCCGGGGACCCGGAGTTCGAGGCGCTCGGCCGGCAGATGAAGCCGCTGATCGACAACTGCAAGGCCATCACCGATCAGATGACCGCCGGCGTAAAGACACCGACGCTGAACCTGCCGCTCGGCATCCTCAGCGGCGACAATCTGCAGCGTGGCGCGGCTCCCGGGACGGTTCCGGGCACGCCGTCGCCGCGGCTGGGTGGCGGAACGCAACTGCAGGGGGGCACGCCGTGAGAATCGGGCGGATGAGGGCCGCGGCGGTGGCTGCAGGAGCGTGTGTCGTCGCGCTGACGGTGAGTGCATGCGGTTCGGGCGGTATCTACTCGATCCCGTTGCCCGGTGGCGCCGACATCGGCAGCGACCCGATGCGACTGAAGATCGAGTTCGACGACGTCCTCGATCTGGTGCCGCAGTCGACCGTGAAGGTCGACGGCGTCCCGGTCGGACGCGTCGAGAACATCGAGGTGGCGTCGGACGGCTGGACCGCGCAGGTGGACACCCTCGTGAACAGCTCGGTGAATCTGCCGGCCAATGCGGTCGCCGAGGTTCAGCAGTCGAATCTGTTGGGCGAGAAATTCATTGCGATCTCGGCCCCGACGCAGAATCCGTCGCCGGAGCGGCTGGCGAGCGGCGCCACGATCCCGGTGGACCGCACCCGCCACGCCACCGACATCGAGCAGGTGCTCGGTGCCATGTCGCTGCTGCTCAACGGTGGCGGCGTCGCGCAGTTGCAGCCCATCATCTCGGAGATGGAGAAGGCGCTCGACGGCCGCGAGACGAAGGTTCGGGGACTCCTGGAGCAGGCGAACACGTTGATCGCCGGTCTCGAGGAGCAGCGCGACTCGATCACGACCGCGCTCGACGGCCTCGACACCCTCAGCGCGCGGGTCGGGGATCAGACGACGAAGCTCGAGAAGATCCTCGACGAGCTGCCGCAGGGTGTCGAGATCCTCGCCGAGCAGCGTCCGCAACTGGTGGACATGCTCGGCCAGGTCGACCGGCTCGGTCAGGTCGGCGCGGACGTCATCAACCGTTCCAAGGACGACCTGATCACGGACCTGCGCGCGCTGCGTCCCACGTTGCAGCAGCTGGGTGAGGCGGCCCCCGACATCATCACGTCGGCGCCGCTCGTCCCGACGTTCCCCTTCCCGGACACGATCATCCCGTCGATCCACGGCGGCCAGGCCAACGTGTTCCTGTCGATCGATCTGCAGATCGGTGACACCTTGTCGAACCTCGGTGTCGGGAAGCCGGACCCCGTCTACTACCCGCCCCAGTACGGCCCGCCGGTTCCCGTCGATCCGAGCAACCCGTACTACAACGGCAACGGGCCGCGCCCGGGATGGCCGACGGTGTCGATCGTGCCGTTGCCGCCGATCGTGCCGAATCCGGTCCCCGCGCCGGTCCCCGCGGTGTCGGCGCCGGCGAATGCTCCGGTCAATCCGTTCGATGCGTTCCTGAAGCAGCTGGGGGTGGGTGAGTAATGGTCTCGCGTCTGGCCAGGTGGCAGTTGGTGGCGTTCATCGTCGTCGCCGTGCTCGGTATCGGTTACGTCGGCGCCAAGTACGTGCGGCTCGACACGCTGCTGGGCTTCGGTGAGTACCAGGTGGACGCGGAACTCGCGCACTCCGGTGGCATCTTCACCAACGCCGAGGTGACCTACCGCGGTGTGCCGGTCGGCCGGGTCGGGGACCTCACGCTGACCGAGAAGGGCGTGTCCGTCGCGCTGATGATCGACAACGCGGCCCCGAAGATCCCGGCATCGGCGAAGGCTGTCGTCGCGAATCGGTCGGCGATCGGCGAGCAGTACGTGGATCTGCAGCCCGACACCGACGAGGGCCCGTTCCTCACCGACGGCTCGAAGATCCTCGAGCCCAACACGGCGACGCCCATCCCGGTCGAGGACCTGATCGGCAGTGTGGACCGGTTGGCCCGTTCGGTGCCCACCGACTCGCTGCACACGGCCGTCGTCGAACTGGGGAACGCGTTCAGCGGGAAGGGCGGCGACCTGCAGGTGCTGGTCGACTCGCTCGGCCGGTTCACCGAGACCGCGACCGAGGCGCTGCCGCAGACGTTGACATTCATCAGCGACGGTCGGACGGTGCTCGACACGCAGGCGGAGCAGGCGAGTTCGATCCGAGCCTTCAGTGACGGCCTCGAACAGATCGCCGCCCAGCTGAAGTCGAGCGATCCCGACGTGCGACGGCTCATCGGCACCGGCACGGACGCGACGGACACGGTCGGGAAGCTCGTCGCGAACAGTGGCGACGCCCTGACCGCGAACCTCACGAACCTCTCGACGACCCTCACGACGGTCTCGCCGACGTTCATCGCGCTGCAGCCCTTCTTCCAGTTCCTGCCGGCGCTGTCGGCGGGTGCGTCGGCGGTGGCACCGGGTGACGGCACGATCCACTTCGGTCTGGTCCTCGAGACCAACAATCCGGTGCCGTGCACCCAGGGCTACGAGGGCACGCAGGAGATCCTCGCGCAGATGCGCGCGCAGAACCCGAACTTCGACGACACCGTCGACAACTTCCCGTTCAACGCGAACGCGCGATGCGCCGTCGAACAGGGCAATCCGACGGGTGTCCGCAGCGCCGAACGCATCATCTACGCCGACCCGCAGACCCCGCAGCCGTGGGACAGCACGCCTAAGGTCGACCCCGACAAGCTGAATCTGAACCCGATCGCCACGCAGATCGCGACCCTCATGGGCGTCGTGCCGGCGCGGTAGCCTCGGGCAAGCATTCGTTACCCAAGAGTAAGGTTGCCGTGTGACGGAGACCACGACCGCGCCCACGAAGAACAACACGCTCGTCGCTGCCACTGTGGTGGTGTGCGTGCTCCTCGTCGGCGCGCTGGCAGCAGCGATCTTCTTCGGAATCGGGTGGGCGAAGGCCGCGTCCGGCAGGTCGACCGCCGATGCGCGCGACACGGCCCTGTCCGATGCCCGGCAGGCGGCGGTCAACCTCAACTCGTACGACGCCGCCGACATGGAGAAGTCGTTCTCCGACCTCGAGTCGTCGATCACCGGGTCGCTCATGGACGATCTCGCGAAGACGCGGGAGGACATGACCGCCGCCGCCGCCGCGTCGGGGGCCAAGAGTGAGGGGCGGGTCCTGCGGGCCGCCCTGACGTCGCTCAATGTGGACGACGGCACCGCGGACGCGATTCTCGTCGTCGAGACCTCGACCGCGATGCCGAATCTCGAGACGCCGGTGAAGCGGCAGATCACGATGCGGATGAGTCTCGTGCGCGACGGCGACACCTGGAAGGCGTCCGACGCCGGCAACCTCGGTGAGCCCGTGGTGATCGATCCGGGGACGCCGCGCCCGGCCGCGCCCGCACCGGCACCCACGCAGGAAGATCAGGCGACCGATCCGCAGAGCGGCGGACAGTAGACCGTCTCAGCAGCCGTGCCGACGTTTCTCGTTCGGTCGCTGGAAGGAGTTCCATCAGTGCCTCCCATTCGTCGTAATCCGAAGGTGTCCCCGTCGGCCGCGCGTCGTCCCAAGGTCGCGGGCAGTTCGGCGCCCCGGTCGGCGTCCCCGGCGGCCCCGATCGAGGATGCGGTGAAGGAACCGGATGCGAGCGTGTTGCTCGTGAAGGAGCCTGCCGAGCCTGCTCTCGAGGAATCTGCTGTCGAAGCACCCGCGCCCGCGTCGTCCGCGTCTTCCGGGCCTGCCGGTAGCGAACCCGAGGAGGACGGTCCCGAGCCCGAGACGGGCGGTGCATCCGACGCCGGTGGGCGTCGGTGGACGGACCGGCTGCGCTGGCGCTCGGTCGTGATCATGGGTGTCGCGGCGGCGGTGCTGGCGGCGTTCGCGGGCGTCGCCGCGATGATGACCCGCGACGGCGGAACGTCCAATCGCGCGTTCCTCGACGTCGGCGCGACGTCGGAGGTCGCGGCCGCGGCGGAGAAGGCGCTGACGGCCGTGACCGTCTATAGTGCTGATTCGATCGACCAGTTCCCCGACACGGCGCGCGCAGTGATGACGGACGGGATGAAGGCAGAGTTCGATCGGACAATCGGCACGACGATCGACATCGTCAAGCAGGCTCGGTCGGACACAGCAGCGCAGGTCACGAACGTGGGAGTCATGCTTCTCGACGAGAATCGGGCCGAGGTGCTGGCCAACTTGATCGTGAGCGTCGAGAACAACGGCGTGGCGGCGGGCAGCACAGCCGGGCCGGTGATTCTGAGGATGGAGAAGGTAGACGGTCAGTGGCTGCTGTCCGGTGTCGAGAACTCGTGACTCCGCGGGCGCTCCCCGCAGTCGGAGATCGAAACGCCGAGATCTGGGCTTGACGCGGCGATGATCACGCGTCACTCTATGCGTGAACATTCACGCGGTATCACGCGTGCGGCGCCCGCGACGGGTGTCCTTTCTGCTGCCCGGCTCGACATCTACTGAGTTTGGGTGTACTTTTGGACGTTGCGCTGGCTGCCTCCTGTCCACCTCTCATCCTCACTGTGGCGAAGTGTTCCACTTCCTGCTCCTGTGGCGAGGTTTCGTTCGGGTTGTAACCAGCGAATTCGCCCCACATGAAGAAGCAGATACAGCGGCGGTCGCACCAGCAAGAGCGGCCCGCGTGAGGTGCTGGAAGGACGCATCTTGGCAGTCTCTAGCCAGACCAAGGCAGTTGCCGGAATCCCCGGAGCCCCGAAGAGGGTCTCGTTCGCGAAAATTCGCGAGCCCCTCGAAGTCCCAGGGCTCCTCGATCTACAGACCGATTCGTTCGAATGGTTGATCGGCTCGCAGGGCTGGCGTGAGCGCGCAGCCGCTCGCGGCGACGGTGCAGTCACGGGTGGCCTCGAAGAAATTCTGGCCGAGCTCTCGCCCATCGAGGACTTCTCGGGGTCCATGTCCCTGTCCTTCTCGGACCCGCGCTTCGACGAGGTCAAGGCCTCGGTCGACGAGTGCAAAGACAAGGACATGACCTACGCGGCGCCGCTGTTCGTCACCGCGGAGTTCATCAACAACAACACCGGTGAGATCAAGAGCCAGACGGTCTTCATGGGTGATTTCCCGATGATGACCGACAAGGGCACGTTCATCATCAACGGCACCGAGCGTGTCGTCGTGTCGCAGCTGGTCCGCTCGCCGGGCGTCTACTTCGACGACACCATCGACAAGAGCACCGAGAAGACCCTGCACAGCGTCAAGGTCATCCCGGGCCGTGGTGCCTGGCTCGAGTTCGACGTCGACAAGCGCGACACCGTCGGTGTCCGTATCGACCGCAAGCGCCGTCAGCCGGTCACCGTGCTGCTGAAGGCACTGGGTTGGACCACCGAGCAGATCACCGAGCGTTTCGGTTTCTCCGAGATCCTCATGGCGACGCTCGAGAAGGACAACACCGCCGGCACCGACGAGGCGCTGCTCGACATCTACCGCAAGCTGCGTCCGGGCGAGCCGCCGACGAAGGAGAGCGCGCAGACCCTCCTGGAGAACCTGTTCTTCAAGGACAAGCGCTACGACCTCGCTCGCGTGGGCCGTTACAAGATCAACAAGAAGCTGGGCCTGAACACCGGCCTGCCCGTCGAGGCGTCGACCCTCACCGAGGAAGACATCGTCGCCACGATCGAGTACCTGGTGCGCCTGCACGCCGGTGACACCACGATGACCGCCCCCGGCGGCGTCGAGGTTCCCGTCGAGGTCGACGACATCGACCACTTCGGCAACCGTCGTCTGCGTACCGTGGGCGAGCTCATCCAGAACCAGATCCGCGTGGGCCTGTCCCGCATGGAGCGCGTCGTCCGCGAGCGCATGACGACTCAGGACGTCGAGGCGATCACGCCGCAGACCCTGATCAACATCCGCCCGGTCGTCGCCGCGATCAAGGAGTTCTTCGGAACCTCCCAGCTGTCGCAGTTCATGGACCAGAACAACCCGCTGTCAGGCCTGACCCACAAGCGTCGTCTGTCGGCGCTGGGCCCCGGTGGTCTGTCCCGTGAGCGCGCCGGCCTCGAGGTGCGAGACGTCCACCCGTCGCACTACGGCCGCATGTGCCCGATCGAGACCCCTGAGGGTCCGAACATCGGTCTGATCGGTTCGCTGTCGGTGTACGCGCGGGTCAACCCGTTCGGCTTCATCGAGACCCCGTACCGCAAGGTCGTCGACGGCCAGGTCACCGACCAGGTCGACTACCTGACCGCGGACGAGGAGGACCGCCACGTCGTGGCGCAGGCCAACTCGCCCGTCAACTCGGCCGGACACTTCACCGAGGACCGCGTCCTCGTCCGCCGTAAGGGTGGCGAGGTCGAGTACGTGTCCTCGTCGGACGTCGACTACATGGACGTCTCGCCGCGTCAGATGGTTTCCGTCGCGACCGCGATGATTCCGTTCCTCGAGCACGACGACGCCAACCGTGCCCTCATGGGCGCGAACATGCAGCGTCAGGCCGTGCCGCTGGTCCGCAGCGAGTCCCCGCTGGTCGGTACCGGCATGGAGCTGCGTGCCGCGGTCGACGCGGGCGACGTCATCGTCACCGAGAAGGCCGGTGTGGTCGAGGAGGTCTCCTCCGACTACGTCACCGTGATGGCCGACGACGGCAGCCGCAAGACCTACCGTCTGCGCAAGTTCGCGCGCTCCAACCAGGGCACGTGCGCCAACCAGCGTCCGATCGTGGACGAGGGCCAGCGGGTCGAGACCGGTCAGGTCCTGGCCGACGGCCCCTGCACCGAGAACGGTGAGATGGCGCTCGGCAAGAACCTGCTCGTGGCGATCATGCCGTGGGAGGGCCACAACTACGAGGACGCGATCATCCTGTCGCAGCGCCTCGTGGAGGAGGACGTGCTCACCTCGATCCACATCGAGGAGCACGAGATCGATGCCCGCGACACCAAGCTCGGTGCCGAGGAGATCACCCGGGACATCCCGAACGTCTCCGACGAGGTCCTCGCCGATCTCGACGAGCGCGGCATCGTCCGCATCGGTGCCGAGGTCCGTGACGGCGACATCCTGGTCGGCAAGGTCACCCCGAAGGGCGAGACCGAGCTGACCCCGGAGGAGCGCCTGCTGCGCGCGATCTTCGGTGAGAAGGCCCGCGAGGTTCGCGACACGTCCCTCAAGGTTCCCCACGGTGAGTCCGGCAAGGTCATCGGCATCCGCGTGTTCTCGCGCGAGGACGACGACGATCTGCCTCCGGGCGTCAACGAGCTGGTCCGCGTGTACGTGGCTCAGAAGCGCAAGATCCAGGACGGCGACAAGCTCGCCGGCCGCCACGGCAACAAGGGCGTCATCGGCAAGATCCTCCCGCAGGAGGACATGCCGTTCCTGCCCGACGGCACCCCGGTCGACATCATCCTGAACACCCACGGTGTTCCGCGTCGTATGAACATCGGTCAGGTGCTCGAGACGCACCTCGGCTGGATCGGCAAGACCGGCTGGAACGTGCAGATCGCCGCCGACGGCTCTCGCCCCGACTGGGCCGAGAACCTGCCGGAGGAGATGCTGTCCGCACCGGCCGACTCGAACATCGCCACCCCGGTGTTCGACGGTGCCAAGGAGGACGAGCTCACCGGTCTGCTCGGTGCCACGCTGCCCAACCGTGACGGTGAGCAGATGGTCGGGTCGGACGGCAAGGCGACGCTGTTCGACGGTCGCTCCGGCGAGCCGTTCCCGTACCCGGTGTCGGTCGGCTACATGTACATCATCAAGCTGCACCACCTGGTCGACGACAAGATCCACGCGCGTTCGACCGGTCCGTACTCGATGATCACCCAGCAGCCGCTCGGCGGTAAGGCCCAGTTCGGTGGCCAGCGCTTCGGTGAAATGGAGTGCTGGGCGATGCAGGCGTACGGCGCCGCCTACACCCTGCAGGAGCTGCTCACCATCAAGTCGGACGACGTTGTCGGCCGCGTGAAGGTGTACGAGGCCATCGTCAAGGGCGAGAACATCCCCGAGCCGGGCATCCCCGAGTCCTTCAAGGTGCTCCTCAAGGAGCTCCAGTCGCTGTGCCTCAACGTGGAGGTGCTGTCCTCGGACGGCGCAGCCATCGCGATGGCCGACGGCGACGACGAGGACCTCGAGCGTGCCGCCGCGAACCTGGGCATCAACCTGTCCCGGAACGAGGCCGCGACCGTGGACGATCTCGCGAACTAGTTTTCGGTCCCCGGGCCGTGTGTGAGCACGGCCCGGGGGCGCTAGAGCACATTTGAATTGGCAGTCAGGAAAAGCGGATCTCACCCGCTGATCCACAATCCCTCTGGGGAAAGGAAGTTACGTGCTCGACGTCAACTTCTTCGATGAACTCCGCATCGGTCTGGCGACCGCGGAGGACATCCGCAACTGGTCCTACGGCGAGGTCAAGAAGCCGGAGACCATCAACTACCGCACGCTCAAGCCTGAGAAGGACGGCCTCTTCTGCGAGAAGATCTTCGGCCCCACCCGGGACTGGGAGTGCTACTGCGGTAAGTACAAGCGTGTCCGCTTCAAGGGCATCATCTGCGAGCGCTGCGGCGTCGAGGTGACCCGCGCGAAGGTGCGCCGTGAGCGCATGGGCCACATCGAGCTTGCCGCTCCGGTGACCCACATCTGGTACTTCAAGGGTGTTCCGAGCCGTCTCGGTTACCTGCTGGACCTGGCTCCGAAGGATCTCGAGAAGATCATCTACTTCGCTGCCTACGTCATCGTCGGTGTCGACGAGGAGCTGCGTCACAACGAGCTCTCCACGCTCGAGGCCGAGATGGAGGTCGAGAAGAAGACCGTCGCCGACCAGCGGGACGCCGACCTGGAGGCCCGCGCGCAGAAGCTCGAGGCCGACATCGCCGAGCTCGAGGCCGAGGGTGCCAAGTCCGACGTGCGCCGCAAGGTCAAGGACGGCGGCGAGCGCGAGATGCGTCAGCTCCGTGACCGCGCGCAGCGCGAGCTGGACCGCCTCGACGAGATCTGGACCACGTTCACCAAGCTGAGCGTCAAGCAGCTCATCGTGGACGAGGGCCTGTATCGCGAGCTGGTCGACCGCTACGGCGAGTACTTCACGGGCGCGATGGGCGCAGAGTCCATCCAGATCCTGATGCGCAACTTCGACATCCAGGCCGAGGCGGAGTCTCTGCGCGAGACCATCCGCAGCGGCAAGGGCCAGAAGAAGCTGCGTGCGCTCAAGCGACTCAAGGTCGTCGCGGCGTTCCAGATGTCCGGCAACTCGCCCATGGGCATGGTGCTCGACGCTGTCCCGGTTATCCCGCCGGAGCTGCGTCCGATGGTTCAGCTCGACGGTGGCCGTTTCGCGACGTCCGACCTGAACGACCTGTACCGCCGCGTCATCAACCGCAACAACCGCCTCAAGCGACTGATCGACCTCGGTGCCCCCGAGATCATCGTCAACAACGAGAAGCGGATGCTGCAGGAGTCCGTGGACGCGCTGTTCGACAACGGTCGTCGTGGCCGGCCCGTCACGGGTCCGGGCAACCGTCCGCTGAAGTCGCTGTCCGATCTGCTCAAGGGCAAGCAGGGCCGCTTCCGTCAGAACCTGCTCGGTAAGCGCGTCGACTACTCCGGCCGTTCGGTCATCGTCGTCGGTCCGCAGCTCAAGCTGCACCAGTGTGGTCTGCCGAAGCTGATGGCGCTCGAGCTGTTCAAGCCGTTCGTCATGAAGCGTCTGGTCGACCTGAACCACGCGCAGAACATCAAGTCCGCGAAGCGCATGGTCGAGCGTCAGCGCCCGCAGGTGTGGGATGTCCTCGAAGAGGTCATCAACGAGCACCCCGTGCTGCTCAACCGTGCACCTACGCTGCACCGTCTGGGCATCCAGGCGTTCGAGCCGCAGCTCGTCGAGGGCAAGGCCATCCAGCTGCACCCGCTGGTGTGTGAGGCGTTCAACGCCGACTTCGACGGTGACCAGATGGCAGTGCACCTGCCGCTGTCGGCGGAGGCACAGGCCGAGGCCCGCATCCTGATGCTGTCCTCGAACAACATCCTGTCGCCCGCGTCGGGTCGCCCGCTCGCCATGCCGCGTCTGGACATGGTGACCGGTCTGTTCCACCTGACCCGCGAGGTCGAGGGTGCGATCGGCGAGTACCAGCCGGCCACCACCGATCAGGCGGAGCAGGGCGTGTACTCGTCGCCGGCCGAGGCTCAGATGGCCGTCGATCGTGGCGTGCTGTCCGTGCAGGCGAAGATCAAGGTGCGTCTGACGCATCAGCGTCCGTCGCGCGAGGCCGAGGCGGAGCTGTTCCCCGAGGGCTGGAGCTACGGCGACGCCTGGACCACCGAGACGACTCTCGGCCGCGTCATGTTCAACGATCTGCTGCCGGCGGACTACCCGTTCGTCAACGAGCAGATGCCGAAGAAGCGTCAGGCGACGATCATCAACGATCTCGCCGAGCGCTACCCGATGATCGTGGTCGCGCAGACCGTCGACAAGCTCAAGGACACCGGCTTCTACTGGGCCACCCGTTCCGGCGTGACGGTCTCGATCTCCGACGTCCTCGTGCCGCCGGAGAAGCCCCAGATCATGGAGCAGTTCGAGGCGCAGGCCGATCAGATCGAGAAGAAGTACCAGCGCGGTGCTCTCAACCACGCCGAGCGCAACAGCGCTCTCGTGAAGATCTGGTCCGAGGCCACCGACGAGGTCGGTAAGGCCATGGAGGCGCACTTCCCCGACGACAACCCGATCCCGATGATCGTGAAGTCCGGCGCGGCCGGCAACATGACTCAGGTTCGCTCGCTCGCCGGTATGAAGGGCCTGGTGACGAACCCGAAGGGTGAGTTCATCCCGCGTCCGATCAAGTCCTCCTTCAAGGAGGGCCTGACGGTTCTCGAGTACTTCATCAACACGCACGGTGCTCGTAAGGGTCTGGCCGATACCGCGCTCCGTACCGCCGACTCGGGTTACCTGACCCGTCGTCTGGTGGACGTCTCGCAGGACGTCATCGTCCGCGAGGTCGACTGTGGCACCGAGCGCGGCATCATCACGCACATCGCCGAGAAGCAGGCCGACGGCGCGATCATCCGCGATGCGCACGTCGAGACCTCGACGTACGCCCGCACCCTCGCCGCGGACGCGGTCGACGAGAACGGCAACGTCGTCGTCGAGCGTGGCCACGACCTGGGCGATCCTGCGATCGACGCGCTGCTCGCGGCAGGCATCACGCAGGTCAAGGTTCGCTCGGTGCTCACCTGCACCACGGCGACCGGCGTCTGCGCCACCTGCTACGGCCGCTCGATGGCGACCGGCAAGCTCGTCGACATCGGCGAGGCCGTCGGTATCGTCGCCGCGCAGTCGATCGGTGAGCCCGGTACCCAGCTGACCATGCGTACGTTCCACCAGGGTGGTGCGGCGGGCGCCGCCGACATCACCGGTGGTCTGCCGCGTGTCCAGGAGCTGTTCGAGGCTCGTGTCCCGAAGGGCAAGGCGCCCATCGCGGACGTCACCGGTCGGGTGCAGCTCGAGGACGGCGATCGCTTCTACAAGATCACCATCGTTCCGGACGACGGTGGCGAAGAGGTTGTCTACGACAAGCTCTCGAAGCGTCAGCGTCTGCGCGTGTTCAAGCACGACGACGGCAGCGAGCGTCTGCTGGCGGACGGCGACCACGTGGACGTCGGACAGCAGCTCATGGAAGGTGCTGCCGACCCGCACGAGGTGCTGCGTGTCATGGGCCCCCGTCAGGTGCAGATCCACCTCGTCAACGAGGTCCAGGAGGTGTACCGGAGCCAGGGTGTGTCGATCCACGACAAGCACATCGAGGTCATCGTGCGCCAGATGCTGCGTCGCGTCACGATCATCGACTCGGGTGCGACGGAGTTCCTGCCGGGCTCGCTCGTCGAGCGCGCGGAGTTCGAGGCGTCCAACCGTCGCGTCGTCGCCGAGGGTGGCGAGCCCGCGGCCGGCCGTCCGGTGCTGATGGGTATCACCAAGGCATCGCTGGCGACCGACTCGTGGCTGTCCGCCGCGTCGTTCCAGGAGACCACTCGCGTGCTGACCGATGCGGCCATCAACTGCCGCTCGGACAAGCTGATCGGTCTGAAGGAGAACGTGATCATCGGCAAGCTGATCCCGGCCGGCACCGGCATCAACCGGTACCGGAACATCCAGGTTCAGCCCACCGAAGAGGCACGGGCTGCCGCCTACGCGGTTCCGTCGTACGACGATCAGTACTACAGCCCGGAAGGCTTCGGCACCGGGACTGGCGCTGCTGTTCCGCTGGACGACTACGGTTTCGGCACCGACTACCGCTAGCCGGTAGGAACGTCTGACTCGAAGGTCCCGTCCCCGATGCAGGGGGCGGGACCTTCGTGCATTCTGGGGAGGAGAGATCGCGCCGCACAATCGGACCGATCAGACCCTTCGGAGGACGACATGGCTGGCAAGAAGATCGACCGAGTGAAGGCCGAGTCGGCTCTCGAGGTCGTCAGGGAGAGCCCCACCATCGCGCTGATCGTCGCGGCGCCCGTGATCGTCGTGTTCGGCGTGCTGTGGTGGCTCACCGGATTCGGCACCGCGCTGCTCGTGACGCTGGTTCTGGCCGGCCTCGCGGTGGTCGCGAAGAAGGTGTTCTAGCTACAGCTTCTCCACGCGGGCCACGGCCCGCACCTCGTCCGCGACGAGGAACCACAGTGACAGGGTGGTGCCGTCGTCGCGGGTGCGGATACGGACGTGGTCGCGGGCGAGGATCGGGCTCAGGTGCTCGACGACGGCACGGTACGGGGGCTCGAGCAGATCGGGGCGGTCGGTGAGGTACTCCTCGACCACGTGCCAGTAGGTGGTGTTGTTGACGTGGTTGAACGGGTCGATGTCGGTTGCCCGCAGGTGGAACGTGCGGTCGTCCTCGTCGGTGTCGGGCGGGGTGGCGGACAGCCACGGCTTCCACTTGAGCCGGTGTTCGTCGGTGGTGCGGCTGAGGTCGGCGAGTAGCTGCTCGCTGATGCGGGCCGGCATGCCGGTGTCGGTCCCGATGTTGATCCAGAATCCCTCGGTCTCGATCAGTGCGTCCTTGTCGTTGGTCATCTGCACGCGCATCGCCGACCATCTGGTGGAGTGTGCGGCGCACCAACGCCGCAGGTGGATCCGGTCGGGCCAGACCGCCGGCCGGCGCACGTCGATCACGGTTCGGCGCACGATCCACAGGGGGTCGGTCCGGTCGAATCCGTGGGCGGCGAGGTTGTCGGTGCCGATGTCCTGCAGGTAGCGGGCGATCCCGTCCAGTCTGAGTCGGTAGGCGGTGTCGACGTCCCCGGTCCGGATGGGCCGCGATGTCGCGAACCCCTGTCCGTGCGGAGGGGCGGGCGCGAGGCTGTGCGCTGCGGTGACGGGCTGCGCTGTGGTGACGGGCTGCGCGGTGGGGACGATCTGCTCGGAAGGCACGTTGGTTCCCTCGGTTCGGCGGGTGTCGCCAGCGATTCTGGCAGGTCGTCGGCGGGGCGTCACACGATTCGCGTGGTGATGCTTGTTCGGCATCATCGGTCCTAGTACAGTCCTGTAGCTGTAACTCTACGTCACATGAAGGCCGTCACATCGGCGACGGCAGCGGGCGTGCATCACGTCTGGTGTGGCACGAAGAACGGGAATCGAACATGGCCTACGTCATCACCCAGGCGTGCTGCAACGACGCGAGCTGCGTCTCGGCGTGCCCCGTGAACTGCATCCACCCGACGCCCGAGGAAGCAGAGTTCGCGACCACCGAGATGCTCTACATCGAGCCGCAGGCCTGCATCGACTGCGGTGCCTGCGTCGACGCGTGCCCGGTCAACGCGATCTTCCCCGAGGACCAGCTGACCGAGTCGCTGTCCCGCTACCGGGAGATCAACGCCGACTACTACACGCGGCACCCGCTGCCGTCGGGATGGATCCCGCTCACGCCGGCCACCCCGCCGGTACGCGACCTGGGCACGCTGCGGGTCGCGATCGTCGGAGCCGGTCCGGCCGCGTGCTACGCCGCCGAGGAGCTGTTGAAGCGCTCCGACGTCGAGGTGGAGATGTTCGAGAAGCTGCCGACGCCGTGGGGCCTGGTCCGCGCCGGTGTTGCACCGGACCATCCGGGGACCAAGGTCGTCACCGAGATGTTCGACTGGTCGCTCGGTCGCGACGCATTCCAGTTCCACCTCAACGTGGAGGTCGGCAACCATGTCACCCACGCCGATCTGTTGGCCCATCACCACGCGGTGATCTACGCGGTCGGCGCCTCGAGCGATCGCGCACTCGGGATTCCCGGCGAGGACCTGTCCGGCAGCCACGCCGCCACCGAATTCGTGGCCTGGTACAACGGGCACCCGGACTACGCGGACCGGGCGTTCGATCTGTCGGGGGAGCGGGCGGTGATCGTCGGGAACGGCAACGTCGCAGTCGACGTCGCACGCATCCTCACGATGGATCCCGACGATCTCGCCAGGACGGACATCGCCGACCACGCGCTGGCGGCGCTGCGTAAGAGCAATATTCGCGAGGTCGTGCTCCTCGGTCGCCGTGGACCGGCGCAGGCCGCGTACACCACCCCGGAGTTCCTGGCGCTCGGTGACCTGCCGGGTGTCGACGTCGTGATCGATCCGACCGAGGTCGAACTGGACGACAAGTCGCAGGCGCTGATCGATGCGGGCGCGGTGGAACCCGCGGTCGCGATGAAGGTGCGTCTGGCGCAGGAGTTCGCGCAGCGGACCGCGAATCCGGACAACAAGCGGATCGTTTTCCGATACCTGCTCTCTCCCAACGAGATTCACGGCACCGAGCGTGCGGACGGCGTGACGGTCGTGGCCAACGAGCTCGTCGAGGACGCATCCGGTGCGCTCGCGGCCCGCCCGACGGATCGGACGGAACGGATCGAGGCGGCGCTGGTGCTACGTTCGATCGGCTACCGCGGACGGCCGCTCGCGGGAGTGCCGTTCGACGAGCGCCGCGGGGTGATCCCCAACGATCGCGGCCGCGTGGTCGTCGGAGCCGGCGAGACGCTCGACGGCGTGTACGTGACCGGGTGGATCAAGCGTGGTCCGAGCGGCGTCATCGGCACCAACAAGACGTGCGCCAAGGAGACGGTCGCGCGGATCGTCGAGGACTTCGAGGCGAAGCGCCTGCCCGCACCGGCATTGGGCCGGAAGGATCTGTCCAAGTTGCTGGCGCGCCGCCGGCCGGAGCGGATCTCGCGCCGTGGGTGGGAGGCCATCGACGAGGCGGAACGCCGCCGGGGCCTGGCCTCGGGGAGGCCCCGGGTGAAGATGATGACCGACACCGCGGAGATGGTGGCGGTCGGGCGCAAGCGGCGGGGTCTGTTCGGTAACTGACCGTCGTCGCCCCGACGCGGGTAGCTTCGTCGGGAGGGCGTACACGCCCGGTTGACGATGCTCGAAGATCTCGGAGGTGGGAAGTGCGCGCAGTGGTGGTCACGGATCTGGCAGGTCCGTCGGCGATGGCGGTTCGAGATGTGCCCGAACCGGATTCGACCGGACTGGTCCTCATCGACGTCAAGGCCAGCGGTGTGTGCTTCCCCGATCTGCTGATCAGCTACGGCAAGTACCAGCTCCGTGCGGAGCCGCCGTTCGTGCCGGGCACCGAGGTCGCGGGCGTCGTGATCAGTGCGCCCGAGGACAGCGGGTTCGAGCCCGGTCAGCGCGTGCTGGCGATCCCGAGCCTGGGAGGTTACGCCGAGCAGGTCGCCGTCCACCCGAATCTGGTGCTGCCGGTCCCGGAGGAGCTGACCTTCGAGGAGGCGGCGTCGCTGATCATCAACTATCAGACGATGGAATTCGCCCTCGGGCGACGTGCGCGTCTGCAGCCGGGTGAGGCCGTCGTGATCCTGGGCGCCGCCGGCGGTGTCGGGACGTCGGCGATCCAGTTGGCGAAGGCGCACGGTGCGCGCGTGATCGCGGTGGTGCGACGCGACGGTGCGGACGACTTCCTGCGTGAGATCGGTGCCGACGAGGTGGTGCGGCTGACCGACGGCTGGGCGGCACGGGTGCGGGACCTCACCGGCGGGCGGGGCGCCGACGTCCTGGTGGATCCGGTCGGTGGCGACGCGTTCGACGATGCCGTCCGCGCGCTGGCGCCGGAGGGCCGGCTGGTGGTGATCGGCTTCGCCGGTGGAGGAATTCCGTCGGTGAAGGTCAACCGAGTGCTGTTCCGGAACATCAGCATCGTGGGCGCCGCGTGGGGTGAGTTCCTGCGGACCGAGCCGTCGGCGCTCGCCGAGACGCATGCGGCGCTGGTGAAGCACGTACGTGCGGGTCTGCGGCCCATTGTGAAAGCGCGCTATCCGCTGGCGTCGGCGGCCGAGGCGCTCGCCGATCTCGAGGCCGGTCGGGTGCTCGGAAAGGCCGTCCTGATCCAGGAATGACTGTGTTCCTGATCACCTAGCCCCCTCCTGCCCGGAAAATCTGTTGCCGCAGGTAGGGGGCTCGTGGTGTCGTGGATGGGTCGCAATTTCGGGCGGCGGCCGGGCTTCCTTGCATTGTTGCAATAGTTGCGGGGTCGCTACTATCGACGCTCGTGGCAGATGTGACTCCAGATGAGGTCTACGACGTGCTCGAGGAGTTCATCATGCGCCTTCTCGGCATGGGGGAGTCCGAGTCGATGGACACCCTTGTCGCGATGGACCTGTCGTTCTCACAGGTCCGCGCGCTCTTCGTGCTGGCGCAGCACGGGGAGCCGATCGCGATCAACGAGGTCGCCGAATGTCTTCGGATGTCGGTGGCCGCTGCCGGTCGCAACATCGATCAGCTCGTGTGCCAGGAGTTGGTGCTGCGCCGCGAGGACCCCGAGGATCGCCGGATCAAACGGGTCTCGCTGACGGAGGCCGGGCGAACCCTGGCCTCCCGTCATCTCGAGGACAAGCGTGACGAGCTGCGCGCGTTCGCGGGACGGCTGGATCAGCCGGACCGCAGCCGGTTGCTCGAGGCCCTTAAACCCATACTCGCAGGCGACGCCCTGCGGGCCCGAAGTCAGGAATTCTGCACATGACGACGCCCAACTCGCCGGCGGCGCCCCCAACCGGGGCGCCCGAGTCGGACAAGATCGACGGCGCGGTCCTCAAGATCGCCTCCGTGGTGGTGCTCGGCGCCATCATGTCCATCCTCGACGTCACCGTGGTCAGCGTTGCGCTGCCGACGTTCGCCCAGGAGTTCGACACCAGCTACGCGGTCGTCGCCTGGACCATGACCGCGTACACGCTTGCGCTCGCCACCGTCATCCCGGTCACCGGCTGGGCGGCCGATCGGTTCGGCACCAAGCGGCTGTACATCGGCGCCCTGGTGCTGTTCGTCATCGGATCGGTGGCCTGTGCGTTCGCGTGGGACATCACGTCGCTGATCGGGTTCCGAGTCCTGCAGGGCCTCGGCGGCGGCATGCTGATGCCGCTCGGTATGACGATCATGACGCGTGCTGCCGGCCCGGAGCGCGTCGGCCGGGTCATGGCGGTGCTGGGTATCCCGATGCTGCTCGGTCCCATCGGCGGACCGATCCTCGGTGGCTGGCTGATCGACGCCGCCAGCTGGCACTGGATCTTCCTGATCAACCTGCCCGTCGGCATCATCGCGCTGGTGGCCGCTTTCAAGCTGCTGCCCAAGGACGAGCCGAGCCCGTCGCAGCCCTTCGACCTTGTCGGCATGGTCCTGCTCTCGCCGGGTCTGGCGCTGTTCCTGTACGGGGTCTCGTCGATTCCCGAACACGGCAAGGGCCTGTCGCCCGACGTGCTGATCCCCGTCGGTATCGGTCTCGCGCTCATCATCGGCTTCGTCTTCCATGCGCTGCGCAAGACGGATCCGCTGATCGATCTGCACCTGTTCAAGAACCGTCAGCTCACGGTGGCCGTCCTCACCACGACCGTGTTCATCATCGCGTTCATGGGTGCCGGGCTGCTGTTCCCGAGTTACTTCATCCAGGTGCGCGGTGAGTCTGCGATGGCGGCGGGTCTGCTGCTCGCGCCGCAGGGCATCGGTGCGATGGTCACGATGCCGATCGCCGGCCGACTGGTCGACAAGCTCGGACCGGGCAAGATCGTTCTGACGGGTATTCCGCTGATCGCGCTGGGCATGTTCACGTTCACCCAGTTGACCGCGACGTCGCCGTACCCGCTCCTGCTCGGTTCGCTGTTCGTGATGGGCATGGGCATGGGCTGCACCATGATGCCGCTGATGACCGCCGCGATGGTGACGCTCAAGCACGAGATGATCGCCCGCGGCTCGACGCTGATGAACATCGTGCAGCAGGTTGCCGGCTCGATCGGTACCGCGACGATGTCGGTGGTTCTCACCAGCCAGATGACGTCCCACGGGCTGGACAAGGAGGCTGCGCCGCCGACCGATCCGGCAGGCATCGCGCAGATGCTCGACGCGTCCGCGGAGTCGTTCGGTGGCACCTTCATGGTGGCGTTCGTGCTCGTCCTCGTAACCCTGATCCCGGCGTTCTTCCTGCCGCGCAAGCGGGTCGTGGCGACGACGGAGGACGTCCAGCCGGTGATGATGCACTGAGCCTTCCGGCACCCGGCGTGCCATGGGTTGAGCCCCCGAGCGATGCGAATCGCTCGGGGGCTCTTCGCGTTTCTCGGGGGCATCTCGGCGCGTCGCCCCGGACTTGTCGGGGTGCAGTCCTATCGTCACGACAGGAGCCTCGAGTAGGGAAGGGGCGCATCATGGCTGTAGAGCCTGGCGTCGCGCACAACCCGGACAACACTTCGAACTGGCACTACTACGCGGTCGTGGGAACCACGGTCGGGGGCGGTCACACGCTCGCCGAATTCGGGCCCCACTCCACGGCACTGACGGCGCTGCAGGTCGCCGTCCATTCGGTCAATCACACGGCGTATTCGCTTTTCGAGCAGGGGATGACCGGGAGCATGCTCGCCGAGCAGCAACTGGTGGAGCGTCTTCCGATCACGAACTTCGCGATCGAGCGCCTTCATCCGGTCACCCGTACCCCGGATCTCGGGTGGTCGCTCAACGGCGGACGTCGACGGTCGTGGGACAGCGCGGCACATTTGAGTGCCTGAGCGGTGAGGGTTCTCCTCTGATTCGGATCGGCATCCCCGATAAACAAGCATGCGTGCTTGATTTTTAATCTCCTCGGTGTGATGCTGGTCTCAGGATTCGAGGAGGGTATGTGGCTGACCTGAACAAGATCGTCGACGACCTGCGGGCGGAGGGTGCCGCCCTCGACGCGCTCGTTGCGGATCTGCCCGAGTCGGAGTGGGCGACGCCCACTCCGGCCGAGGGCTGGACCGTCGCGCACCAGATAGGCCACCTCGCGTGGACCGACCGCGCCGCGCTGTCGGCGGCCACCGACGAGGACGCCTTCACCGCCCAACTGGCGGAGGCGTGGAAGAACCCGTACGGCTTCGTGGACGAGGGCGCCGAGATCGAGGCGCGGCGCCCACCGCAGGAGCTGCTGGCCGACTGGCGCGAAACCCGGGACAAGCTCGCGGCGGTGCTGCAGGAGGTTCCGGTCGGCACCAAACTGCCGTGGTACGGGCCGCCGATGAGCGCGGCGTCGATGGCGACCGCTCGGCTGATGGAGACATGGGCGCACGGCCGCGACGTCGCCGAGGCACTCGGCGCGGTGTCCGTCGCGACGGAGCGGTTGCAGCACATCGCACGGCTGGGGGTGCGCACCCGCGACTTCGCATACGGCGTCAACCAGCTCACCCCGCCGGCCGAGGAGTTCCGCGTGGAACTGGTCGCACCGGACGGCGCCGTCTGGGCGTGGGGCCCCGCGGATGCCGCGCAGCGAGTGAGCGGCTCCGCCGAGGACTTCTGCCTGCTGGTCACGCAGCGCGTGCACCGCGGCGACACGGCGCTGCGGACCACCGGTGACGACGCAGAACAGTGGCTCGGCATCGCGCAGGCGTTCGCGGGGCCGTCGGGCACAGGACGTGAGTCCAGTGACTCCGCGGCGGCGGAGACGGTCCAGTGACGGCCCCGGTCCGGATCGGGAACTGCTCCGGCTTCTACGGCGACCGCATCTCGGCGATGCGGGAGATGCTCGAGGGCGGCGACCTGGACTATCTCACCGGTGACTATCTCGCCGAGTTGACGATGCTCATCCTGGGCCGCGATCGGATGAAGGACCCGACGCGCGGCTACGCGAAGACCTTCCTCCGCCAGGCCGAGGACTGCCTCGGGCTCGCACTGGACCGCGGCGTGAAGATCGTCGCCAACGCCGGCGGACTCAACCCGGCCGGACTCGTCGACGCGCTGCGCGAGGTGAACGACCGGCTGGGGCTGAACGCCCGCATCGCGCACGTCGAGGGCGACGACCTCATCGCGCGGGCCGCCGAACTCGGGCTCGACCGCGAGACCACGCCGCTGACCGCCAACGCGTACCTGGGGGCATGGGGGATCGTCGAGTGCCTGAACGGGGGAGCGGACGTCGTGGTGACCGGGCGCGTCACCGACGCGTCGGTGATCGTGGGGCCGGCCGCCGCGCACTTCGGCTGGGCCCGGGACGATTTCGACCGCCTCGCGGGTGCGGTGGTGGCCGGTCACGTGATCGAGTGCGGCACGCAGGCAACCGGTGGCAACTACTCGTGGTTCACCGAGATCGCCGACCTGGGACGTCCCGGCTTCCCGATCACGGAGATCCACGACGACGGTTCGTCGGTCATCACCAAACACGCCGGTACCGGCGGAGCCGTGAGCCGGGGGACCGTGACGGCGCAGTTGCTGTACGAGATCACCGGCGGCCGTTATGCGAACCCGGACGTCACGGCGCGCATGGATTCCGCCGTGCTCTCCGACGACGGCCCGGACCGTGTCCGTATCTCCGGTGTCACCGGCGAGGCGCCGCCCCCGCAGTACAAGGTGTCGCTCAACGCGCTCGCCGGTTTCCGGAACGAGGCCACCTTCGTGCTCACCGGACTCGACATCGATGCCAAGGCGAATCTTGTTCGGCAGCAACTGGATGCGTGGCTGACGGTGCGGCCGCAGGAACTCGAGTGGACGCTCGCGCGGACGGACCACCCCGACGCCGACACCGAGGAGGCCGCGAGTGCACTGCTGCGCTGCACGGTTCGCGACACCGACCCGAACGTCGTCGGCCGGGCCTTCTCGTCGGTCGCGGTCGAACTGGCGCTCGCGAGCTACCCCGGCTTCACGCTGACGGCGCCGCCGTCGAACGGGCAGCCCTACGCGGTGTTCACCCCGGGCTACGTCGACGCGGGCGAGGTGCCGCACGTCGCGGTGCTGCCGGACGGTACGCGCATCGACATCCCCCCGAGCGGCGTCACCCGAGGGCTCGAGGAACTCCCGGAACCGGCTCTGCCGGAGCCGCTTCCGCAGACCGAGACGGTGAGTGCACCCCTCGGCGCGATCGCAGCCGCCCGCAGCGGCGACAAGGGCGGCAACGCCAATGTCGGCGTGTGGGTCCGCACCGACGACCAGTGGCGCTGGCTGGTGCACGCCCTCACCGTCGACGAGGTCAAACGGATGCTGCCGGAGACGAAGGCCCTGAACGTGACCCGGCACGTGCTGCCGCACCTGCGGGCGGTCAACTTCGTGATCGAGGGCATCCTCGGCCGCGGCGTCGCGTCGCAGGCCCGCTTCGACCCGCAGGCCAAGGGGCTCGGCGAGTGGCTGCGGTCCCGGCACATCGAGATCCCCATCGACCTGGTTCCCTCTTACGCCGATGAACTTCAGGAAGGGCACGCATGAGTGTGTGGGACACACCCGAACGGCAACAGCTACGTAAGACGGTCCGCGGCTTCGTCGAGCAGGAGATCCTGCCGCACCTGAACCACTGGGAGCGCGACGGCGAGATCCCGCGCGAGTTGCATCGGAAGGCCGCTGCCCTCGGCCTGCTCGGCGCCGGCTTCCCCGAGGAGGTCGGCGGCGACGGCGGCGACCTGGTGGACGCGGTCGTGATCTGCGAGGAGATGCACCAGGCCGGGGCATCGGGCGGGCTGTTCGCCTCGCTGTTCACGTGCGGGATCGCCTTGCCGCACCTTGTCGCGGCGGGCGATCCCGCGCAGATCGATCGCTGGGTGCGGCCGACGCTCGCGGGCGAGAAGATCGGCTCGCTGGCGATCACCGAGCCCGGCGGCGGCTCCGACGTCGGACACCTGCGCACCACGGCCGTCCGCGACGGCGACCACTACATCGTCAACGGGTCCAAGACGTTCATCACCTCCGCGGTGCGTGCCGACTTCGTCGTCACCGCGGTGCGCACGGGTGGTCCGGGTGCCGGTGGGGTGTCGCTGCTCGTGATCGATAAGGGCACACCGGGATTCGAGGTGGCTCGCAAGCTCGACAAGATGGGCTGGCGCGCGTCGGACACCGCCGAACTGTCGTTCGTGGATGCCCGCGTTCCGGTGGAAAACCTGGTGGGCGAGGAGAACTCGGGGTTCGTGCAGATCGCGCAGGCGTTCCTCACCGAGCGGATCGCGCTGGCCGCGCAGGCGTACGCGAGTGCGCAGCGCTGCCTCGACCTCGCGCTGCAGTGGTGCCGCGACCGCGAGACGTTCGGCCGTCCGCTGATCTCGCGGCAGGCCGTGCAGAACACGGTCACCGAGATGACCCGCCGCATCGACGTCGCCCGCGTCTACACGCGCACGCTCGTCGAGCGGTCGCTCACATCGGACGAGGATTTCGTCGCCGAGGTGTGTTTCGCGAAGAACACCGCCGTCGAGGCCGGCGAATGGGTGGCCAACCAGGCCGTGCAGCTGTTCGGCGGCATGGGCTACATGCAGGAGAGCGAAGTGGAGAGGCAGTACCGGGACATGCGGATTCTGGGCATCGGGGGCGGGACCACGGAGATCCTGACCTCCCTGGCGGCGAAGCGATTGGGGTACCAGGCATGACGATCCTGAAGTCGACACTGGACACCGACTCGCCGGAGTACACGGCTGCGGCCGAGTCGATGACGACCAAGCTCGCCGAGATCGAGGCCGAGCACGCGAAGGCGCTCGCCGGGGGTGGCGAGAAGTACGTGGAACGGCACCACAAGCGGGGCAAACTGCTCGCCCGCGAGCGGATCGAACTGCTGCTGGACCCGGATTCGCCGTTCCTCGAGCTGTCGCCGCTCGCGGCGTGGGGCACCGAGTTCCCGGTGGGTGCGTCGACGATCGTCGGCATCGGTGTCGTCAGCGGCGTCGAGTGCCTCATCGTCGCGAACGATCCGACGGTCCGTGGTGGCACGTCCAACCCGTGGACCCTCAAGAAGGGCTTCCGCGCCAACGACATCGCGGTGCAGAACCGGCTCCCGGTGATCTCGCTCGTCGAGTCCGGCGGCGCCGACCTGCCGACGCAGAAGGAGGTCTTCATCCCGGGCGGACGGATGTTCCGTGACCTCACCAAGCTGTCGGCGGCCGGCATTCCCACGATCGCGCTGGTGTTCGGTAACTCCACCGCCGGCGGTGCCTACATCCCCGGCATGTCCGACCACGTCGTGATGATCAAGGAACGCTCCAAGGTGTTCCTGGCCGGGCCGCCGCTGGTGAAGATGGCCACCGGCGAGGAGTCCGACGACGAGGCGCTCGGTGGTGCCGAGATGCACGCCCGCACATCGGGTCTCGCGGACTACTTCGCGGTGGACGAGCACGACGCGATTCGCATCGGTCGCAGCATCGTCAATCGGCTGAACTGGCGCAAGCAGGGTCCGGCGCCGCGCGCCGAGGTGATCGAGCCGCTCGAGGATCCCGAGGAGCTGCTGGGTATCGTCCCGGCCGATCTGAAGATTCCGTTCGATCCGCGCGAGGTGATCGCCCGCATCGTCGACGGTTCCGACTTCGACGAGTTCAAGCCGATGTACGGCTCGTCCCTCGTCACCGGCTGGGCCGAACTCCACGGCTACCCGATCGGCATCCTCGCCAACGCGCGTGGCGTGCTCTTCAGCGAGGAGTCCCAGAAGGCCACCCAGTTCATTCAGCTCGCGAACCGGTCGAACACTCCACTTCTGTTCCTGCACAACACCACCGGCTACATGGTGGGCAAGGAGTACGAGGAGGGCGGCATGATCAAGCACGGTTCGATGATGATCAACGCCGTCTCGAACTCCACGGTCCCGCACATCTCGATCCTGCTGGGGGCGTCGTACGGCGCCGGTCACTACGGCATGTGCGGCCGCGCGTTCGACCCGCGGTTTCTGTTCGCATGGCCCAGTTCCAAGTCGGCGGTGATGGGCGGCGCCCAGCTGGCGGGCGTCATCTCCATCGTCGGCAGGGCCGCCGCCGAGGCCCGCGGGCAGGCGTTCGACGCGGAGGCCGACGCCGGGATGCGCGCGATGATCGAGAACCAGATCGAAGCCGAGTCGCTGCCGATGTTCCTGTCCGGACGGCTCTACGACGACGGCGTCATCGACCCCCGCGACACCCGCACGGTGGTGGGAATGTGCCTGTCGGCCATTGCCACCGCCCCGATCGAGGGCACCGCGAACTTCGGTGTCTTCCGGATGTGAGGAACCGAGTGAGTAGCACTGTGAGTATGTCCCCCGTCACGTCCGTCCTGGTCGCCAACCGCGGCGAGATCGCCCGACGCGTCTTCGCGACGTGCCGCCGCACCGGTGTCGGCACGGTCGCGGTGTTCTCCGATCCGGACGCCGCCAGCCCGCACGTCGCCGAGGCCGACGCCGCGGTCCGGCTGCCGGGTTCGACGCCCGCCGAGACCTACCTGCGCGGCGACGCGCTCATCGCTGCGGCCCGCGCCGCCGGCGCCGACGCGATCCATCCCGGCTACGGGTTCCTGTCGGAGAACGCCGATTTCGCGCAGGCCGTGGAGGCCGCCGGCCTCACGTGGATCGGCCCGCCGGTCAAGTCCATCGAGCTGATGGGCTCCAAGGTCGAGTCCAAGCGGATCATGGCCGACGCCGGCGTCCCCGTCCTCGCCGAGCTGGACCCGGCGGCGGTCACCGAGGCCGATCTGCCGGTGCTCGTCAAGGCGTCCGCCGGTGGCGGCGGCCGCGGCATGCGGGTGGTGCGCGAGCTGGCGGCGCTGCCCCGCGAGATCGAGGCGGCCGCGCGGGAGGCGCAGTCGGCGTTCGGCGATCCGACGGTGTTCTGCGAGCGCTACCTCGAGACCGGACGGCACATCGAGGTGCAGGTGATGGCCGACCGGCACGGCACGGTGTGGGCGGTGGGGGAGCGAGAGTGCTCCATCCAGCGCCGCCACCAGAAGGTGGTGGAGGAGGCCCCGTCGCCGCTCGTCGAACGCCTTCCCGCCATGCGCGCCAGGCTGTTCGAGGCGGCCCGTCTCGCCGCGAACGCGATCGGGTACGAGGGCGCCGGCACCGTCGAGTTCCTCGCCGACGAACAGGGCGAGTTCTTCTTCCTGGAGATGAACACCCGCCTGCAGGTGGAACACCCGGTCACCGAGTGCACCACGGGGCTCGACCTCGTCGAGCTGCAGCTGCAGGTGGCCGCGGGCGCCGCACTGCCCGCCGAACCGCCTGCCCTGCGCGGACACTCGATCGAGGTCCGGCTGTATGCCGAGGATCCCGCCCACAACTGGCGACCGCAGAGCGGCACCGTCGAGCGCATCGAACTGCCCGGCAGCACTGCGGAGTTCGAGGTCCTCGACCGGGCCGGGGTGCGCCTGGACTCGGGTGTCGAGGACGGCTCCGTGGTGAGCGTCTTCTACGACCCGATGCTCGCGAAGGTCATCTCGTTCGCACCCACCCGCACGCAGGCCGCGCAGGTGCTGGCGTCCGCACTGGCCCGCACCCGGCTGCACGGACTGCAGACCAACCGCGACCTGCTGGTGAACGTCCTGCGGCACCCCGCGTTCCTCGCGGGCGACACCGACACCGCGTTCTTCGACACCCACGGGCTCGACCGGCTGGCGCGTCCCCTCGCCGACGAGCAGGCCGAGAAGCTGTCCGCGCTCGCGGCCGCGCTCGCCGACGCCGCCGTCAATCGTGTCGCGGCGCCGGTGAATGCGGGTCTGCCCAGCGGCTGGCGGAACCTGCCGTCGCAGCCGCAGAGCAAGCAGTACACGGGAGCTCACGGCGAGTACGACGTCCGCTACCTGCAGACCCGGTCGGGACTGATCGCGGAGGACTTCGAGGACGTCGCCCTGATTTCCTCCGGGCCGGACCACGTCGTGCTCGACGTCTCCGGTCTGCGGCGCGGTTTCGACGTCGCCCGCTACGGCGACCGGGTGTATGTCGACTCGGCGCTCGGGCCGGTATCGCTCACGGCGATACCGAGATTCGTCGACCCGTCGACCGTCCTCGCGGAGGGGTCGCTGCTGGCACCCATGCCGGGCGCGGTGATCAGGCTGGGGGCGGCAGCGGGTGATCACGTGGCGGCCGGACAGCCGATCCTGTGGCTCGAGGCCATGAAGATGGAGCACACCGTCAAGGCGCCCGCCGCCGGTGTGCTCACCGAACTACCCGTCGTCGTCGGCCAGCAGGTCGACGTCGGATCGGTCCTGGCAATCGTGGAAGCAGAAGTCGCAGAAGGAGAAACCGCATGAGCAGCTTCATCGAGACGGACGAGCAGAAGGAGTTGCGGGCGGCGGTCTCCAAGCTCGCGCAGCGCTTCAACTACGTCGACTACGTACTTCCCAAGGCACGCAAGGGCGAGCCGCTCACGGAGCTGTGGAACGAGGCCGGCAAGCTCGGGTTCCTCGGCGTCAACCTCCCCGAGGAGTACGGCGGCGGGGGAGCGGGCATCTACGAACTCGCCCTGGTGCAGGAGGAACTCGCGGCGCAGGGCGCCGGACTGCTGCTGGTCGTGGTCTCGCCCGCGATCTGCGGCACCATCATCGGCAAGTACGGCACCGATGCGCAGAAGCAGGAATGGCTGACCGCGCTCGCGGACGGCTCCAAGATCATGGCGTTCGGCATCACCGAACCCGATGCCGGTTCCAACTCGCACCAGATCACCACCACCGCCCGGCGCGACGGCGAGGACTGGGTCCTGCGCGGCAACAAGGTCTACATCTCCGGCGTCGACCAGGCCGACGCCGTGCTGATCGTGGCCCGCACCGAGGACCACAAGACGGGCAAGCTCAAGCCCGCGCTGTTCATCGTGCCCACCGACGCCGAGAACTTCGTCGCGCAGCGCATGGATATGGACATCATCGAGCCGGATCACCAGTTCACGCTGTTCCTCGACGACGTCCGGCTGCCCGCCGACGCGCTCGTCGGATCGGAGGACGCCGCGCTGATGCAGCTGTTCGCGGGCCTCAACCCCGAGCGCATCCTCGGTGCGGCCATGGCGATCGGTATGGGTCGGTGGGCCCTCGAAGCCGGTGTGAAGTTCGCGAAGGAGCGGACCGTCTGGAAGACGCCGATCGGCGCCCACCAGGGGCTGGCGCATCCGCTGGCGCAGTGCAAGATCGAACTCGAACTGGCCAAGCTGATGATGCAGAAGGCTGCCGTCCTCTACGACAGCGGCGACGACTTCGGTGCGGCGGAGGCCGCGAACATGGCCAAGTACGCGGCGGCCGAGGCCAGCATCAGGGCCCTCGATCAGGCGATCCAGACGCACGGCGGCGCGGGTCTCACCAAGGAATACGGGCTGTCGGCGATGCTCGGCGCGGCGCGGATCGCGCGGGTGGCGCCGGTGAGTCGCGAGATGATCCTCAACTTCGTCTCCCAGCACTCGCTGGGCCTGCCGAAGTCGTACTGAGGCGGTGCGTATGACGGATCGTTTCGTTCGATACGACGTCGCGGACGGCTGCGCCACGCTCACCCTCGACTCACCGCACAACCGCAACGCGATCTCGAGCAGGCTGGTCGCCGAACTGCTGCAGGGGTTGGCCGACGCCGCGGCCGACGATGCCGCCCGCACGGTCGTGCTCACCCACACCGGGGGCACGTTCTGTGCGGGTGCGGATCTGTCGGAAGCGTCCGGGGCGTCCGGGGCCTCCGGGGCGGTCGATGCGAGCCCGGCGGAACTCGCCGCCGAGCGGACCCGGCAGATGGTCGGGCTGTTGAGGGCGATCGTCGAACTGCCCAAGCCCGTGATCGCCCGAGTGGACGGACACGTCCGTGCCGGCGGGATGGGACTGGTGGGGGCGTGCGACATCGTCGTCGCCGGGCCGGACAGCACGTTCGCCCTGACGGAGGCGCGTCTCGGGCTGGCGGCGTCGATCATCTCGCTCACCGTGATTCCGCGGCTCACGGCGCGCGCGGCGGGGCGCTACTTCCTCACGGGCGAGAAGTTCGGCCCGCACGAGGCGGAGGCGATCGGGCTGATCAGCGAGGCCGTGCAGGATTCGGAGGACACCGTTCGGGAGCTGGTCTCGGCACTGCGGAAGTGCTCGCCGCAGGGGCTGGCCGAATCCAAGAAGCTCACGACGATGCGGATGCTCGAGGACTTCGACCGCTACGGGGAGGTGCTCGCCGCACAGTCGGCGGCCCTGTTCGGGTCGGCGGATGCGGTCGAGGGGATCACCGCGTTCATGCAGAAGCGGCCGCCGAGGTGGGCCGTCGACGGCTGAAACGAGCGCGGGGTTCCTTCCGTGATGGACGGGACCCCGCGCTCGTCGGGGCGTCGGATCAGCCGAAGATGCCCGAGACGGTCTCGAGCGAGCCCGCGAAGAAGCTGAGGGCGCCGAAGAGGTCGCTGGCAGCGCCGGCGAAGTCGGTCACGAAGTCGAAGAAGTCGAGGATCTCGGCAGAACCCATGGTGATGCTCCTGTGGATGTGGTGTTAGTAGGGAAGGCAATCCTTCCTCAGGGAAGATTGATAACGTGCCCGAGTCTGGTTCGCAATGAGAATGTGATGTAGGTAACCCTAACTTTCACGGTGTTAACTTCGGATGCACATATCGGTAGGGCGGGTAGGAGAGGACAGCGACGACATGCGCGCACCCCAGCAGGACCGGAGCAGGCTGACCCGGCACAGGCTCCTTGAAGCCACGGTCGACTGTCTGACCGATTTCGGGTGGTCCGCGACAACGGTCGCGGTCGTTGCGCAGCGCGCCGGCGTCTCCCGCGGTGCCGCGCAGCACCACTTCCCGACCCGCGAGGATCTCATCACCGCGGCGCTCGAGTTCATGTTCGACAGCCGGATGGAACAGGCGCGGCGTGAGGTCACCGAGCTGCCCGAAGGGGCGGGCCGGACGGAGGCGGTCGTGGCCCGGCTCGTCGACTACTACTCGGGTTCGCTGTTCAAGGCGGCGCTGCAGGTGTGGACGGCGGCGGCCGCCGACCCCGAACTACGGGCACGGGTGCTGCCGCTCGAGGAGCGGTTCGGTCGCATCGCCCACCGCACGGCCGTCGAGAGCCTCGGTGTCGACGATTCGAACCCCACGGTCCGGCGGCTCGTCCAGGCCACCCTCGACCTCGCCCGCGGTCTCGGGCTCGCGGACGTCCTCACCGACGACTCGCGCCGTCGCGCCGAGATCGTGCGGTGCTGGGCGGTCCAGCTCGACGCCGCGCTGCGGCCACTCGACGCGCAGCGCGTGGACGCGACGGCACCCGCCTCGCCGGTGTCGTAGCCGGTACAGTTCCGCTCCATGTCGAACAAGCTGGTGGGGGTGCTGGCGGGTGTCGCGGTGCTGGTCACCGGATGCGGCGCGGCGGCGGGCGGTTCTGACGAATCCAGCGGTTCGTCGGCGTCGACCGCACGCACGTCCGGTCCCTTCTTCGGGGAGTGCGGATCGGTCACCGACGAGGAGGTGGCCGCGGCCTTCGGCGTCCCGAGTTTCGGGTCGGTGGTCCGCAACTCGGTGGGCTGCGAGTGGCAGGTGTCGCCGGCGGCCGGGCAGCCCGGACCGCATGTGTCGTTCTCCTGGTATCGAGGAAGCCCGATCGGTCGCGAGCGGGCCGGCAGTGAGCTGATCGGGCGTCCGGCCACCGACATCGAGATCGAGGGGCGTCCCGGTTTCGAGGCGTCCGTGTCGAGCCGGCTGTGCGAGCTGGGGGTCGAGTTCGACGACGACTTCGTGCACTGGTCGGTCGCATACGTCGACTCGGTGCCGTCGGCCGATCCGTGCACCGCGGCACGACATCTCGCGGAGCTCACCGCGTCGAGGGGGAAGTGACGTTGACCCGGACCTCGACACTCGCCGCCGTCCCCACCGCTGTCCTGGCCGGTGTGCTCCTGCTCGCGGGCTGTGCCTCGACCGTCGCCGGCACGCCGACCCCGGTCGGTGCGACCGAGCCCGGTGCGTCGTCGCGGTTCGCGGCGCTGCTCACCGAGTGCGACGTCGTCGCGCCCGAGAAGATCGCCGAGGCGGTCGGCGGTGACTCGATCGAGCGGGGCTTCTTCGGCGCGATCTGCCGCTGGACCGTCGGCGGCCCGAGCGGTCCGGTCCGGGTGACGTTCAACTGGTTCGAGACCGGCGGGCTCGACATCGAGCGCCGGACGTCCGAGCAGTTGGGGTATGCGGTGCAGGACATCACCGTCGAGGGGCGGCGTGCGGTGCTGTCGCGACCCCCGCAGGATCCGGGCAGTTGTGGGATCTCGGCCGGTGGCCCGGCCGGGGGCGTCGTGGGCTGGTGGGTGCAGTTCCAGTCGGCCGGACACCCCGATCCGTGTGACGCCGCGGTCGCGCTGGCAAAGCTGACGTTGAACCTGAGCGCGTGAGGTCGGACCGGTCCGACTCGCCCGGAGATTTCCGGACTCACATACCACGCCGGGCATACCATGTTCGGCCCGCTTTGACCTCGAACGGAGCCGCCGGGTATCGTTGGGGGTCGTGTCCGACCGTGGGGGTCGCTACGCAGGCAACTCTCCCTCGTGCTCGGGCCGATCTGTGTGCCTATGCGAGGCATTGCCGTGCGCGAGTTTCTGCTGTTTCTGCAGGTACGAGCATCCGGTTGCCTGTGTAGGGGTGCGCGACACGCCCGACCTCGTGTGCACATGAGGGCCGGGTGAGGGGCAGCAGCTCTCTTGCCCCAACCGATGGATCCCTAATTTCAGAACAGCCAAGGTTGCTTGAACGGGTTCCTGTACGAGCAGTCCGAAACCGAAGAAGAAAGCCGGTAAATGCCAACCATCAACCAGCTGGTCCGCAAGGGCCGCCGCGACAAGACCGCCAAGGTCAAGACCGCGGCCCTCAAGGGCAGCCCGCAGCGTCGTGGTGTGTGCACTCGCGTGTACACCACCACCCCGAAGAAGCCGAACTCCGCGCTGCGAAAGGTCGCCCGTGTGCGCCTGACCAGCTCCGTCGAGGTCACCGCTTACATCCCGGGTGAGGGCCACAACCTGCAGGAGCACTCGATGGTGCTCGTTCGCGGCGGTCGTGTGAAGGACCTCCCGGGTGTGCGCTACAAGATCATCCGCGGCTCGCTCGACACCCAGGGTGTCAAGAACCGCAAGCAGGCACGCAGCCGCTACGGCGCCAAGAAGGAGAAGGGCTAATGCCACGTAAGGGCCCCGCTCCCAAGCGCCCGCTGATCGCCGACCCGGTCTACGGTTCGCCGCTGGTCACGCAGCTCGTCAACAAGATCCTGCTGGACGGCAAGAAGTCCACCGCCGAGCGCATCGTCTACGAAGCACTCGAGCAGGCTCGCGAGAAGACCGGCACCGATCCGGTCGTCACCCTCAAGCGTGCGCTCGACAACGTCAAGCCCGCCCTCGAGGTCCGCAGCCGTCGCGTCGGTGGCGCCACCTACCAGGTGCCGGTCGAGGTTCGCCCCGGCCGCTCCACCACGCTGGCCCTGCGCTGGCTGGTGACCTTCTCGCGTGCACGTCGTGAGAAGACCATGGTCGAGCGTCTCGCCAACGAGCTCATGGATGCCAGCAATGGCCTCGGTGCAGCCGTGAAGCGTCGCGAGGACACCCACAAGATGGCTGAAGCCAACAAGGCGTTCGCGCACTACCGCTGGTGACACCACGCCAGGCCGGGGGAGCCTCACGGCACCGAATCCCTCGGCCTGGCGTTGGTCACTACTGTGTCGGTTCCGTCACCCGGGCCGGCTGACAACACAAGAACGTGGTCCCGACAAGGACCGACACGAGCAACGAGCGGGGAAGAATCCTGTGGCACAGGAAGTGCTGACCGACCTGAACAAGGTCCGCAACATCGGCATCATGGCGCACATCGATGCCGGTAAGACCACCACCACCGAGCGCATCCTCTTCTACACCGGTGTGAACTACAAGATCGGTGAGACCCACGACGGTGCGTCGACCACCGACTGGATGGAGCAGGAGAAGGAGCGTGGTATCACCATCACCTCCGCTGCTGTCACCTGTTTCTGGAACAACAACCAGATCAACATCATCGACACCCCCGGCCACGTCGACTTCACGGTCGAGGTCGAGCGCTCCCTCCGTGTTCTGGATGGCGCCGTTGCCGTGTTCGACGGCAAGGAGGGCGTCGAGCCCCAGTCCGAGCAGGTCTGGCGCCAGGCTGCCAAGTACGACGTTCCGCGCATCTGCTTCGTCAACAAGATGGACAAGATGGGCGCGGACTTCTACTTCACCGTGCAGACCATCATCGATCGCCTCGGCGCGAAGCCGCTGGTCCTGCAGCTGCCGATCGGCGCTGAGGACGACTTCGACGGCGTCGTCGACCTCGTCGAGATGAAGGCCATCACCTGGCGCGGCGTCGTGCCGACCGGTACCGAGCCCACCATCGAGGAGATCCCCGCGGATCTGGCCGACAAGGCTGCCGAGTACCGCGAGAAGCTGCTCGAGACCGTTGCCGAGTCCGACGAAGCTCTCATGGAGAAGTACTTCGGCGGCGAGGAGCTCACGGTCGAGGAGATCAAGGGCGCCATCCGCAAGATGACGGTCGCCTCCGAGCTGTACCCGGTTCTGTGTGGTTCCGCGTTCAAGAACAAGGGCGTTCAGCCCATGCTCGACGCGGTCATCGACTACCTGCCGAACCCGCTGGACATCGGCGAGGTCGAGGGTCACAAGCTGAACGACGAGGAGACCATCCTCAAGCGCAAGCCGAGCAAGGACGAGCCGTTCTCGGCTCTGGCCTTCAAGATCGCTGCGCACCCGTTCTTCGGCAAGCTCACTTTCGTGCGCGTCTACTCGGGTCGTATCGAGCCGGGTGCCCAGGTCCTCAACGCGACCAAGGGCAAGAAGGAGCGCATCGGCAAGCTCTTCCAGATGCATGCCAACAAGGAGAACCCGGTCGACGAGGCCGTGGCCGGCCACATCTACGCGATGATCGGCCTGAAGGACACCACGACCGGTGACACCCTGTGCGACCAGGCGAACCCGATCGTCCTCGAGTCCATGACCTTCCCGGATCCGGTCATCCAGGTCTCCATCGAGCCCAAGACCAAGTCCGACCAGGAGAAGCTGGGCACCGCGATCCAGAAGCTGGCCGAAGAGGACCCGACCTTCTCGGTCGAGCTCGACGAGGAGACCGGCCAGACCGTCATCGGCGGCATGGGCGAGCTCCACCTCGACATCCTCGTCGACCGTATGCGTCGTGAGTTCAAGGTCGAGGCCAACGTCGGCAAGCCGCAGGTCGCGTACCGCGAGACCATCACCCGGCCGGTCGAGAAGCACGAGTTCACCCACAAGAAGCAGACCGGTGGCTCGGGCCAGTTCGCAAAGGTCATCATCGCCCTCGAGCCGTTCATCGGCGAGGACGGCGCGAGCTACGAGTTCGAGAACAAGGTCTCCGGTGGCCGCGTTCCGCGCGAGTACATCCCGTCGGTCGACGCCGGTGCACAGGATGCGATGCAGTACGGTGTTCTCGCCGGCTACCCGCTCGTGAACCTCAAGCTGACCCTGCTCGACGGCGCTTACCACGACGTCGACTCCTCGGAAATGGCCTTCAAGGTCGCCGGTTCGCAGGCGCTGAAGGAAGCCGCCCGCAAGGCCGGCCCGGTCATTCTCGAGCCCATCATGGCTGTCGAGGTCACCACGCCCGAGGATTACATGGGTGAAGTGATCGGCGACCTCAACTCCCGCCGTGGCCAGATCCAGGCCATGGAGGAACGCAGTGGTGCCCGTGTCGTGAAGGCGCTGGTTCCGCTCTCGGAGATGTTCGGTTACATCGGTGATCTGCGGTCGAAGACCCAGGGCCGAGCGAACTTCTCCATGGTGTTCGATTCCTACGCAGAGGTTCCCTCGAACGTCTCGAAGGAAATCATCGCCAAGGCGACCGGCGAGTAACCTCGGTTTCGTCGGCCGAAGCACGACCAACGTAATAACCAACCGCACTGCTGCATACCGCAAGCACAATCAGTCCAGGAGGACATCCAGTGGCGAAGGCGAAGTTCGAGCGGACCAAGCCGCACGTGAACATCGGCACCATCGGTCACGTCGACCACGGCAAGACCACGACCACCGCGGCCATCACCAAGGTGCTCGCCGACAAGTTCCCGGATCTGAACGAGAGCTTCGCTTTCGATCAGATCGACAAGGCGCCGGAGGAGAAGGCTCGTGGTATCACGATCAACATCTCCCACGTCGAGTACCAGACGGAGAAGCGCCACTACGCGCACGTCGACGCTCCGGGTCACGCGGACTACATCAAGAACATGATCACCGGTGCCGCCCAGATGGACGGCGCGATCCTGGTCGTGGCCGCCACCGACGGCCCGATGCCGCAGACGCGTGAGCACGTGCTGCTCGCCCGCCAGGTCGGCGTGCCCTACATCCTCGTCGCCCTGAACAAGGCCGACATGGTCGACGACGAGGAAATCCTCGAGCTCGTCGAGATGGAGGTCCGCGAGCTGCTGGCCGGCCAGGAGTTCGACGAGAACGCTCCGGTCATCCCGATCTCGGCGCTCAAGGCGCTCGAGGGTGACGAGAAGTGGGTTCAGTCGATCGTCGACCTCATGCAGGCCGTCGACGACTCCATCCCGGACCCGGTTCGTGAGACGGACAAGCCGTTCCTGATGCCGGTCGAGGACGTCTTCACGATCACCGGTCGTGGCACCGTCGTCACCGGTCGTATCGAGCGTGGCGTTGTCAACGTGAACGAGGAAGTCGAGATCGTCGGCATCCGTCCCGATGTCACCAAGACCACGGTCACGGGCATCGAGATGTTCCGCAAGCTGCTCGACCAGGGCCAGGCCGGCGACAACGTCGGTCTGCTGGTTCGTGGCATCAAGCGCGAGGACGTCGAGCGTGGCCAGGTTGTGGTCAAGCCCGGCACCACCACCCCGCACACCGAGTTCGAGGGCCAGGCGTACATCCTGTCCAAGGACGAGGGCGGCCGCCACACGCCGTTCTTCAACAACTACCGTCCGCAGTTCTACTTCCGTACGACTGACGTGACGGGCGTTGTGACCCTGCCCGAGGGCACCGAGATGGTCATGCCCGGTGACAACACCGAGATGTCCGTCGTGCTGATCCAGCCGGTCGCTATGGACGAGGGCCTGCGTTTCGCGATCCGTGAGGGTGGCCGCACCGTCGGCGCCGGTCGCGTCACCAAGATCATCAAGTGATTCTCTGATCACTGACGGTTGATCCCGTCTGATCCAGTCAATGGCGCTCACTCCTTCGGGAGTGGGCGCCATTGCGCGTTTCCGGGCCTGTTTCGGGGCCTGTTTCAGGCCCGTTCTCAGGGCCGGAATCGGTCCTGGCCGACAAGCCGCGCCGGTCGACCATAGGCTGGTCGGATACCGTCCCGATTCTTCGACCGGTCGGCTGCGGCGGAGACCGGGACCGCGAACGCGCGGTCCTCCGGTGTCGGACAAGGAGCGGCGATGCCCTCTCGAGAATCCCTGACCAGGCACGACACCGAGGTGCTGGTCGTCGGGGGCGGGCCCACCGGCATGACCGTCGCGGGGGACCTCGCTCGTGCCGGCCGTCAAGTCGTGGTCCTGGAGCGTTGGTCGTCGATCAATCCGGCCAGTCGGGCCTTCGTCACGATGCCCCGCGCCCTCGAGGTGCTCGACAGCCGCGGTCTGGCCGACGACTTGCTGGCGGATTCGATCCTGCGGCCGGTCGCGGGGATGCCGAGGAACTCGCCCGTGTGCGTGGCCACGAAGGTGGCGCGGGAATCCGGCTTCGGACCCCTCCGGGGCCGGCGGCCAGCAGGTGGCGGACCGCTGCCTGAACACCCATCCGGCGGATTTCATCTGCGGATGGAACACAACAGGCGCCGGATCGTGTCGACGATTGTCGACAACCTCCTCGAACTGGAAGTTGACCACGTCCTCGGGGTCCGCAGAAGCGGGGGTGTCCGTCATGGATCTGCTCCTCACAGAGGCCTCGAGCCGATCGAGATCCGCACGACGAGCGAGTCGGCACGCGCTGCTGCACCTCGACCCCGACCGGTGACGGCAAGCCACTCCCACCCTGAGGCGAACAGGCCGCGGTCGGCCGGTGTCAGACGGTGGCGCCGAACGCGCGCCGGGCGTGAACCAGGAGTTCGCGCAGTGCCGGGGACGGATCCGGCTTCCACACCAGGGCCAGGACGGCATCGACAGCGACGTCGGAGACCACCCGCGATTCCAGGTCCGGATACGACGCGGCCATCGATTCGCTGAGGATCGCGACGCCCAGTCCGCGGGCCGCGAGGTCGGCCACGGTGTCGGGGGCGCTGGCCTGCAGCGCGATGTCGGGCCGGCGCCGCAGTTCCGCGCACCCCTGCTCGAGGACGGTGCGGATACCGGTGCCCATCGGCAGCGTGATCAGGGGATGTGCGCACGCGTCGGCCAGCGTCACCGACGGCAGCCGGGTCAGCGGATGACCGGTGGGCACGGCGGCGACCAGACGCTCACTCACCAGCGTGAACGAGGCCAGATCGGCGGGCGCGTTGCCGGCAACCCCGACGAGGGCCAGCTCGATCGTGCCGCCGCGCACGCCGTCGACGAGCCGATCGGAGTTGTTCTCGGTCAGGCTCACCTCGACGCCCGGATGCGCGCGATGAAACGCGGACAGTGCGTCGAACAGTGGCGTCACGGTGCACGCCGTGACCATTCCGACCTCGAGTCGACCCCGGACCAGGTGATTGACGTCGTCGACCGCCGCACGGACGGCGCTGGCTGCGGCCAGCGCGGCGCGGGCGTGTGTGAGCGCCGCCTCGCCGGCGACGGTGAGGGTGGCAGTGCGCGTCGAGCGGTCGAACAGGGGTGCGCCGAGGTCGTTCTCGAGTTGCCGGATCTGCGCGCTGATTCCCGACTGGCTGACGTGGACGCAGGCAGCGGCGCGCGTGAAGTTGGCTTCCTCGGCGACCGCGACGAAGTATTCGAGCTGGCGCAGTTCCATGACTGATAATTCTAGTTCTGAGAACAACTATCTGTTGGACTTCTCGATCCCGCCGTCGGATGCTCGATGTACCGAATCCGGTGCACGAGAGGAACAGGCATGACGAAGGCGCACACAGAGAAGGCAGTGAAGGCAGTGAAGGCAGTGAAGGCGGAGAAGGCGGAGAAGGCACGGACACCCGAGGACCTCACCAGACTGTTCGTCGAACGGTCCAACGCGTGCGATGCCGACGGGGTCGCCGCGCTGTACGCGGAGGACGCGGTGATGGCGTACCCGCCCGGATCGGTGACGGTGGGCCGGGACGCGATCCGCGAGCTGTGGGCGCAGGTGCTGGCGCACGCGCCTCGTTTCGAGCCGGAACCGCCGTTGCCGACGCTCGTGAGCGGCGATCTCGCGTTGACGTCGACGCCGCCCCGGGACGGGGCGGGCGCGCGGGCGCAGGTGGTCCGCCGGCAGGCGGACGGCAGTTGGTTGCGGGTGCTCGATCAGCCGGAGTTCGTCCGGCCCACCGAATGATCGGGCGAGTGAGCGGCTAGTGGCCGGCCACCCGCAGGCCGTTCGCGGCCGCGTAGCTTACTGCCTGGTGCATCTCGATGCGCGCGCCGGTGAGCCTCGCGGAGGTCCATAGGGCGGCGTCGACGCGGGCACCTTCCAGGTCGGCGTCGTCGAGGCGCAGGTCCCCGGTGCGTGCGCCGGTCAGGTCGGCGCCGCGCAGGATCGCCTTGCGCAGGTCTGCCTTGACCAGGTTGGCCTCTCGCAACCGGCAGCCCGACAGGTCGACGCCGCGCAGGTCGATCTCACCGAGCGAGGCGAGGGTGAAGTCCACCTCCTCGAGCGTGAGCGGGCGGATCCGGGACTCCCGGATGACCGAACCCATGAAGCTCGAATGCCGAAAGGTGCTGTCCCACATGCGGGTGTACTCGAAGTGGCAGTTCCGGAACGCCGATCCGCTGTGCTGTGAGCCGGTGAGATCGGCGCCGGTGAAGTCGCAGTCGGTGAACGTCACCGATTCGGTGACGAGGTTCGACATGTCGGTGTCCCGAAACGTGCAGCCGGTGTAGTTGCGGTGCTGCCAGGTCTCGCCGGCGAAGGTCGCGTCGGAGAAGTCCTCGCCGTCGAAATCCGTGCCCTCGAAGTCGAAGTCGGAGTCGGTGTTCGAGAGGTCGGGGCCCGTGTCGCGCATGGTGTCAGTCTGCTCCACTGCCGGCGGTCGACTGCGAGCCGGGTGTGGCGGGTGCAGCCACCGGGGGGTGGTCGGCGCGGTCGAGGTGCAGCAGGATGCGTATCGCGACGTCGGCGACAGCGGTGCCGCCGAGTGCGGATGTCGTGGTGGCGGCGATCCGCTCGGACGCGAGGGTGAGCGCGGCGACGTCGGAGTGCGGATCGGATTCGACGGTCACCTGGATCGTCGCGAGCCCACGATCCGACAGCGCACGACCCCGCGCCCGGCGCACCCCGGGCAGCTGCGCGAGTTCGGTGGCGACACCGTTCGCGATCGGGCCGAGGTCGATGGAAACGGGTGTGTCCGTCCGCGACTCGAGGAACTGGCTGGGAGAGGCGCGCCGACGGGTGAGGTCGACGGCGAGGACGACGACCGCCAGGACGAGGGAGACGCCGATGGTCACGGCGAGCGCCGCATGCCACCAGCTCTGGTCGGGGACCTCGATCAGCCGGTCACGGTCGAAATTGGCCACCGCGTCTCGGATCGCGGTCACGCCGCGGTCCCATGCGAGTGCCGTCGCTCCGGCCGCGGCGAGTGCGAGGCCGACGACGAGGACCAGGAGGCGGTTCAGTGCGGCCGCGCTGCGCTTCACGACCGTGCCTGCTTGCGGTCTGTGCGCGTCCTGACGCGCAGCTTCAGCGGGCGTCCGAGGAGTGAGAGTCCGTCTCCGACGGCGCCGACGACCGCTTCTCGCAGGTTGTCGGCATCGGGTCCGGTGACGGCGGCGTCGGTGATCGCGTGAACGGTGGCGCGGCGGCGGTCCACGGTGGTGTGCGCGGACACCACGCCGGGCACGGTGCCGGCGCGCGCACTGCACATGCGGGCGACGTCGACGGGCCGCATCCACACCGTGGCGACGCCGTCGTCGGCGCGCAGCGGAACGTGGGTGCGGGTGCGCGGGGCGAGCGCGAGCAGCACGAACAGGATGCCGACGACGAGGCCGGCGAGCGCGACCGGGACCAGCCACTGCTCCCAGTGCAGGCGTCCGAGCCATTCGAACGTGTTCCGCAGCCAGGGTGCACCCGAGATGGTGCCGCGGGATATGAGCAGTTCGCGGGCGGCGACGGCGGCCAACCCGAGCAGGCCCAGCGCGATCAGGATCGCCGCGGGGACGGCGGCGGGTGCGGCGGCCGGTGGCCGCGGCGCGGTGACGGTGTCGGCGGGGGAGGGCGTCGGGCAGGCGATGTCCGAATCGCCCGGGGTGTCGGGGCCGGTGCCGGCGACGAGGACGCCGAGTTGGTGCAGCGGCATTCCGGTGAGGTTCTCGACCTGTTCGCCCACCTCGTGGTGGACGCGCCGGGTCAGCTCCGCGACGTCGCACGGCCAGTGCACGCCGAGATACAGGTTGACCGCCACCGACCGGGTCCCGGTGGAGACGTCGGCGCGGGGCAGTTCGCGCCCGGTGAAGCGGGTGAGCCCGCCGCCCTGCGACACGACACCGGGCACCTGGAGCGCGGCGGTGGTCGCGATCTTCGCGATCGCCCGGTCCTTGATGACCAAGCTGCCGCGTGACCCCGGTTCGTCGATCGCTGTCTGAGCCGGCGGGGCGTCGCTCGGTTCGGTGTCCGGTTCAGCCACGGCCGCGGGATCGGAGCAGGGCGCCGAGGTCGAGGTGGCCGTCGCGGTGGGCGCCGATCGCCATCCCGACCGCGCCGAGGAGCACCGCGAAGACGAAACCGCTGAAGCCGCCGAGGATTCCGGCCAGGGCCAGGAGGAGTCCCGCGATCAGTCCCATGCTTGTACTGCTCATAGTTCGGGTCCTGTCTCGTCGTCGGGGGTGTCGGTCAGGTCCTCGATCGTCACGTCCACCGGAATGCCCACGACCGCGTGGACGGCGGCGCGCACCCGTTCGGCGGTGGCGAACAGGTCGGCCGGGTACCGCACGGTGACGTGCATCGAGCAGTGGTCGTCGCCGAGCCTGACGCCGGTCACGCGGCGGCCGGGCAGATATGTGGCGATCTCGCCGAACTCGCCGCCGTGCAGTCCCGCCACCTCGGGCACCGCCAGTGCCGCCCGTGCGGCCAGCTCCGCCGGTGAGAGTGTTTGTGCGACAGGCTCGGTCACTGCACCCTCGGTTTGGCGTCGGACTCGGCGCCGGTGTCGGTCTCGTCGAAGAGCACGACGTCGAAGACGGTGATGTTGACTTCGGTGACCTCGAGGCCGGTCATGTTCTCGACCGCGGCGATGACGTTCCGGCGGATCCCGGCGGCGAGTTCGTGCAGTGCCACGCCGTACTCGGCGACGATGCCGATGTCGATCGCGGCCTGCTTCTCGCCGACCTCGACCGCGACGCCCTGCCGGTGGTCGACGCGTGCGCCGGGGATGCGGTCGCGCAGCGCCCCGACGACGCGTGCGGTGCCGCCACCCACGTCGTAGACGCCGTTGATCTCGCGGGTGGCGATGCCCGCGATCTTCGCGACCACCGCGTCCGCGATGATCGTCCTGCCTTGCGAGCTGATCAGGTCGGGCGTCCCGCTTGCCCCGAACGGGATTCGCCCGCCGCCCGCGTTCGAACCTGCACCCGGATCAGTGGTCATCGTCGCTCCTCTTACGGTGCCGTTCCCGCGTCGGCTCCGGTTCCGGTTCAACTGTAGTGACTTCTGCGTTCTCTCGGGTGCCGCGACGGGCTACGGTTCGAGCGACAGGGCATTCGAGCAGCGACGGCCGTCGCATGTCGAGAGGTGAGGGACGAATGAGCGCAACGGTATTGGTGACGGGTGGGACGGGTGGGCTGGGTGTCGCGGTGACGCGCACGCTCGCGGACGCCGGCTGGCGCGTCGTCGTGCCGTGGCACTCGGCGGGCGCGGCGGAGCGGCTCGGCAGTCATCCGGCCGTCGTGCCGGTTCGTGCGGACCTGCTCGATGCGGACAGCGTCGCCGAGGTGGTCTGTGTCGCGACCTCCGACGCGGACGCGCCGCTGACGGCCGTTGCGAACCTGGTCGGCGGTTTCGCGATGGGCAAGCGATTGCACGAGACGCCGGTCGAGGACTTCGAGTCGATGTTGCGCCTGAATCTGCGTCCGCTCTATCTCACGACGCAGGCCGCGGTGCCGCACCTGATCGAGGCCGGGGGTGGCTCGATCGTGACGGTGTCGAGCAAGGCGGCGTTCGCGCCGTTCTCCGGCGCCTCGGCCTATGTGACGTCGAAGGCCGCGGTGTGGGCGCTGACCAGCGCTCTGGCGGTCGAGTACGCCCGCGACGGGATCCGCGCCAACGCGGTCCTGCCGTCGATGATCGACACCCCGGCGAACCGGGCGGATCAGCCCGGCGCCGACCGCGGCGGCTGGGTCTCGCCCGAGCGGATCGCGGAGGTCGTCGCGTTCCTGTGCAGCGACGCATCGGCGGCGATCACCGGTGCGCAGGTGCCGGTGCCGGGTGTCGCGGAGCGCTGAGGCCCGTGAACGGCGGGTACCCGTCCACGGCTCGGATTTGGTAAGAACATGTTCTAGTTTGGTGGGTAGGTCCCGCACCGGGTGATGGAGGGTTGGCAGGCATGTCCAGTAACGAGAACACCGTGGGTCCGGTCGTGATCGTCGGGGCCGGTCTGGCCGCCGTCCGCGCCGCCGAGGAACTGCGTCAGTCGGGCTACGACGGTGAGCTGGTGATCGTCGGCGACGAGCCGCACCTGCCGTACGACCGGCCGCCGCTGTCGAAGGAAGTGGTGCGTGGCGAGAACGACGACACGACGCTGCGGCCGCGGGAGTTCTTCGACGAGCAACGGATCGACCTGCGTCTCGGCGCCGCCGCGACGGGCCTCGACCGGGAGAACCGCACGGTCTCGCTGTCGGACGGTACCGAGATCGCATACGGCGACCTGGTGATCGCGACCGGGCTGACCCCGCGCCGCATTCCGGGCCTGCCGGAACTGGACGGCGTCCACGTCCTGCGTTCGGTCGACGAGAGCCGCGCGCTGCGTGCCGACCTGCGCGAGGGGGCCCGGGCCCTGGTCGTCGGCGCCGGCTTCATCGGGTGCGAGCTGGCCGCGAGCATGCGCGGCCTCGGGTTGGACGTCGTGCTGGTCGAGCCGCAGCCCGCGCCGCTCGCGTCGGTGCTGGGGGAGCAGGTGGGCGCGCTGGTCGGGCGCATGCACCGCGACGAGGGCGTCGACGTCCGCGCCGGCGTGGGGCTCGCGTCCCTCACCGGCGACGGGCGGGTCAGCGGTGCGGTGCTGTCCGACGGCACGGAACTCGACGTCGACGTCGTCGCGATCGGTATCGGCTCGGTGCCGGTCACCGGTTGGCTCGAGGGCTCGGGGGTCGCGCTCGGCAACGGCGTGCTGTGCGACGAGGTGGGCCGGACCGACGATCCGCACGTGTGGGCCATCGGTGACGTCGCCGCGTGGCGTCACGAGACGGGCGGTCACAAGCGCGTCGAACACTGGAGCAACGCCGGTGACCAGGCGAAAATCCTCGCGGGTGCGCTCACCGGTACCGGCGACCCGGACGCGCCGGCGCAGGTTCCGTACTTCTGGAGCGACCAGTACGGGCTCAAGATCCAGGCCCTGGGCACCGTCTCGGCCGACGACGACGTCCATGTGATCAAGGACGACGGGCGCAAGTTCGTCGTGTACTACTCGCGCGGCGGCGCGCTGACCGCGGTCGTCGGTGCCGGATCGGCCGGCGCGGTGATGAAGATGCGCGCGAAGATCGCGTCGGGCGTACCGATCGGGGAACTGCTCGAGTCCGCTCCTGCCTGACCCGGCTAGATTTGTCGGGTGATCGTTGCGCTCATCGACTCGGGTCTCGGACTGCTTCCGACGTCTGCGTGGCTGCGTCGGTTGCGGCCGGATCTGGATCTGATGCTGTCGCTCGACCCGGAGAACGCGCCGTGGGGACCGCGGGACGAGCAGTGGGTGATCGACCGGGTGGTCGGCACCGCGCGCCGGGCGGTCGACCGGGGTGCCGAGGTGGTGGTGCTGCCGTGCAACACCGCGAGCGTCACCGCGCTCGACCATGTGCGCGCCGACCTCGGCGACGGCATCCCCGTCATCGGCACGGTGCCGGCCATCAAGCCGGCGGCCGCGGTGTGCGATTCGGTCGCCATCTGGGCCACCGCCGCGACCACGGCGAGCGCCTACCAGGCGAATCTGGTCGAGGAGTTCGCGAACGGCAGCTCGGTGGTGGGCGTGGCGTGCCACGGTCTGGCCGACGCGATCGATCTCGGTGACGTCGAGGCCGCACGGGCGGCCATCGCGTCCGCGGCGGCCCGCACGCCCGACGACGTCAGCGGTGTCGTGCTCGGGTGTACCCACTATCCGCTCGTCGCGGACGAGATCGCCGCACACCTGCCCGACGGGGTCGTGCTGTTCGACAGCGCCGAGGCTGTCGCGGCACAGACACTGCGTCGCATCGATGCGCTCGGACGCGACACGACCGGGCAGGGAACCGTCGAAGTCCTACTGAGTGGGACCAGGGGCGAGCTGCCGGTCAGTGCCGCCGCGTTCGATGCCGGACGGCTCCTGCTCGCCGCGCCCTCGCGCTGATCCGGTCGCGTCAGCCGAGCTGGACCATCCCGGCTGCCACCACCCGGGCAACGCTGCCCAACTCGTCGCCCGGGCGCCGCGGGACGTCGTCGAGGTCGCGCGTCCGGTCATTGCGGGCGGCCGAGAACATCGCCGCGACCCACGCGTTCGCGCAGGCCCGCAGGGTTCCCGGCTGCACCGGGCCGGCGGCACTGGCCTGCAACACGCGGACCGTCGCGTCGTGCAGATACGAGCGGAATCGTCGCAGGTGGTCACGGATGTCCGGGTGCGTCTCGGCCTCCCGCAAGATGATCACCCGCATCAGCGACGAGTGATCGTCACGCAGGTTGAGAGCGTTGTCGAGGTTGACCAGGCTGGTCGCCGGGTCGCCGGGCGCGACGAGGGGGTCGACGTCTTCGAGTGGCTCGGCGGGCAACCGTTCGGCCAGCAGCGCGGTGAGGATGTCGGCCTTGGTTGCGAAGTAGTAGAAGATCAGGCCCTTGGGCACCCCGGCGGCCGCGGCCACTGCGGCGGTCGAGGTGGCGTCGAATCCACGCTCCGCGATCAGCGATTCCGCGGCGTCGAGGATCTTCTCGCGTGCGTCACCGTCGATCTTGGCGCTGCGCCGTCGCTGCGGCATCGGGGGTCTCCGGTAGCACGTCGGTGGGGTGAGGGCTTCGGCCCCCACCCCACCGACGTTTCGTGAGGTTGTCGGATGTGCGTTCGTTTCGTTTGTCGGTGCCTGTCGGTGCCTGTCGGTGCCTGTCGGTGCTTGACGGTGCTTGTCGGTGCTTGTCCGCGTATCTCAGTGCGCGGCGACACCGCCGTGTCCGTGCATCCGGGCACTCATCGCCGGCAACCCGGCGACGGCGACCACCACGGTCAGTGCTCCGACCACCCAGGCTGTCCACGATGCCCCGGTCATCGAGCTGAAGTTCATGACCCACGGGGAGATGAACATCAGGACGCCGAACACGCCCATCGCGTAGTCGACCGCGGCCATCCCGGGCCGCGCCATGCTCGCGAGGCCGGCCAGGGCGACGAGCACACCGAGCACGATCAGCGACCACCGGGCGCCAGTGTCGGTGGCGAGCCACAACGGTGAGAGGGCGGCGTAGGCGCCGATGATGACAGCCGCGTAGTCCTGCCAACGAGTTGATGCCTTCATGTCCAGCCTCCTCGGAAAGGATTGTGTCCTCACCTCAGTGTCACGCTGACTGACCGGCCGATCAATATGTCCGGATTGCACTCTTGTTGCAGGATTGTGCAGTTCAGGGCACGAAACGGTGACCGAATGTCACATGGGTCCAGTTGGACTGAACCGATGTGACATTCGGCCTCGAGCAGGACGGCGCCGGACACCGCCGGAAAGCGAGAGGCCCGACCCCACCGGACGGTGGAATCGGGCCTCTCGGAAGGACTCGAGCCGAGTATCAGAACTCGATCTTGAGGTGATCGCTCACCGGCTTGGCCTGGCAGCCCAGGATGTAGCCGTTGTCGATGTCCTCCTGGTCGAGGACGCCGGCGTGATCCATGGACACCTCGCCCTCACGGACGGTGCAGGCGCACGAACCGCACTCGCCCTCCTGGCAGGAGTACGGCACGTCCAGGCCCTTCGACAGCATGACGTCGACGAGGGTCTGCTTGCGCGGCCACGCGAAGCTGTGGGTCTCGCCGTCCAGCTCGATCTCGACGGTCGCGGCGTCGGCGGCCTCTTCCTCGGAGACCTCCTCGAGCTCGACGTCCTTGAACGGGTCGCCGGCGAGGGAGTTGAACACCTCGGCGTGGACCTGCGCGCGCGGCATTCCGGCGTCGGCCAGGGCGGCGTGGATGGTGTCCATGAACGGCCCGGGGCCGCACATGAAGGCCTCGTGCGACGTGAACGGGGCCGCGAGCGTCGCGAACTGCGCGGCCGACGGCAGGCCCTGCAGGCTCACGATCCAGTGGATGATCGTGAGGCGGTCGGCGTACTTGGCGGCCAGCTCGCGCAGCTCGGCCGCGAAGATCACCGAGCTCTCGTCGTTGTTGGCGTAGACGAGGACGACCTTGCCCTTGCCCTCGGTCAGCGCCGACTTGAGGATCGACATCACCGGGGTGATGCCGCTGCCCGCGCCGAACAGCAGGAAGTCGTGGTCGAGCGACTTCGGGGTGAAGACGCCCGACGGCGGCAGCACCTCGATCTGGTCACCGACGGAGACGTTGTCGCAGAGCCAGTTGGAGCCGTAGCCCTCGGCGGTCCGCTTGACGGTGACCTTGGGCGCGTCGTCGGTGAACGGCGAGCTCGCGAGGGAGTAGCAGCGGGCGACCGAGCCGGTCAGGTCGCTCGGGATGCGCAGCGTCAGGAACTGGCCGGGCTTGTACTGGAACTTGCTCTTCATGTCCGCGGGGACGTCGAAGACCAGCGACCGCGAATCGGGGGTCTCCTCGATCACCCCGGACACGGTGAGCACCGCGGATCGAGAGCTGTGCGGCACGTCGATAGTGGTCATGCGAACTCTGGTCCTCTCGTGGATCAGTTTAGAACGTGTTCTAGTTTCAGCGTAGCAGCGTAGCGACGCTACCGGGGCGATGGTAATTCTCTGCTTCCGGCTCCCGCTGATCGGGAGCGTTCTCGAGCGCGATGTCGGGGCTCTCGAGAAATCAGGCCTCGAGGACCAGCCACCCACCGTGGTGGTCGAAGACCTCGAAGGGGCGACCCGTGGATCTGCCGAGTTCGCGGAGGGTGTCGGCGGCGAACGTGCGGACGTGGCCGTGGCAGGCGGTGGCCTCGTCCTCGTACGGGACCGCGACCACGACGCGCTCACGGGCGATGCGCAGGGCCTCGGTGAGCACGGCGGCGCCCGTCGTGGGATCGACGTGCTCGAGCAGGTGGACTGCGGTGACGGTGTCGGCGCTGTCGTCGGGCACCGGGACGTTCGCGGCGTCGCACACGAGGGTGGAGATCGGGATGCCGAGGCGGGGCGCGACCGCGTCGAGCAGCGTCATGGTGCCCGGCAGGATGTCCGTCGCGGTGACCGGGACGCCCGCGCGGGCCAGGCGCAGCGGCAGGAACCCGAAGCAGGAGCCCAGGTCGAGGACGCTCCCGCGGACCAGTTCGGCCGCCTTGTCGTGGATCGGCGCGAAGTCCGCGGTGCCGTCGAGGAGTTCCTCGAGCGAGTTGCGGTAGTAGACGGTCCACGACTCGAGGGCGTCCGGCACGGTGGAGCGGACCAGGCCCACCATCGTGAGCTCGAACTCCGTCTGGCCGAAGTCGGCGTCCCCGATCGATGCGGTGACCTCGGCGACCAGTCGTTCGCTGAGGGCCTCGGGGCCCAGTGCGTGCCGGACGTGCAGGGAATCCCCGCTCCGGGTCAGTGTGATCGGCCCGCTCGGGATGCGTTCGACGGTGACGTGGTCGTGCGACCACCGGCCCGGGGCGCAGGGGGCGAGCGAATCAAGCGTCATGGTGGGCGGCTCCGTTCAGGAGTGGTTCGTGCAGGTCGGCGAGGCCGGTGTAGAGCACCCGGCTGCCCTGGGTGATGAGGTCGATCAGGTCGAGCGACTCGTCGGTCAGCCACGTCTCGTACGCCCCGAGTGCGACGCCGAGCAGCAGGTAGCCGACCGTCTTGGGGAGCTGATCGGTGGGCGCGAGCCCCAGTCTCCCGGCGACGTATTCGGCGATCACCTTGCGCCAGCCGTCGTACATCACCACCGAGTACGCCTGCAGCGCCGGCACGACGAAGATCAGTTCCATGCGCCGACGGTGACCGGCCGCGACCTCGGGCGGAAAGGTGTTGAACGCCAGCACGGCCGAGACGAGGCTGTCGAGGATGGACATGTCGTCGGGCATTTCCGCGAGCAGGGTGCGCATCTCCGACATGTGCGCGTCGAAGTCGCCCCACGGCACCGCGTTCTTGGACGGGAAGTACCGGAAGAACGTGCGTCGCGCGATTCCCGCCGCTTCGGCGATGTCGTCGACGCTGGTGTCGTCGAACCCGCGGGCAGCGAACAGGTCGATGCCGACCGCCGCGATGCGGTCACGTGTCGTGGTCGGTCTCCTACCGATCCGCGACGACGGGCTCCTGCGAGTTCGCACCTGTGTGGCCTCCTTCACTAGTCATTGTGCACCCGATGCCATTACAGTGGTGAGTCGAGTCACAGTGAAGACGTCACTATGACCGCAGACTCCGCTCCTGGGGTCCGAATTAGAGGAGGAATTGATGTCCGATCGCGACAGTGTCATTTCTGCCAACGAGAGCTCGCTCGTCGAGGAGTCCCTCGTCGAAGAGGTTTCCATCGACGGTATGTGCGGCGTGTACTGATCGTGTCCACACCAGCCGCCGGCAATAGCTCGTCGGCCGGCACGATCGATCTCGACGCGGCGTGGAAGCTTCACCCGCAGGTGGCGCTGCGCCCCGAACCTTTCGGGGCGCTGCTCTACCACTTCGGAACGCGCAAGCTCTCGTTCCTGAAGAACCGGACCATCGTCGCGATCGTCGAATCCCTGCCGGAGCACCCGGACGTCCGGGCCGCTCTGTCGGCTCAGGGCATCGAGGAGGATGCGGCCCGGCCGTACCTGCGCGCCCTCGAGACCCTGGCCGACTCGCACATGATCGTGCCGTCCTGATCTCTGCCTCATCTCCACACATGCACCCAACCAGACATCCCCGATGTGAGGACGCAGCCCCATGACCTCAGTTCTCGAGCCGCCCGCCCCTGCCGTGGGTCGACTAGTCGACCAGTTCGAACTCGGTCTCGACGCGCCGATCTGCCTCACGTGGGAACTCACCTACGCCTGCAACCTGTCCTGTGTGCACTGCCTGTCGTCCTCGGGGCGCCGGGATCCGCGTGAGCTGTCCACGGAGCAGTGCAAGTCGATCATCGACGAACTGCAGCGCATGCAGGTGTTCTACGTCAACATCGGTGGCGGTGAGCCCACCGTGCGTTCCGACTTCTGGGAGCTCGTCGACTACGCGACCGAGCACCAGGTGGGCGTGAAGTTCTCCACCAACGGCGTCAAGATCGACAAGAAGGTGGCACAGCGCCTCGCGTCGAGCGACTACGTCGACGTCCAGATCTCCCTCGACGGTGCGACCGCCGAGGTGAACGACGCGGTGCGCGGCCCGGGTTCGTTCGCGATGGCCGTCCGTGCGCTGGAGAACCTGGCCGAGGCCGGGTTCAAGGACGCGAAGATCTCGGTCGTCGTCACGCGCCAGAACGTGAGCCAGCTCGACGACTTCAAGGCGCTCGCCGACAAGTACGGTGCGACGCTGCGCATTACGCGACTTCGTCCGTCCGGCCGTGGCGCCGACGTGTGGGACGAGTTGCATCCCACCCAGGAGCAGCAGCGCGAGCTGTACAACTGGCTGGTCGCGAACGGCGAGGGCGTGCTCACGGGTGACTCGTTCTTCCACCTGTCCGCGTACGGTGACGCACTGCCGGGGCTGAACCTGTGCGGCGCCGGCCGTGTCGTGTGCCTGATCGATCCGATCGGCGACGTCTACGCGTGCCCGTTCGCGATCCACGACCAGTTCCTCGCCGGAAACATCGTCTCCGACGGCGGTTTCCAGCAGGTGTGGCAGCACTCGGAGCTGTTCCAGGATCTGCGGTCGCCGCAGACCGGGGGCGCATGCGCCAAGTGCGACCACTACGACTCCTGCCGCGGCGGCTGCATGGCGGCCAAGTTCTTCACGGGCCTGCCGATGGACGGCCCGGACCCCGAGTGCGTCCAGGGCTACGGAGAGTCGGCACTCGCGGCCGACCGCAGCGTGCCCAAGTCCAGCCAGGACCATTCGCGGACCGGAAAACGCGCCGAGCGTCGCACGCCGAAGGCACCGGTTCCGCTCACCCTGCTCATGCATCCGCCGGCCAAGATCTGTGATGAAAACCCGCTTGCCGGAATGGAATAGACGAACAATATCTACCGCAGTACGAGAGGTTTGACATGGCCAAGAGTGCCTGGTTCGAGACGGTCGCAGAGGCGCAGCGGCGGGCGAAGAAGCGCCTGCCGAAGTCGGTGTATGCGGCGCTCGTCGCCGGATCCGAGAAGGGTCTGACCGTCGATGACAACATTGCGGCATTCACCGAACTGGGGTTCGCGCCGCACGTCGCCGGGCTGAGCGGTGAGCGAGATCTGTCGACCACCGTTATGGGCCAGCCCATTTCGATGCCTGTCATGATCTCGCCCACCGGTGTACAGGCAGTGCACCCGGACGGCGAGGTCGCGGTCGCGCGCGCCGCGGCGGCCCGGGGCACCGCGATCGGGCTCAGCTCGTTCGCGAGCAAGTCCATCGAGGAGGTGGCCGCGGCCAACCCGCAGACCTTCTTCCAGATGTACTGGGTGGGCGACCGCGACACTCTGCTCCAGCGTATGGAGCGCGCCCGCGCCGCGGGTGCGACCGGCCTGATCATCACGCTCGACTGGTCCTTCTCCAACGGGCGCGACTGGGGCAGCCCGTCGATCCCCGAGAAGATGGATCTCAAGGCGATGTTCCAGTTCGCGCCCGAGGGCATCACCCGCCCGAAGTGGCTGTGGGAGTTCGCCAAGACGGGCAAGGTCCCGGATCTGACGACGCCCAACCTGGCGGCGCCGGGCCAGCAGCCGCCCACCTTCTTCGGCGCGTACGGCCAGTGGATGGGCACGCCGCTGCCGACGTGGGACGACGTCGCGTGGCTGCGTGAGCAGTGGGGCGGACCGTTCATGCTCAAGGGCGTCATGCGCGTCGACGACGCCAAGCGCGCCCTCGACGCCGGTTGCTCGGCGATCTCGGTGTCGAACCACGGCGGCAACAATCTCGACGGCACCCCGGCCCCGATCCGCGCGCTGCCGGCCATCGCCGAGGCGGTCGGTGACCAGATGGAGGTCGTGCTCGACGGCGGCATCCGCCGCGGCAGTGACGTCGTCAAGGCGCTCGCGCTCGGTGCCCGCGCAGTCATGATCGGTCGCGCGTACCTGTGGGGCCTCTCGGCCAACGGTCAGGCCGGTGTCGAGAACGTTCTCGACATCCTGCGCGGCGGCATCGATTCCGCCGTGCTGGGCTTGGGTCACAAGTCGATTCAGGATCTGAGCCCCGCCGACCTGGTGGTGCCCGAGGGATTCCGTCGCGACCTGGGCGTCGGCTAGAACCCTCGCGTCGGACACGACCCGATGCGCGGCAACCTCACCGAGCAGTTCACCCTGGCCGGGCACGATGTCCCGTCCAGGGTGCTGTTCGGCCCGCACGAGACCAATCTGGGTGACGGCCGTGCGCTGTCGCCGCGCCACGGCGCGTACTACGAGCGGCGGGCCCGCGGCGGCGCCGGAGTGATCGTCACCGAGACCGCGTCCGTGCACGAGTCCGACTGGCCGTACGAGCGCGCCCCGCTGGCGGCCCGATGCGGATCAGGTTGGGCCGACGTGGTCGCCGCGTGCAGGCCGCACGGAACGCTGGTGCTGGCGGGTCTCGGGCACACCGGCCTGCAGGGGTCCAGCGCGTGGTCGCAGGCCGCGTTGTGGGCGCCGTCCCGGTTCCCGGACCCGATCTCGCGTGAGCTGCCGATGGAGATGGAACAGGCTCAGATCGAGTCGCTCGTCGAGGGTTTCGGGGCGGCAGCGCGAGTCGCAGCAGCCGCAGGGGTGGACGGGGTCGAACTCGACGCCGGCCCCTTCTCCCTGCTGCGCCAGTTCCATTCGGGACTCACCAACCGTCGCGCCGACCCGTACGGCGCCGACCGGCTGCGCCTCACCCGCGAAGTGATCTCCGCGGTGCGCGCCGAACTCGGCGACGGTCGGATCCTGTCGCTGCGACTCTGCTGCGACGAACTCGCTCCCTGGGCCGGTGTCACCCCCGACGAGGCTGCCGAACAGGTTGGTGCGCTGTCCGATTCAGTGGACCTGCTGGTGGTCGTGCGCGGCGGTCCGTTCACCACCGCCGCCTACCGGCCGGACATGCAGAGCGAGCCCGGATTCAACGTCGAGCTGTGCCGGGCGATGCGCGAGGCCGCAGGCGGACGCGTCCCGGTGGTGCTGCAGGGCAGCGTCGTCGGTGCCGATCAGGCGCAGGGCGCCCTCGACGACGGCGTCGCCGATCTGGTCGAGATGACCCGTGCGCAGATCGCGGACCCGGACCTTGTGGCGCGGGTTCGGGACGGCCTCGTGCCGCGCCCGTGCGTGCTGTGCAATCAGACGTGCCTCGTCCGCGATCCGCGCAATCCGATCGTCACGTGTATCGGTAACCCGTCGGCCGGACACGAGACGGTCGATCCCGAGCCTGTCGTCGCCGTGGAGTCGGCGCTCGTGGTGGGTGGTGGTCCGGCGGGCCTCGAGGCGGCGCGCGCGCTCGCACAGCGCGGCGTCCGGGTGACGTTGACGGAGAAAGCTGCTCGAACCGGCGGCATGCTGCGCACGGCGGCCGTCGGGGCCGGGCGCGTGCGGCTGGCGATGTTGGTCGACTGGCTCGAGGCGGAATGCCGTCGGCTCGGGGTGGACATCCGGACGGACATCGAGCTGGGCGCCGCGGAACTGGCCGAGGCCCGTGCCGCCGGGACGCTGGTCGTACTCGCGACCGGCGGCAGCCCGCGACCCGCGCCGTGCCCCGTCGGTGCCGGGGTGCAGGCGGTGACCGCGGCGGATGTGCTGGCGGGCGCGGTGCTCGAACCCGGGCCCGTCGTGCTGTTCGACCCCGTCGGTGGCCCCGTCGCGGTGTCGGTGGCGCTGTGGCTGGCCGAGCAGGACCGCGAGGTGGCGATCGCGACGCCCGATCAGCTGATCGGATCCCGGCTTGGGCCCACCGGTGATCTGGTCGGCGCGAACGCGCGCGTGCAGCGGGCGGGTGTCGCGCGGCATCTCGCGGCGATCCCGGTGTCGGCCGCCGCGGGAGAAGTGCTGCTGGAGAACCGGTTCACGGGCGTGCGGACCCGCGTACCGTGCGCAGTATTCGTGGACTGCTCGCATCGACTGCCGAACGAGTCGGTGGGCGCGGGTGGTCCGCAGGACGAGCGGATCGGCGACTGCGTCGCGCCCCGGTCCGTGCTCGAAGCTGTCCGCGAGGGTCACCTCGCGGAGTTGTCAGGGGCGTCTCGGCGCCGGTTCACGTTAGTCGACCGTTAGGAGAACACTGTGGGGCAGTTCGACGGCAAGGTTGCTTTCATCACGGGTGCGGCGCGCGGCCAGGGTCGCACGCACGCCGTGCGACTGGCGCGTGAGGGCGCATCCATCATTGCGGTGGACGTGTGCAAGTCCGTCACGGACGACAACACGTACGACGCGGCGACGTCCGAGGACCTCGCGGAGACCGTTCGCCTCGTCGAGGCCGAGGGCGCCAAGATCTTCGCCCGCGAGGCCGACGTCCGTGACAGCGCGGCGCTGAAGGCGGTCGTCGACGCGGGTGTGGAGCAGTTCGGCCGACTCGACATCGTCGTCGCCAACGCCGGCATCTGCAACTGGAACCGCTTCTGGGAGATGTCGGACGAGCAGTGGGAGACGCTGATCGACATCAACCTCACCGGCTCCTTCAAGACCCTCAAGGCGGCGGTGCCGGCGATGATCGAGGCGGGCAACGGTGGCTCCATCATCGTGGTCAGCTCCGTCGCCGGCATGAAGGCGCTTCCCGGGCAGGCGCACTATGCGGCGTCGAAGTTCGGTCTCGTCGGCCTGACTCAGGCTGCTGCGAAGGAGCTGGGCGAGTACAGGATTCGCGTCAACTCGATCCACCCGTACGGCGTCAACACGCACATGGGTACCGATCAGGGCAGCCTCGTGATCCTGCAGCAGTACCCGCACTACGGGCCGAACTTCGCGCCGATTCTCACCGAGAAGCCGATCGCCGACCCGGACGACATCTCGGATGCGGTGCTGTGGCTCGCGGGTGACGGCTCCAAGACCGTCACGGCCAGCCAGGTGGCTCTGGACCAGGGCAACACCAAGGTCTGACCGGGCAGTATCCGATGTTGTTCTCCCCGCTCCGCCTGGGCTCGCGAACGCTGGCCAATCGGGTCGTGTTCACCGCGCACCTGACGAACTACGCGTGCGCCGGCCTGCCCACCGAGCAGCACGCCGCGTACTACGCGGCCCGGGCTGCCGGCGGAGCGGGGATGATCGTCACCGAGGAGCAGTGCGTCCACCCCTCGGACTGGCCGTACGAGAAGGTGATTCACGGGTACCGCCCCGAGGTGGTCGAGGGATACCGCAGGATCACCGATGCCGTGCACGGACACGGCACGGTGATCCTCGCGCAGCTCAATCACAACGGCGGTCAGGGGTCGGGCATGTATTCCCGCCGCCCGCTGTGGGCGCCGAGCCCGGTGCCGGACCCGTTGTTCCGGGAGGTGCCCAAGGCTCTCGCAGCAGACGAGATCGCCGAGCTGGTCGCCGGCTACGCCACCGTTGCCGGGCACTGCCGCGATGGTGGATTCGACGGTGTCGAACTGCAGGGGTCGCAGTCGTCGCTGATCCGCGGATTCCTCGCTCGGCAGACGAATCTGCGGACCGATGACTACGGCGGTGTGGTGGAGAACCGTGCGCGGTTCCTGCTCGACGTGATCGCGGCGGTGCGTGCGGCGATCGGGCCGGATCTCATTCTCGGCGTGCGGCTCTCGGGCGACGAGCAGGTTTCCGGTGGCATCGTGCTGGACGAGGCGGTGACCGTGGCGCGACTGGTGGAGGCGACGGGCGCCGTCGACTACATCAACACCACGATGGGCGTGGCGACCGAGACTCTGCATCTGGTGGAGCCGTCCATGGCGACACCACGCGGGTATGCGCTGCACATCTCCGACGCGATCCGGCGCGGTGTCTCGCTGCCGGTGGTCGGGGTAGGGCGGCTGAAGGAACCGGCGGAGGCCGAGCGGGCCCTGGTCGAGGGGCGCTGCGATCTGATCGGTGTGGTGCGCGGCCAGATCGCCGACCCGGACTTCGTGGCGAAGGCGCGGCGGGGTGCCGCCGACGAGATCCGCACCTGCCTGTCGTGCAATCAGGAATGCGTCGGACGTATGGGGCTGGGGCGGTGGCTCGGATGCGTCGAGAATCCGCGTGCCGGTAGGGAATCGGTGCCGCTGCCGCGACCGCGCATGCCCGGACGTCGCGTCGTGGTGGTGGGCGGTGGCCCGGCCGGGTTGTCTGCCGCAGCGACCGCGGCCGAGCGTGGGCACAGCGTGACGCTGTACGAGCGGTCGGGCGTGCTGGGTGGGCAGATGCGAGTGGCGGCCTCGGCGGCCGGCCGCGGTGAACTCGGCGATCTGGTGTGGAACCTGGCGGGGGAGTGCGAGCGCCGCGGCGTGCGGATCGAGACGGGGGTCGACGTCGGCGTGGACATGCTCGGCGAACTGGCGCCGGATGTCGTCGTCGTGGCGACGGGCGCGCGTCCGGTCCGGCCGTGGTGGGCGGGAGAGTGCACACGCGTCGTCCATGCCCGCGATGTCCTCGAGGGGCGGGCCGATCCGCACGGCCGTGTTCTCGTGGTGGACGAACTCGGTTTCCAGCAGGGGCCGTCGGTGGCGGAGACCTTGGCAGCGCGCGGGTGCGCGGTGACGATCGCGTCGCCCGGCATGAGCGTCGCGCAGGACCTCGGTGTCACCCTGGACATGGAGGGGTGGCAGCGGCGCGCGCACCGCGCCGGCATCGAACAGTGGACCGACGTCGGGGTCGTCGGTGTCGTCGGGGAATCGGGCCGGCTGCGGGTGGCGATGGAGTACCACCTGACCGGAGACTCGCGCACGGACGGATTCGACTGGGTGGTGTGTGCGATCCACCAGGAACCCGACGAAGGTCTGTGGAAAGCATTGTCGCGCAGCAATTCCGTCCCGTTCGAGGTGCATCGCATCGGGGACGCCGTCACACCGCGGCGCTCGCACGCCGCGGTGCTCGAGGGGTATCAGGTGGCGGTGTCGCTGTAGATCCCGTGTTCAGGCAGCCTGAGGGCCCGCTCTGTTGTGCGCCGGGATCGGCTTCTTGTGGGGGTCGATCGAACTCGGTGGTGTGAACCTGGGTGGCGGCCTTCGTGGTGTGCGGGTGGTGCGGCCGAGGTCGAGTGGGGCGCCATCGTCCATGAGGACGGGTGTAAGAGTGCAGTCGCAGGCGATGCGGCGGGCGGTATCGATGGTGAGCGGCCCCACCCACGGCATCCAGGCGACGTCGGCGTCGTCGAGGAGTTCGCGGTAGGCGTGGCGATCTGTGGGCGTGGTGTCAGCCTGGACGGGCTGTGTGCGAGGGGCTCGATCCGCTCAAAGGAGGTATCCGATGAGCCGTAGCCGCCTGGTGGCCGGTTGCCATCGTCCTCGGGACCACATGGCTGGTTGTCGAACTGACTCGGCGGCTCGAGCAGCGTCAATGGTCGCCAGCCGATCTCCACCAACGCGTTGGGCGGGCGCGTATATCGTCAATGCTGCAGGTGTCCAAGTCATTTACGAAATCATAGGTGTGTTGCCAAACCTGTATTGGTGCCCCGCTGGTTACCATGTAACGCATGAGTGTGCCCGGTTTCCCGCGTATCACCTCCGTGGACGAGGACGGGTTCATATGCCTTGTCGCCGCAGGCCCCTACGACGGATTCGTCGGTACAGACTGGGGGTTGGACGAGCTCCTGACGCGGTTCGCCGAACAGATGAGCCGCGGTGCACTGTTCGTCGCCTACGCGGGTCCCGATGCCGCGGGCGGAGAGCTGCGGATCGTCGCGGAGGGGTCGTCGCAGCGGGCCGAGCGGGAAGCGGCAGGAGTGATCGGCGCGGCCGCCGGCGTCTGGCTGACTGACTACACGCAACTCACGATGGCCGCGCAGTTCGACGATGAACGACCGGAGCCCGACGATCCCGACTCCCGACTCTCGGTCCCCGCAGGACGATATCGGATCCTGCTCCGCGAGTTCGCGTCCGACGACGACCCGGTCTTCGAGCTCGTTGTCTCTCCGGCCGGTGTCGACGACACGGTGACGCACGCCGTGGTCCCGTGGTTTGAGTAGGAACCGCAGTGCCCGCCGAAAAGTGCTGACCTGCAATCTGTCCCGAGCACTCGACGATCGCTCCCGGAGGGTGTTGCGAATGGTCGGTGGTGAGCCAGTGCAGGATGGCGGCGAGGCGGCGGCGGAGTGGTAGTTGCGCTTCTGCGCCGAGGTGTTCGCGCCACCACCGTCGCAGGCGCAGCCGAAGCTCTCGTGTCCACACGCCGCCTGAACCCTGCCAACTTCTTGGCGCAAGACAGAACGGTGGGTGGATCGGGTTCGCGTGCAAACGAGCCGCCTACGATCGACCGATGGACCTCGCCTCCACCCCGTGGCCGGACGTCGCCCGGGACGCGCTCACCGTCGCGGTGCCGGTCGGCTCGTTCGAGCAGCACGGCCCGCATCTGCCGCTGGACACCGACACCCGGATCGCGTCGGCGGTGACTCGTTCCCTCACCGACGTCGTCGCGGCGCCCGCGATCGAGTACGGCGCGAGCGGGGAGCACGAGGGGTTTCCCGGCACCGTCTCCATCGGCTCGGGCGCGCTCGAGACCCTCCTCGTGGAGTACGGCCGGTCGGTGTGTCGGTGGGCGCGGCGCGTCGTGTTCGTCAATGGGCACGGCGGTAACGGTCCTGCGCTGGTGAAGGCCGTCGAGCTGCTGCGCTACGAGGGCCGCGACGTGGCCTGGCTGCCGTGCGCGATACCCGGCGCCGACGCGCACGCGGGTCGAACCGAAACATCCCTGCTGCTGCACCTTTCACCGCGCGACGTCGCGATGGACCGGGCCGAGTCGGGAAACACTGCACCGATCGTCGAGTTGATGCCGCAGCTGCGGTCCGGTGGCATGCTCGCCGCGACCCCCAACGGCATCCTCGGGGACCCCGCCGGAGCGTCCGCCGAGGAGGGCGAGCGGCTGTTCGCCGATCTCGTTCGCCGGGCTGACGAGGCAATCGAGGGCTGGTCCCTGCGACCCGACGGGCGGCTCGTGTGACGGGTGTGGCGATTCGTCCGGGTTTTTTGCAGCAAGTTCTGCCCGTTACCGCATCGAGCCTTACCATCGTCTGATGCAGCATGCTCGCCTGCCCGACGGGTTCGGGATCCGTATCGATCCCAAGGTGCGCGCCTACTCGGGAGGCAGGGTCCTGATCGGCGGCTCACCGATGCGAATGCTCAAGCTCGCGCCGGCCGCTGCCGCGATGATCGGGGACGGCTACCTCGAGGTCGTCGACTCGCAGACCGCGGTGGTCGCGCGGCGTCTCCTCGACTCCGGCGTCGCGAACCCGCGTCCCATGGCCACTCCGTCGCCGAGCGACGTCACCGTCGTGGTGCCGCTGCGGGACAACGTCGACGGCATCGCCCGGCTCGTTCCGGCGCTGAAGGGGCTCAACGTCGTCGTCGTGGACGACGGCTCGCGCACCCCGCTCGAGCTGCCGGATCACGTGACGCTGCTGCGGCACGAGACCTCTCGCGGTCCTGCCGCGGCCCGCAATACCGGATTGCGCTCCGCCGAAACGCCTTTCGTGGCGTTTCTGGATTCGGACGTGCTGCCGAAGACGGGGTGGCTCGAACGGATGCTCGGTCACTTCAGCGATCCCGCGGTCGCGCTCGTCGCGCCGCGGATCGTCGCTCTCGAACCCGAGGGGTCGATGCTGGCCCGCTACGAGCACGCGAGGTCGTCGCTGGACCTCGGGCGGAAGGAGGCGGCGGTCCGCTCCGGCAGCCCGGTGTCGTACGTGCCGAGCGCCGCGATGCTGGTGCGACGGGACGTCCTCGTCGAGGTGGGCGGCTTCGACGAGTCGATGCACGTCGCCGAGGACGTCGACCTGTGCTGGCGGCTCCAGGAGGGCGGTTGGCGCCTGCGCTACGAGCCCGTGGCGCACGTCGCCCACGACCACCGGGTCTCGTTCGGGAAGTGGTTCACCCGCAAGCTGTTCTACGGGACCGGGGCGGCGCCGCTCGCGGCCCGGCACGAGGGCATGGTGCCGCCGGTCTCGATGTCGAAGTGGACGCTGTTCGCGGTGCTCGCGGCGGCGACATGCACCCGGATCGGGCTGCTCGGCAGCATCGCCACCCTGCTGGTGACGATGCTGCGTCTGCGCCGCACGTTCCGCGAGCTGGATCAGCCCACACGCATCGCCGCGATCCTCGCCGCCCGTGGGTTCGTCGGTGGCGTGTGGCAGCTCGCGTCCGCGATGTGCCGGCACTACTGGCCGGTGACGCTGCTCGCGGTCCTGCTGTCCCGGCGGATCCGGCGACTGGCATTCGTCGTCGCCGTCACCGAGGGCGTCGTGGACTGGTCGACGCACCGCGAGCCCGGCGGGCTGGGGCCGGTGCGGCACACCGCGTTCAAACGTCTCGACGACGTCGCGTACGGCGCTGGGCTGTGGCAGGGTGCCGCCCGTGCCCGTGACCTGCGGGCGCTGACGCCGCGTATCGGCAGCTGACGGTGGACCGGGGCAGCCCGGAGATCCGGGAGATTCCAGCGTCGGCGGATGTCGTCGTGATCGGCGGCGGTTCGTGCGGAAGCGTGGTTGCCGGACGGCTCAGCGAGGACCCCGACCGTCGGATTCTGCTCGTCGAATCCGGTCCGGGCCATCGGATTCCCGCCGAGTTCCCGCCCGAACTCGTCGACGCGGGTGTGCTTCCGGTGGGGCCCGACAGTCGTTGGATCTGGCCGTACCCGGTGGAGTTGACGAGAGGCCGCACGGGCTGGATCGCGCGTGGACGCGTGCTCGGCGGTTCGGGCGCTGTCAACGGGGGGTACTTCGTGCGGGCGCAGGTGGACGACTTCGCGAACTGGCCGGCGTCGTGGTCGTACGAACACGTGCTGCCGTACTTCAGGACGATCGAGTCCGACGCCGACTTCGACGGTCCGTGGCACGGCACGACGGGCCCCATTCCGGTGCGTCGCGAGCCCGCCGATCGCTGGCATCCGGTGAGCGCGGCGTTCGCCGACGTCGCGCACGCCGCGGGACATCCTGACGACCCCGACAAGAACGCGCCCGGGTCGCACGGCATCGGCCCGGTGCCGCTGAACATCCGCGACGGCGTCAGGGTGGGCCCGGCGTCGGCCTACCTGCTGCCGAATCTGGACCGGCCGAACCTCACCGTCCGATCCGACACCACCGTCACCCGGGTGTTGTTCTCCGGTACACGGGTAGTGGGACTCGAGGTCACCACCGACGGGCGCGTGGGGACGATTCGGGCGTCGACGGTGGTGCTCACCGCCGGCGCCGTCGCGACGCCGCACCTGTTGATGCTGTCCGGGATCGGCGACGCGGAACATCTGACGACGCTGGGAATTCCGGTGGTCGCGAATCTACCGGCAGTCGGTTCGGAGTTCAGTGACCATCCCGAGGTGGTGCTGCCGTACCGGTACCGGCGCCCGGTCTCCCGAACCACGCGGACTCCGGTCCTGCAGGTGACGCTCAACACCGAGGACATCGAAATGCGGCCCTACACGGCGGCATTCGGTGATCTGATTCCCGGATCGGGAATCGGTAAGCCCTGTCTGGGAGTGGTGCTGATGAAGCCGCGCAGCCGTGGCGAGATCCGCCTCGTGTCGGCCGACCCCGGCGATGCGCCGACCGTGTCGTACCGGTATCTCGAATCGGAGCGGGACCGGGAGGCGCTGCGATCGGGGGTGGCCCACGCCGCCGACCTCATGCACTCCGGGCCGATGAGCAGGCTGCTCGAACCCGAGCGGATCGAGACGTCCGACGACTGGCTGGCCGACCATCTCGGCACGTCGCTGCACCTGTCGGGGAGCTGCCGGATGGGCGTCGACGAGGAGTCGTCGGTGGTGGACGAGCGGTGTCGCGTCCACGGAATCGACGGTTTGTACGTCGTCGATACGTCGATCCTGCCGTCGGTGCCGAGCCGAGGGCCGCACGCCACCGCCGTCATGGTTGCCGAACGCGCCCATACCTTCATGTGAGTGGCGTTACAGTAGCGTCTGGTGTTGATGGAGGGAGTCGATGACAGGTCAGGAGTTCGGCCCACGCAATCCGTGGATTGCGTTGCGCCCCGGCGACGATTTCGCGGTGCTCGCGGAACGGACGTCATCGGCGCATCAACTGTTTGTTGAATCGGTCGACGCCGAAACCGAAACCGAAACCGAAACCGATGCCGTCCGGTCGGTCGTCCGAGAGTCGTGGCTGCGTAGCCGTGGGAGCGGAGTGAGTCCGGACGTCGTCGACGACGCGGTGGCACTCGACGGTGCTGCACTCGCGCAGCACCGGGCCGCGCATCCGCTGTCCGCGATCCGTCCGGTGGTGCGACAGTTGCTGGTCGAGGACACCGCGGACACCGGTCTGCTCGTCGCGCTCAGCGACGCCCGTGGCCGGTTGCTGTGGGTCGACGGCGACTCGTGGGCGAAGGACCGCGCGCTGAGCATCAACTTCGTCGAGGGCGCCGACTGGAGCGAGGACCGCGTGGGTACCAACGCGCCCGGCACCGCACTCGCGCTCGACCACGTCGTCCAGATCTACGCGGCCGAACACTTCAACCGCGCGTGCCACGAGTGGAGTTGCTCGGCGGCCCCGATCCACGACCCGGTGACGGGGCGGGTGATCGGTGCGCTCGACATCACCGGCGGACCCCGGGTGGCGGTGCCGGAGGCGCTCGCCCTCGTCCGTGCCACGGTTGCGGCGGCAGAGGCGGAAATGCGGTTGCAGGCCTTGGCGGCCCCGCGACCGCCGTCGACGTCGGTGCCCCGCCTCGAGGTGCTCGGGTCGGGGCGCCCGGCCTTGGTCCTCGACGGTGAGCGGCACGATCTGTCGCGCCGGCACGCGGAGATCCTGCTGTTGCTCGCGGAACACCCCGAGGGTCTCGCTGCGGATCATCTCGCGGTGCTGCTCGACGAGACCGAACTCGATTCGGTCACCGTGCGGGTCGAGATGTCGCGTCTACGTAAGGTTTTCGGTGCCAACCGGCTGGGTTCACGACCGTACCGCCTGCTCGCGCCGCTCGAGTCCGACGTCGGCGACGTGCGGTCGATGCTCGATCGTGGCGATCTCGAGTCGGCGCTGCGCCTGTACGACGGCCCGGTGTTGACGGGCTCGGATGCGCCCGGCATCGAGGACGTCCGCGAGGAACTGCGCATGCGCGTGCAGGCGACGGTCCTGCGTGGTGGTGATGCGCGTCTGCTCGCCTCGTGGACCAGTTCGATCCACGGTCGTCACGACCGCGACGCGTGGGTGGCCTACCTGTCCACACTCGATCACGGCTCGCCGCAGCATACGCAGGTGGAGGCCCTCCTGCGTATGCTCGACCGACGGTTCGGTGCGGGCTACTAGCCCTGTGCCCCTATCGATTCCGACGACGCGATCGCGGTGGCCCACCGGTAGTCGGCCTTCCCCGCAGGGGTCCGCTTGACCTCGTCGACGGACACCATGGCGCGCGGGACCTTGTATCCGGCGAGCGTCTTGCGGCAGTGCTCCTGGACGTCGTCGAGCGTCAGCTCCGCGGCGTCGGGGTACACCGCGATCACTGCCGCGACCCGTTGCCCCATCCGCTCGTCGGGCACCGGTACGACGAGGGCGTCGGCGACCGAGGGGTGCGCGTGGAGGGCGGCCTCGACCTCCTCCGCGAAGACCTTCTCGCCGCCCGTGTTGATGCACTGCGATCCGCGTCCGAGGAAGACGATGGTGCCGTCCGCCTCGATCGTGCCCATGTCTCCCAGCACCGAGATGCGGGTGCCGTCGGCGCGGGTCGGGAAGGTGCGTGCCGTCTTCTCCTCGTCCTTGTAGTAACCGAGCGGGACGTTGCCGATACGGGCGATGTACCCCACCTGGTCGGACCCCGCGGGGATCTGGTTCAGGCCCTCGTCGACCAGGATCATGTTGGGGGACGGTGCCATACGTAGGGTGCCGTTCTCGTCGATGGTGAACGAGCCGTCGTTGCCGGATTCGGAGGCCCCGAAGTTGTCGCGCAGGAGCAGGTCCGGCTTGATCGCGAGCATCCGTTCCCGCACGCTGACCGACCAGACCGCTCCGCCGGACGTGATCGAGGCCAGCGAACTGAAGTCGATCTCACCCTGGCGGCGTTCCATCTCGTCGACCAGGGGCAGGCCCATCCCGTCGCCGACGATGAGGATCACCTGGAGTGACTCCTTCTCGATCGCCTCGACCATCTTGCGAGGGTCGAAGTTCTGCATGAGTACCACCCGCGCGCCGAGGGTGAAGAACGTGAACAGTGAGTTCAGTGCGGCGCCGTGCATAAGGGGTGCGGCGATCAGGTAGGCGCGGTCGGGGAACTCCTTTGCCGCAGCGGCGATCTCGGCATGGTCCTTACGGGGCTCCGGACCGTAGGGATTGCCACAGGACAGTGGCCTGCGGAAGAAGTCGTCCTGGCGCCACATGACGCCCTTGGGGTATCCGGTGGTGCCTCCCGTGTAGAGGACGAACTGGTCGTCGCCGCTTCGCGTGTCGAACTCCGCGGTGGGCGGTAGGTCGTGGATGTCGGAGAACCGAACCACTGCGATCGACCGCGCGTCGGTTGCCGCTCGCAGTTCGTCGGTGGTCTCACCGACGACGATCACGGTCCGCACCTGCGGGCAGGCACCGAGGAGTTCGGCGAGGTTGCGCTGATGCTCAGGGAGTTCGACGACCACCGCGACCGAGTCCGAGTTGGTGAAGATGTACTCGAGTTCGGCGGAGGTGTACCGGTAGTTGACGTTGATCGGCACCGCGCGGATCTTGATCAGTCCCAGGAGTGACGTGACGTGCTCGACGCTGTTCTTCATGAACAGCGACACGTGCTCGCCCGGCCCGATGCCGGACTGTGCGAATAGCTGTGCCGTCCGGTTCGCCTCGGCATCCAACTCTGCGTACGTCCGGTGTTCGCCCTCGTATGTGAGCGCGACGCGGTCGGGGACTGCCGCCGCGACCGTTTCGAAGACATCCGCCAGATTGAACTGCATCAGCATTCCTTTCAGAACCACGCGACTCGGCCGGTGAAACGTATTTCATTTCATTCGCACATTAGCCAGAGGAATGCCGGGTTGGGCGCGGTTTCCGACATCGCGATTCCGGCAGCTTCCGGGGGACGGCTCGGACGTCCGCGCACCCGTCCGCCGCGCAGTTGTGACCTTTGATCCGGCGTGGTCGCAACGTCGGCGTGTCTAGTGTCCTATATCACACCCCGGCGTGGGGAGGTGACAGCACAGACAGGAGTCTTCGATGAGCGTATATGCCCGCCCGGGTTCGCCCGACGCCCTGATGTCCTTCGAATCGCGGTACGACAACTGGATCGGTGGCGAGTGGGTGGCGCCGGCGAAGGGGCAGTACTTCGAGAATCCGACCCCGGTCACCGGAAGGTCCTTCTGTGAGGTCGCGAGGTCGACGGCCGAGGACATCGACCTCGCGCTCGATGCCGCCCACGCCGCCGCGCCCGCCTGGGGTAAGACGTCGGTGGCCGAGCGGGCAGTGGTCCTGAACAAGATCGCCGACCGGATGGAGCAGAACCTCGAGAAGATCGCGCTCGCGGAGTCGTGGGACAACGGCAAGCCGATCCGCGAGACCCTCAATGCCGACATTCCGCTCGCGATCGACCACTTCCGCTACTTCGCGGGCGCGATCCGCGCGCAGGAGGGCTCGCTCTCGGAGATCGACTCCGACACCGTCGCGTACCACTTCCACGAGCCGCTCGGCGCGGTCGGGCAGATCATTCCGTGGAACTTCCCGATCCTCATGGCGACGTGGAAGCTAGCCCCCGCCCTGGCTGCCGGGAACGCCGTCGTCCTCAAGCCCGCCGAGCAGACGCCGGCTTCGATCCTGTACCTGTTCTCGCTCATCGGCGACCTGCTCCCCGCGGGTGTCGTCAACATCGTCAACGGTTTCGGCACCGAGGCCGGGAAGCCGCTCGCGTCGAGCCCGCGGATCAGGAAGATCGCGTTCACCGGCGAGACCACCACCGGCCGGCTGATCATGCAGTACGCGTCGCAGAACCTGATCCCGGTGACACTCGAACTGGGCGGGAAGAGCCCCAACGTCTTCTTCTCCGACGTCCTCGCCGCCGACGACGACTTCCAGGACAAGGCGCTCGAGGGCTTCACGATGTTCGCGCTTAACCAGGGCGAGGTGTGCACGTGCCCGTCGCGTGCACTGATCCAGAAGGACATCTTCGACGACTTCCTCGCGCTCGCCGCGGTGCGCACGAAGGCTGTTCGTCAGGGCGATCCTCTCGACACCGAGACGATGATCGGCGCGCAGGCGTCGAACGATCAGCTCGAGAAGATCCTGTCGTACATCGAGATCGGCACGAACGAGGGCGCCCGGCTGATCACCGGCGGTGAGCGGGCCGAACTGGGCGGCGACCTGGCGGACGGCTACTACGTGCAGCCGACGATCTTCACCGGCGACAACGGCATGCGGATCTTCCAGGAGGAGATCTTCGGCCCGGTCGTGTCGGTGACTTCGTTCGCCGATTACGACGACGCCATCGCGATCGCGAACGACACCCTCTACGGTCTCGGTGCCGGCGTGTGGTCGCGTGACGGCGGCGTCGCGTACCGGGCCGGACGCGACATCCAGGCCGGCCGGGTGTGGACCAACACCTACCACCAGTATCCGGCGCACGCGGCGTTCGGCGGTTACAAGCAGTCCGGAATCGGCCGCGAGAACCACCACATGATGCTCGACCACTACCAGCAGACCAAGAACCTGCTCGTCAGCTACGCGCCCGGGGCGCAGGGCTTCTTCTGATCCGATTCCGATCCGACAGCACAGCGCGCGTCGCCCGCAGGTGTTGTCCGCGCGGGCGCCGCGCCCCACACCATCGGAGGTTCTCATGACCGAGACGATGAAGGCCGCGGTCGTCCGCGAGTTCGGAAAGCCCCTGTCCATCGAGGAGGTGCCGATACCGCGGCCCGGCCGCGACCAGGCGCTCGTGAAGGTCCGCTCGAGCGGTGTCTGTCACACGGATCTGCACGCGGCCAAGGGCGATTGGCCGGTCAAACCGGAGCCACCGTTCATCCCGGGACACGAGGGCTACGGCGAGGTGGTGGAACTGGGGGAGGGCGCGACCGAACTCGCGGTCGGTGATCTCGTCGGCAACGCGTGGCTGTGGTCGTCGTGCCTCGAGTGCCGGTACTGCCGCACCGGCTGGGAGACGCTGTGCGAGAAGCAGATCAACGGCGGCTACACCGTGGACGGTTCATTCGCGGAGTACATGCTGGTCGACTCCCGCTTCGCGGCACGGGTTCCGGCGGGCGCCGATCCCATCGAGGTCGCTCCGGTCCTGTGCGCCGGGGTCACCGTCTACAAGGGGCTCAAGGTCAGTGACGTCATACCGGGTCAGTGGGTGACGATCTCCGGCATCGGCGGGCTCGGCCATGTCGCGGTGCAGTACGCGACGGCGATGGGGCTGCGGGTCGCCGCGGTCGACGTCGCCGATTCCAAGCTCGCGCTCGCGGCCCGCTACGGCGCCGAGGTGCTCGTCAACGCGTTCGAGGAGGACCCGGTCGAGCGGGTTCGGCAGGCCACCGGCGGAACCGACGCGGTGCTGGTGACCGCGGTCAATCCGGCCGCGTTCAGGCAGGCGATCGGCATGGCCCGACGCGGTGGCACCATCACGTTCATGGGACTGCCTCCCGGGGACTTCCCGACCCCGATCTTCGGCACCGTCCTGGGAGGACTCACCCTGCGCGGGTCGATCGTCGGTACCCGCCAGGACATGGCCGAGGCGCTCGACTTCTACGCTCGCGGGTCGATCCACCCCACCGTGCACACCCGTCGGCTCGAAGACATCAACGACATCTTCGACGAACTCGATCGCGGAATGGTCGACGGCCGCATCGTCCTGGACTTCGCGTGAGTCCCGCGCCTGCCCGGGCGGTCGTGACAGCGGCCGCGGCCGCCTTGCTGCGACACCTCGCCGACGTCCACGGACCGCTGATGCTGCACCAGTCCGGCGGCTGCTGCGACGGATCGGCGCCGATGTGTTTCCCGTTGGGGGAGTTCGTGGTCGGCGACCGGGACGTGCTGCTCGGTGTCCTCGACCTGGGGGCCGGTGTCGGCGAGACGTCGGCGTCCGACCCCGAGGACGACGACGCGGTCCCGGTGTGGATCTCCGGCCCCCAGTTCGACGCGTGGAAACACACACAGTTGGTGCTCGACGTCGTGCCCGGCCGCGGCGCCGGATTCAGCCTCGAAGCACCCGAGGGGGTGCGGCTGCTCAGCCGCGGCAGGGTGTTCGGCGCCGACGAACTCACCGTCCTCGCGGGGGTGGCACCGATCCTCGGAATCGACTGGGAGCGGGGCGCCCGCCCCGGTCCGTCGCCGGTGCCGCTCGTCGTCGCGAAGGCGGGGGAGGACGTCGGGTGACCGTATACAGCCGGCAGATCTCCGGGACCACCCACACGTTCGACGGGCTGGTCGACCTCATGGCGAGGGCGACCCCACTACGTTCGGGTGACGAGTTGGCCGGGTGCGCAGCAGGATCCGATGCCGAGCGTGCCGCCGCGCAGTGGCTCCTCGCGGACCTGCCGCTCGAGACGTTCCTGAACGACCTGGTGGTGCCGTACGAGGACGACGAGGTGACCCGCCTCATCGTCGACTCCCACGACCGGATCGCCTTCGGCCCGCTCTCGCACCTGACGGTCGGCGGCTTCCGGGACTGGTTGCTGGCGACCACCGCGACACCCGACGCGGCCGCGACCCTCGCCGCCGTCTCGCGGGGTCTGACCCCGGAGATGGTGGCCGCGGTCAGCAAGATCATGCGCAACCAGGACCTGATCGCCGTGGCACGCGCGATCACGGTGACGTCCGGCTTCCGGACCACGATCGGGCGGCCGGGCACTCTCGCGACGCGACTGCAGCCCAACCATCCCACCGACGATCCGCGTGGTATCGCGGCCGCGATGCTCGACGGATTGTTGCTGGGCTGTGGGGATGCGGTGATCGGCATCAACCCGGCGAGGGATTCGCCGCACGCGACGTCCGACCTGCTGCACCTGCTCTACGACATCCGTCGGCGCTTCGACATCCCGGCGCAGTCGTGCGTGCTCTCGCACGTCACGACCACGCTCGACCTCGTGAACTCCGGTGCGCCGGTCGATCTCGTCTTCCAGTCGGTGGCGGGAACCGAGGGCGCCAATTCCGGTTTCGGCGTGAACATCTCGCTGCTGCGGGAGGCGAACGAGGCGGGGCGGGCCCTGGGCCGCGGCACCGTCGGCAACAACGTCATGTATCTCGAGACCGGTCAGGGCTCGGCCCTGTCCGCGGGCGCCCATCTCGGGACCGGCGGGCGTCCCGTCGACCAGCAGACGCTCGAGGCCCGCGCGTACGCCGTCGCGCGCGATCTCGAGCCGTTGCTGGTGAACACCGTCGTCGGCTTCATCGGGCCGGAGTACCTGTACGACGGCAAGCAGATCGTCCGGGCCGGACTCGAGGACCACTTCTGCGGAAAGCTGCTGGGTCTGCCGATGGGTGTCGATGTCTGCTACACCAACCATGCCGAGGCCGATCAGGACGACATGGACACCCTGCTCACCCTGCTCGGCGCCGCCGGGACGGCCTTCGTCATCACCGTCCCCGGCGCCGACGACGTCATGCTCGGATATCAGAGCCTGTCGTTCCACGACGCGCTGTACGTCCGGCGCGTGCTCGGACTGCGACCGGCGCCCGAGTTCGAGGCGTGGCTGCAACGCCTGGGCATGGCGGACGCGGACGGCCGGATCCTGCCCGCCGACGTGGACTCGTCGCCGCTACGCGAACTGGTGACCGGCCGATGACGGACTTCTGGGACGAACTGCGGCGCAGCACCCAGGCGAGGATCGGCCTCGGCCGCGCCGGCGATTCGCTGCCCACCGAGCGGGTGCTCGAGTTCCGGGTCGCACACGCCGCCGCCCGGGACGCGGTGCACGAACCGCTCGACGTCGACGCCTTCGCCGCGGGGGTCGCCGGAGTCGGGCTCGGCGCACCGGCCGTCGTGCGCAGTCGCGTGCGCGACTGCGGCGAGTACCTGCGTCGCCCCGACCTGGGCCGCGTGCCGGAGACGCTCGAGCCGGTGGCCCGGACTGACGCGGACATCGGCGTCGTCCTCGCCGACGGGTTGTCCCCACGTGCCCTCACCGACCACGGCGTGCCACTGCTGGGGGCACTGGCCGAGGCCTTGTCCGACCGGTACCGCATCGCACCGCCCGTGGTGGCGACCGGCGCGCGCGTCGCGCTCGGGGACCACATCGGGAAGGCGCTGGGCGTGCGCACCCTCGTCGTCGTGATCGGCGAGCGTCCCGGGTTGTCGGTGGCCGACAGCCTCGGGATCTACCTCACGCACCGGCCCCGACCGGGTCGCGCCGACTCCGACCGGAACTGTGTGTCCAACATCCACCCGCCCGACGGCCTCGGGTACCGGGACGCGGCGCGGGTGGTGTCGGTGCTGGTCGACGGCGCGCACCGGCTGGGACGTTCGGGGGTCGCGCTCAAGGACACCTCGCGTTCGGACCCGCTGACGTCCCCGCCCACGATCCTCGAGTTGTAGGTTTCTCCTGGACTTATCGCACACACGAGGAGAACACGATGGCCTTCGCTGGCAACGTCGACGAACTGGCACTGCTGCAGACGATCCGGTTGAAGGGGCAGGTGACGGCCGACGTCCTGGCCGCGCAGCTCGGCGTCGCCGCCGCGTCGGCGGCGGCAGCGCGTGACGCGCTGCTCGCACAGGGCAAGGCGGAGGAGACCGGTGACGGCGCGTTCACGCTGACCGATGCCGGTCTGGCCGAGCTCGGCGACCAGCTCGACGCCGAGCGGGTGTCCATCGACGAGGACTCGATCGCCGAGATCCACGAGCGTTTCCTCGAGCTCGACGGCCCGCTGCGCGAACTCGTCTCCGGCGCCGACCTCGATTCGCTCGCTGCCCTCGACAAGAAGGCGCAGGACGTGTTCGACGACGTGTCCGCGTTCGTGCCGCGTCTGTCGCGCTACCAGGATCTGTTCGCCGAGGCGTTGCAGAAGGCGCAGGCCGGAGACGCCGAATGGATCGCCGCTCCCGGGATCGCCTCCTACGCCACGGTGTGGGGCGAGATCGCGCGGGAACTGCGTGGTGCGTGCGGCCTGGACGAAGACACGGTCACCGCCTGACGGACCGACGTACCGACGCACTGACGACCGAACCCACCCGGGTGCCGCCCGGGTGGGTTTATCGTCGGAGGGGTGGTCGTCCACTACCCACGGGGCGTGCTCGTCGTCGCGGTATTCCTTTCCGGTCTGGCCGGATTCGTGGACGCGATGGGTTTCATCATGCTCGGCGGATTCTTCGTTTCCTTCATGAGCGGCAATTCCACCAAGCTCTCGGTCTCCGCGGCCGACGGTCTGGTGACCACCGCGCTGACCGGCGCCGGGATCGTCGCGCTGTTCGTCGTCGGTGTGATGATCGGATCGGTCACCGGCCGCCGATTCGGTATCCGCCACAGGTCGGCCGTCCTGACGCTCGTGACCATGTTGCTGATCCTCGCCGCCACCGCGCACCTGGCCGGGTGGACGCCTGTCGCGATCTCGCTGATGATCACCGCGATGGGCGCGGAGAACACTACGTTCGAGCGGGAGGGCGAGGTGAGTATCAGTCTCACCTACATGACCGGCAGTCTCGTGAAGATGGGGCAGCGCCTGGTCACCGCGTTCTCCGGCGGGGATCGGTGGGGGTGGGTGCGGCATTTCCTGCTGTGGGCGGCGATGGTCGTCGGCGCCTTCCTGGGGGCCACCGCGCACCGGTTGGTCGGGCTGGAGGCGCTGTGGTTCGCGGCGCTCTGGGGCGGCATCCTCGCGGTGGTGATCGCCCGGAGACCACCCGTGGCGACGGCGGCTGAGTGACGGGCGTCACTCCACCCCCTTTTCGGGGGTAGTTGGCCAGTGACCCGGATCACTACCTTTCCTCGCAGTTGCTGACGCCAATCGGGGCGTCGCGCACGGCTCGAGAAGAGGGATCCATGACGACTGTGTCGCCATCGGTCGGCTCGGCGAACGCCACACCTCCGCGCACCGGCGTGGGCAGGGTGGCGATCGCGAGTTGCATCGGAACGACGATCGAGTTCTACGACTTCTTCATCTACGGAACCGCTGCCGCACTGGTCTTTCCGACGGTGTTCTTCCCAGCGCTCGGTTCCACCGCCGGCACGGTCGCGTCGTTCGCGACCTTCGCGGTGGCGTTCATCGCCCGGCCCGTGGGCGCAATGTTGTTCGGGCACTACGGTGACCGGATCGGCCGCAAGAAGACCCTCGTCTCGACCCTGTTGCTGATGGGCATCTCGACGCTCCTCATCGGCCTGCTGCCGGGCGCCGAGACGATCGGTGTCGCCGCGCCGATCATCCTCGTGCTGCTCCGATTCGGCCAGGGCTTCGCGGTCGGCGGGGAGTGGGCGGGCGCAACTCTGCTCACCGCCGAGTACGCGCCGCCGGACAAGCGCGGCTTGTACGCGATGTTCCCCCAGTTGGGCCCGGCGATCGCTTTCGTGCTGTCGAGCAGCACGTTCCTCATCACCGGCGCCGTGCTCGGTGACGCGAACGAGGCCTTCCTCACGTGGGGCTGGCGGGTGCCGTTCGTGTTCTCCATCGTGCTCGTCGGCATCGGGCTGTACATGCGCCTGGCCATCGAGGAGACCCCGGTGTTCCGGGCCAACCAGAAGATCGACGCGGCCGACGCCGGTCCCCGGACGCTTCCGTTCCTCGACGCGTGGCGATACCAGACCAAGGAGATCCTGCTCTCGGCGGGCGCGCTCGCGACCCTGTTCGCGTTCTTCTACATGGGCACCGCGTTCCTCACCAGCTACGGAACCAAGACCCTCGGCTTCAGCCGCCCGTTCGTGCTCGTGGTCGGCATCGTCGCCGCCGTCGTGTTCGGTGCGGCGATCGTCGTCTCGGCGCTGTACTCGGACCGGATCGGCCGCCGCCGGGTCATCATGCTGTCCTGCGTCCTCGCGGTCGGCTGGGCGCTGGTCCTGTTCCCGCTCCTCGACTCGGGGTCCCCGGTGGCCTTCGTGATCGGGATGTGCGTCACGCTCGCGATCTTCGGGATGGCCTACGGACCGTGCGGTGCGCTCCTGCCGGAGATGTTCCACACCCGCTACCGCTACACCGGCGCCGGACTCGGCTACAACCTGGCCGGCGTGCTCGGTGGCGCCGTCCCGCCGCTGATCGCGGCGCCGCTCGCCTCTGCCTTCGGCAGCTTCGCGATCGGCCTCATGCTCGCGGTGCTCGGCATCGTCAGCTTCGTGTGCACCAAGGCGCTGGTCGAGACGAAGGACCGCGCGCTCTGAACCGGTCCCCGACCGGGGTCGACGTCGGGGGTGTTCGAACTCTGAACAGTTGTCGGCACCCCCGACAGTCGACTATGTCCTACATCACAGTCGAGCGAGTACGTTGGGGAAGCCCGCACCGCCGGGATTCCCCAGTGGGCGCCGGGGCGGCGCCCGGAGAGGAAACGCGATGACCACAACTTCGCTGTCAGGATCCCTGCCGAGCTACGCCTCGGGAGTGTGGGACGCGCCCATGCTGGGCGACACCATCGGCGACAACTTCGACCGCACGGTCGCGGCGCACGGCGACCGTGACGCGTTGATCGATCGCGGTTCGGGACGACGATGGACCTACAGCGAACTGGCGGCGGATGTGGACGCGGTCGCGTCGGGGCTGCTCGGTCGCGGAGTGGTGAAGGGCGACCGCGTCGGCATCTGGGCTCCCAACTGCGCCGAGTGGACCCTGGTGCAGTACGCGACCGCGAAGATCGGCGCGATCCTCGTCAACATCAACCCCGCGTACCGCTCCCACGAGCTGCAGTACGTGCTGAACCAGGCGGGGATCCGGATGTTGGTCGCCGCGCCGTCGTTCAAGACCTCCGACTACGCGGCGATGATCGATCAGGTCCGGCCAGAGTGTGCCCGCCTGGAGCATGTGCTGTTGCTGGGCGGCCCGGACTGGGACACTCTGGTCGCCGACGGGCGGGTCGCACACGCCGGCAGTCCCGAGACGCTCGCCCGGGCACAGGCGGCACTGTCCGCCGACGAGCCCATCAATATCCAGTACACCTCCGGGACAACGGGATTCCCGAAGGGTGCAACGCTCAGTCACCACAACATCCTCAACAACGGCTACTTCGTCGGTGAACTCTGCGGCTACACCGAACGGGACCGGGTGTGCATCCCGGTGCCGTTCTACCACTGCTTCGGCATGGTGATGGGAAACCTCGCGTGCACCAGCCACGGCGCCGCGATGGTGATCCCCGGACCGGCGTTCGACCCGGCTGCAACACTGGCGGCGGTACAGGCCGAGCGGTGCACGTCGCTGTACGGCGTGCCGACGATGTTCATCGCCGAACTCGCCGACCCGCACTTCGAGTCCTACGACCTGTCGAGCCTGCGCACCGGGATCATGGCGGGTTCGCCGTGCCCGGTCGAGGTGATGAAGCAGGTCATCGAGCGGATGGGCATGGCGGAGGTGTCGATCTGCTACGGCATGACGGAGACGTCACCGGTGTCGCTGCAGACCCGTCGCGACGACAGCATCGACCAGCGGGTCTCCACCGTCGGCCGGGTCGGCCCGCATCTCGAGGTCAAGATCGTCGACCCGGCGACGGGGCTGACGGTGCCGCGCGGAGAACCCGGCGAGCTGTGTACCCGCGGATACTCGGTGATGCTGGGCTACTGGCAGAACCCGGAGAAGACTGCCGAGGCAATCGATCCCGCACGCTGGATGCACACCGGCGATATCGGGGTGATGGACGCGGACGGCTACGTCGCGATCACCGGCCGGATCAAGGACATGGTGATCCGCGGCGGCGAGAACGTCTACCCGCGCGAGATCGAGGAGTTCCTCTACACCCATCCCGACATCCTCGACGCGCAGGTGATCGGGGTGCCCGATCCGAAGTACGGCGAGGAACTGATGGTGTGGGTCCGGCTGCGCGACGGTGCCGAACCGCTCGACGCGGAGAAGATCCGGGCGTTCTGTACCGGACGCCTGGCACATTACAAGATCCCGCGGTACGTCCACCTCGTCGACGAGTTCCCGATGACGGTCACCGGGAAGATCCGCAAGGTGGAGATGCGGGAGCTGTCGCTCGAACTGATCGATCGCGTCTGATCGGAGGAAGTAGCAGTGGTGCACGGTTTACGGCCGGAGATCGAATTATCCTGGAAGCGTTCGAAGCTCAGCGGAATCGACCCCGCCCGGGTGCCCGAACCGGCGCTGCTCGACCCGTCGGACTCGGCGGGCCGACTGCTGCGGGCGGCCCGCCCGGTCCTCGACGAGATCGGGGTGCAACTGTCGGGGACGGGATGCGGAATCCTGCTCGTGGACCGGGACTGCCGTGTCGTGTCCCGCGTGTTCGACTCCGATGCGATGCGGTTCGCGATGGAGGGCGTCGGGGTGCTGCCCGGCGTCGTGCTCAGCGAGGAGAACTACGGCACCAACGCGCTCGGCACGCCGCTCGAGGTGCGCCAGGGCCTCGTGGTCCACGGGCACGAGCACTTCCTCGAGTCGTTCCGCCAGTTCAGTTGTTACGGGCACCCGATCGTCCACCCCGTGACCCGCCGGATCGAGGGCATCCTCGACATCACCGCGACCGAGAAGACCGCGAACCCGCTGTTCGCGCCGTTCCTGGCCCGTGCGGCCGGGGACATCGAGGCCCGGTTGCTCGAGGGGGCGCGCGAGTCGGACCGCCGCGTGGTGGACGCCTTCCAGCGCGCGGCGCGGCAGCGCGGACTCGCGGTCGCGGCGATGGGGCAGGACATCATGCTCACCAACAAGGCGGCCGTCGAGATGCTCGGACCGAGCGACCATGCCGCGCTGCGTGCGCTCGCCGCGGATGTCCCGGCAGGGGAGACCCGGACGCTGGACTTCGTGCTGTCCGCGGGCGGGAGTACCGGACTGCGGATCGATCGGGTCGCCGGCGCCGACAGCGGAGCGCTGTTCCTGCTCGACATCGGCGACACGAGGACGCCGGTGCGGCGCACCGCGACCCCGCAGGACGCGACGTCGCGACTGCGGCGCCGGCTGCGCGAGTTACGCTCCGGCACCGGTTCACTCGCCCTCGTCGGCGAGCCGGGCAGCGGTCGGACGTGGGCGGCGCGGCAGTTCGTCGACGGCGCCGTCGACGTGCTCGAGGTGGTCGATGCGGCCCAGATCGTCGGCCAGGGAGAACACGAGTGGTCGGCGAGCCTGCTCGCGGTCGTCGCGCGCAAACCCGCGTTCGTTCTGATCGAGCACGTGCACCTGGCGCCCGAACCGGTACTGGCGTTGGTCGCGTCCCTAGTGGCGAACCCGAGCGGCCCGCGGATCGTGCTCACGAGCGACCCGGTCGACGGCGGGCAACCGGCCGTGCGGGATCTGCTCGCGCGGTGCGGTGCCCAGGTCGCGATTCCAGCTCTGCGGCAGCGGATCCGGGAGCTCGACCGCCTGGTTGCGGCGCTCGCGGGCGAGCTCGGCCGCGCGGATCTCCGGGTGGGGCCGAGCGTGCTGGCGGCGCTGTCCGAGCACACGTGGCCGGGCAACCTCGTCGAACTTCGCGCCGTGCTCGCGGGCCTTCCCGACAAGCTGGACGGCACCCCGATCCGGGCCCTGGACCTCCCCGAGGACTACCGAGCGTCGGGCAAGGTGGCGCGACTCGGCGGCCGGGAGCGGGCCGAACGCGACGCGATCGTCGAAGCGCTGAACGAGAGCGGCGGTAACAAGGTGCACGCTGCGGCCCGCCTCGGGATCAGCCGCACCACGCTCTACAGCCGCATCCGCGCGCTGGACATCACCGTCTGACGGTGTGCCCCACGCGCGCTGTCCAAAGCTTGAACAGTTGACGATCGCCCTCCCGAAGCACGATGGCTGTGTTGCACGTCACACGTCAGATTCAGGAGGTTCGAGCATGACTGTCGTTGCCGAGCAGGCGGTTTCACCGCGAGTTCGCGAGTTTCTCTCCGGCACCAAGCAGCTCTACATCGGCGGCGAGTTCGTCGACGCGGCGTCGGGCCGCACGTTCGTGACGCACGATCCCGCGACTGGTGATCGCCTCGCCGATGTCGCGTACTGCGAGGCGGCCGACATCGACCGCGCCGTCCAGGCAGCGCGTCGCGCGTTCGACGAGGGGCCGTGGGCGTCGATGAAGCCCAACGAGCGGGAGCGGCTGATCTGGCGGGTGGGGGATCTGCTCACCGAACGGGCCTCCGAGTTCGGTCAGCTCGAGGCGCTCGACAACGGTAAGTCCGTCGCGATCGCGTCCGCCGTCGACGTCGCCTGGGCAGCGGACGTATTCCGCTACTACGCAGGCTGGGCCACCAAGATCGAGGGCAGCACGGTCAACGTGTCGATGCCGTTCGTGCCCGGCGGCGAATTCCACGCGTACACGTTGCGCGAGCCCGTCGGGGTGTGCGGGCTGATCGTTCCGTGGAACTTCCCGCTGCTGATGGCGTCGTGGAAGCTCGCGCCCGCACTCGCCGCCGGCAACACCGTCATCCTCAAGCCCGCCGAGCAGACCCCGCTCACCGCGCTCATGCTGGCCGAGATCTTCGAGGAGGCCGGATTCCCGCCCGGCGTCGTCAACATCGTGCCCGGCTTCGGTGATGCCGGCGCCGCGCTGTCCGCACACGACGACGTCGACAAGATCGCCTTCACCGGTTCCACGGAGGTGGGCAAGAAGATCGTCGACGCCGCCAGGGGCAACCTCAAGAAGGTCTCCCTCGAGCTCGGCGGCAAGAGCCCCAACATCGTGTTCGCCGATGCGGACTTCGATGCGGCCGTGGCGGGTTCGCTCAACGCCTGGCTGTTCAACCACGGTCAGTGCTGCGTCGCCGGCACCCGCCTGTACGTCGAGGACAGCATCTTCGAGCGTTTCACCGAGGCCGTCGCCGACGCCGCGAGCAAGGTCAAGATCGGTCCCGGGCTCGACCCCACCACCGAACTGGGGCCGCTCGTGTCGCAGGAACAGTTCGACCGCGTCACCGGCTACTTGCGCGACGGCCTCGCGGACGGTGCCCGCGCGCTGACCGGCGGCAAGCGCTGGGGCGAGACGGGCTACTTCGTCGAGCCGACCGTCCTGGTCGACGTCGAGCCCGATTTCAGTGTCGTCCGCGAGGAGATCTTCGGACCGGTCGTCGCGGCGATGCCGTTCGATGCGGACGAGGGCATCGTCACCGCCGCCAACGACTCCATCTACGGACTCGCCGCCGGAATCTGGACCCGGGACATCTCCAAGGCGCACCGCACCGCGCGCCGGCTGAAGGCGGGTTCGGTGTGGGTCAACCAGTACAACGGCTTCGACACCGCGATGCCGTTCGGCGGCTACAAGCAGTCCGGCTGGGGACGCGAACTGGGCGCGTCGGGCATCGACGCCTTCACCCAGACCAAGGCCGTCAACATCGCGCTCTGACAGCAGCAACCTCTCACAACGACACCGACATCGATCAAGGAGAACCCATGAAGACCAAGGCCGCCGTTCTGCTCGAGGCCGGAAAGCCTTTCGAGATCATGGAACTCGACCTGGACGGTCCCGGTCCCGGCGAGGTCCTGATCAAGTACACCGCCGCCGGACTGTGCCATTCGGACCTGCACCTCACCGACGGTGACCTGCCACCGCGCTATCCCATCGTGGGCGGGCACGAGGGCTCCGGCATCGTCGAGGAGGTCGGCCCCGGCGTCACCAAGGTCAAGCCCGGCGATCACGTGGTGTGCAGCTTCATCCCCAACTGCGGCACGTGCCGCTACTGCGCCACCGGGCGGCAGAACCTGTGCGACATGGGCGCGACGATCCTCGAGGGCTCGATGCCCGACGGCTCCTTCCGCTTCCATTCGGGCGGAAAGGACTTCGGCGCCATGTGCATGCTCGGCACGTTCGCCGAACGCGCCACCATCTCGCAGCACTCGGTCGTCAAGGTCGACGAGTGGCTGCCGCTCGAGACCGCCGTCCTCGTCGGGTGCGGTGTCCCGTCCGGATGGGGGACCGCGGTCTATGCGGGCGACGTCCGCGCCGGCGACATCGTCGTGATCTACGGCGTCGGTGGCCTGGGTATCAACGCGGTCCAGGGCGCGGTGCACTCCGGTGCCAAGTACGTGGTCGTGGTCGACCCGGTCGAGTTCAAGCGCGAGACGGCACTGAAGTTCGGGGCGAGCCACGCATACGCGTCCGCGGCCGAGGCCGCCGAGAAGGTCAACGAGCTCAGCTGGGGGCAGGGCGCCGACGCCGCCCTGATCCTGGTCGGCACCGTCGACGAGGACGTCGTCTCCGCGGCGACCGCCGTGATCGGCAAGGGCGGCACCGTCGTCATCACCGGTCTCGCGGATCCGACGAAGCTCACCGTCCACGTCTCGGGCACCGATCTGACGCTCAACGAGAAGACGATCAAGGGCACGCTGTTCGGCTCCGCCAACCCGCAGTACGACATCGTCCGGCTGCTCCGCCTGTACGACGCCGGCCAGCTCGCGCTCGACGAACTGGTCACCACTCGCTACTCACTCGAAGATGTCAACCAGGGCTACCAGGACCTTCGGGACGGCAAGAACATCCGCGGCGTCATCATGCACGCGCCGTAGGGCGCGCTCACGCAACGATTTGTGCAATGCCCTGCCCTGGCTCGACGGAGGTCGTACCTTCGAGCCAGGGCGGGGGCGTGTTCCGCGCGTGGCGGGGGCGGACGGAAGGAGCCAGTCATGGGCGAGATCATCGGCACGATCATCTTCGGCGCAGTCATCGGTGTGCTGGCGCGGCTTGTTCTTCCTGGCAAGCAGCCGATGGGATGGATCATCACGGTGGTGATCGGCATCGCCGGAGCGCTCATCGGATACTGGCTGTGGGGTGCCCTGGGAGGCACCGACACACCCGGAATCGATTGGTGGCGTTGGGTGATCAGCATCGCCGCAGCGGCCGTGCTGGCCCTCGGCTACACGGCGATCGCCGCCCGGAGGAAGTAACAGGGCTCCGCGTTGCTACGCGGAATCCGCCAGCAGCGCGGCGAGCGCCATTCTCCGCAGCACCCCGCGCGTCGGGTCCCCGTTCGTCGCATCGACGGACGGGGATACCGCGCTGTACGGGGTGGAGTTGATCAGGCCGAACGTCGCGTGCGCGGCGATTCGGGCGCGGGTGGCGTCGAGTCCCGGATCGATCCTCCGCAGCACATCCACCCAGATCTCCACGTACCGGCGCTGGGTCTGGCGCACGCGGTGGCGGGCGTCGTCGGGCAGTGAGTGCAGGTCGCGATCCTGCACTCGGATCAGCTCCGGCTCGCCCAGCGCGAAGTCGAGATGGAAGTCGACGAGTTGCCCGAGCGCCTCGGCGGGGTCCGACACCCGATCCAGGACCGCGGTGCCGCCGGCCAGCAGTCGCTCGCTGATGTCGGTGAGCAACTCGACGAGCAGCGCGTCCTTGTTGGGGAAGTGCCGATACACGGCGGGGCCGCTGATACCCACCGCGGAGCCAAGGTCTTCGAGGCGAACCCCGGGGAAGCCGCGCTCGGCGATGAGCCGAGCGGCGGCGCGCAACAACTCTCGGCGACGGTCGGCTTTGGCCTGGCTGCGCCTGCTGGGGGCCGTCGGCCCCGCATCACGGTCGACGTCGGTCATCGGTCACATTTTCCTGTTCGTGTGATCTGGACAACTCAGTTAATCACGGATAACCTGATTTCAGTTATTCGGAATTAACCGAATCTCATCGTATCTATCGAACTGCGAGGACGGTGACGTGACAACCGCTCGAACCGCATCAACCACCTCCCATCGGGAACAGCACCTCGCCCTCGTGTCCGAGCTGCGCGACAAGCTGGCCGCGGCGGCGCTCGGTGGCAGCGAGAGGTCCCGTGAGCGCCACGTCGCTCGCGGCAAGCTGCTGCCGCGGGATCGGGTGGACGCCCTGCTCGATCCGGGCAGCCCGTTCCTCGAACTGGCTCCGCTCGCCGCGAACGGCATGTACGGCGACGAGTGCCCCGGCGCCGGTGTGATCGGAGGTGTCGGACGCATCTCCGGGCGTGAGTGCGTGATCGTCGCCAACGACGCGACGGTCAAGGGCGGCACCTACTACCCGATGACGGTCAAGAAGCACCTGCGGGCGCAGGAGATCGCGCTGCAGAACAACCTGCCGTGCATCTACCTCGTCGACTCCGGTGGCGCGTTCCTGCCGATGCAGGACGAGGTCTTCCCGGATCGCGAACACTTCGGCCGGATCTTCTACAACCAGGCGACCATGAGTGCCAAGGGGATTCCGCAGATCGCCGCAGTGCTCGGCTCGTGCACCGCGGGCGGCGCGTACGTCCCGGCCATGAGCGACGAGGCGGTGATCGTCCGCAACCAGGGCACGATCTTCCTCGGTGGTCCGCCGCTCGTGAAGGCCGCGACCGGCGAGGTGGTCACCGCGGAGGAGCTCGGCGGGGGCGACCTGCACTCCAAGGTCTCGGGCGTCACCGACCATCTCGCCGAGGACGACCGGGACGCGCTGCGAATCGTCCGCAACATCGTCGCGACGTTCGGTCCCCGTGCGCCGCGTCCGTGGGACGTCGCGGAGACCGTGGCGCCCGCGGCGGACCAGAGCGAGCTGTACGACGTGGTGCCCACCGATCCGCGCACCCCGTACGACGTGCGCGAGGTCATCACCCGTCTGGTCGACGGCGCCCCTGCGGGCGGCACCGACTTCCAGGAGTTCAAGGCCGAGTACGGCAAGACCCTGGTCACCGGGTTCGCCCGGATCCACGGGCACCCCGTCGGCATCGTCGCCAACAACGGTGTGCTGTTCGCCGAGTCCGCCATGAAGGGTGCGCACTTCATCGAGCTGTGCGACAAGCGCAACATTCCGCTGCTGTTCCTGCAGAACATCACCGGATTCATGGTCGGACGCGAGTACGAGGCCGGCGGCATCGCCAAGCACGGCGCCAAGATGGTCACCGCCGTCGCGTGCGCGCGGGTGCCGAAACTGACGGTGGTGATCGGCGGTTCGTACGGCGCCGGCAACTACTCGATGTGCGGGCGCGCGTACTCGCCCCGCTTCCTGTGGATGTGGCCCAACGCCCGCATCTCGGTGATGGGCGGCGAGCAGGCCGCCTCGGTGCTCGGCGCCGTCGGGTCCGGGCGAGATTCGGGACGAGACCCCGACTCGATCAGGGCCCAGTACGAGGCGCAGGGCAACCCCTACTACTCGACGGCCCGACTGTGGGACGACGGCATCATCGACCCTGCGGACACCAGAACCGTTGTCGGGCTGGCCCTGTCGGCGTGCGCCAACGCGCCGCTCGAGCCGGTGTCCTACGGCGTCTTCCGGATGTGAGGACACACATGACTACTCAGTTCGACGCCGGCGGTGCCGGCACATTCGACACGATCCTGGTGGCCAACCGCGGCGAGATCGCGGTCCGGGTCATGCGTACTTTGCGGCAGCTGGGCATCCGCTCGGTCGCGGTCTACAGCGAGGCCGACGCCGACGCTCGCCACGTCCGTGAGGCGGACGTCGCGGTGCTGATCGGCCCCGCCGCGGCGCGCGAGAGCTACCTCGACATCGACCGGGTACTCGACGCCGCGAAGCGGACCGGTGCGCAGGCGATCCACCCCGGATACGGATTCCTTTCGGAGAACTCGGCATTCGCGGCCGCCTGCGACGCAGCGGGTATCGTTTTCCTGGGGCCGTCGGCGCGGGCCATCGAGGTGATGGGAGACAAGATCACCGCGAAGAACGCGGTGGCCGCGTTCGATGTCCCGGTCGTCCCGGGCATCGCGCGGCCGGGTCTGTCCGACGCCGACCTGATCGCTGCGGCCGACGACATCGGCTATCCGGTGCTCGTGAAGCCGTCCGCCGGCGGTGGCGGCAAGGGCATGCGGCTCGTCGAAGCCGCGGACGATCTTCCGTCCGCGCTCGCCAGTGCCCGCCGCGAGGCGGCGTCGGCGTTCGGCGACGACACCCTGTTCCTGGAACGGTTCGTGTTGCGCCCCCGGCACATCGAGGTCCAGATCCTGGCCGACAGCCACGGCAACGTCGTGCATCTCGGCGAGCGCGAGTGCAGTCTGCAACGCCGGCACCAGAAGGTGATCGAGGAGGCGCCGTCGCCGCTGCTCGACGCGCAGACCCGGGCACGGATCGGCACCGCGGCGTGCAACACCGCCCGCAGCGTCGACTACACCGGCGCCGGCACCGTCGAGTTCATCGTGTCCGCGGACCGGCCCGACGAGTTCTTCTTCATGGAGATGAACACCCGCCTGCAGGTGGAGCACCCGGTCACCGAGATGGTCACCGGCCTCGACCTGGTCGAGTGGCAGGTCCGGATCGCGGCGGGGGAGAAGTTGGCCCTGCACCAGGACGACATCACCCTCACCGGGCACGCGGTCGAGGCCCGGATCTACGCGGAGGACCCCGGACGCGGCTTCCTGCCGACCGGCGGAACCGTGCTCGGTCTGCGCGAGCCCGACGGCATCGGGGTGCGCGTGGACTCGGGACTGCTCGCGGGCACCACGGTCGGCAGCGACTACGACCCCATGCTGGCGAAGGTGATCGCGTACGGCGCCGATCGCGGCGAGGCGTTGCGCCGACTCGACCGTGCGCTCGCCGACACCGCAGTGCTCGGTGTCGGCACCAACGTCGACTTCCTGCGGTTCCTGCTCGCCGACGACGACGTCCGCGCCGGACACCTCGACACGGGGCTGCTGGATCGCCGCGTCGTCGGCTACGGAGTACCGGATCCCGACGACGAGGTCCTCTTCGCTGCGGCCGCCTACCGCTGGCTCGGGCTGTGGGCCGACGGATCCGGCGCCGACCCGTGGGACGCACCCACCGGCTGGAGGGTCGGCGGACCGCATCCGCTCTCGTTCCGGCTTCGCTCGGGCGCCCGGATCGACCACGTCCTGATCACCGGCACGCCCGACGATGCCCGGGTCCGCATCGAACACGGTGAGGACCACACGCTCGCAGCACGACTCGACGGCGATGTGCTCACGGTCGTCTCCGACGGGCGCTGCGATACCTATCGGGTCGCCGACGAGGACGGCACGCTGTGGCTCGCCGGCGCCGATGCGACATGGGTGGTCTCGCAGATCCGCGAGGCGAGTGTCCGCGGCGCGGATGCCCACACCGGTGACGCCGAACTGACCAGCCCCATGCCGGGGACCGTGATCGCGGTCGCCGTCGCGACCGGCGACACCGTCTCCGCCGGGACCGCGGTCGTCGTCGTCGAGGCCATGAAGATGGAACACACCCTCACCGCACCGATCGACGGCGTCACGGAGGTTCTCGTCGCCGTCGGCGACCAGGTGAAGGTCGATCAACTGCTGGCGCGAATCAGCCCGGCACGCACTGAAACACTTGAACTCGCAACGGAGGAAGACGCGTCATGACCGACTACCTGTCCACCGGATCGCTGCCCGACGAGTACCAGCAGCTCGCGAAGACCGTCCGGGACTTCGCACAGAACGTGGTGGCCCCGGTGTCCGCCGAACACGATGCCAACCACACGTTCCCGTACGAGGTGGTCGACGGCATGGCCGACATGGGCCTGTTCGGTCTGCCGTTCCCCGAGGAGTACGGCGGCATGGGCGGCGACTACTTCGCCCTGTGCCTCGCACTCGAGGAACTCGGCAAGGTCGACCAGTCCGTCGCGATCACCCTCGAAGCCGGTGTGTCGCTCGGTGCGATGCCGGTGTACCGCTTCGGCAACGAGGCGCAGAAGCAGGAATGGCTGCCGCAGCTCACGAGCGGCAAGTCCCTCGCCGCGTTCGGGCTCACCGAGCCGGGGGCAGGCAGTGATGCCGGCGGGACCAGGACCACCGCGAAAATGGACGGTGGCGACTGGATCATCAACGGCAACAAGCAGTTCATCACCAACTCCGGCACCGACATCACCAAGCTGGTGACGGTCACCGCGGTCACCGGGACCAAGGAGAACGGCGCCAAGGAGATCTCCACGATCCTGGTACCGACGTCGACGCCCGGCTTCACCGCCGAGCCCGCGTACAACAAGGTCGGCTGGAACGCCTCCGACACGCACCCGCTGACCTTCCAGGACGTGCGGGTACCGCAGGAGAATCTGTTGGGCGAACGCGGCCGTGGCTACGCGAACTTCCTGCGCATCCTCGACGAGGGCCGCATCGCGATCGCGGCTCTGTCTGTCGGAGCCGCGCAGGGCTGCGTCGACGAATCGGTCAAGTACGCCAAGGAACGCGAGGCGTTCGGCCGGCCGATCGGCGCCAACCAGGCCATCGCCTTCAAGATCGCCCGCATGGAGGCGCGCGCCCACGTCGCCCGGACCGCGTATTACGACGCCGCGGCACTCATGCTGTCGGGCAAGCCGTTCAAGAAGCAGGCGTCGATCGCGAAGCTGATCGCGAGCGAGGCCGCGATGGACAATGCGCGCGATGCCACCCAGATCTTCGGTGGATACGGTTTCATGAACGAGTACCCGGTGGCCCGCCACTACCGAGACAGCAAGATCCTCGAGATCGGTGAGGGCACCACCGAGGTGCAGTTGATGCTGATCGCGCGCGAGCTGGGGGTGTGACGGGTGGGGAGGATACGGGAGGGAGCGGCACAGTGACGATGCGCAAGATCGTCCAACGCGGGCTGTGGTTCGAGGAGTTCGAGACCGGAGTCGTCTACGCGCACCGCCCCGGGCGCACCATCACCGAGGCCGACAACGTCCTGTTCACCACGCTGACCATGAACACGCAGGCTCTGCACCTCGATGCCGCGTTCGCCGCCGAGACCCAGTTCGGTGAGCGGCTGGTCAACTCGATGTTCACACTGTCCACGTTGGTCGGGCTGTCGGTGACGCAGTTGACGCAGGGGACCATCGTCGCGAACCTCGGATTCTCCGAGATCGCGTTCCCCAAGCCGCTGTTCCACGGCGACACGCTCTACGCCGAGACCGTCGTCACCGATCTACGCGAGTCCCGCAGCAGACCGGGGGAGGGCATCGTGACGTTCGAGCACACCGGACGCAATCAGCACGGTGACGTGGTCGCCACCGCGATCCGCAAGACGCTCGTGCGGAAGAAGCCGGCATGAACGGCGATCCGCTCGACCTCTGGGCCGGTGCGGTCCCCGGTCCGGCGTGGCTGTTCTGCCCGGCCGACCGTCCCGAGAGGTTCGCGAAGGCGGCCGATGCCGCCGACGTCGTGATCCTCGATCTCGAGGACGGGGTGGCCCCTGCCGACAAGGAGACTGCGCGCCGCGCGCTGGTGGACGTACCGCTCGATCCCGCGCGGACCGTGGTGCGCGTCAATGCGCACGGCACCGACGACTACGCACGCGACTGCGCGGTCCTCGATCGCACGCCCTACACCGCGGTGATGCTGCCCAAGTGTGAATCCGTGGACCAGGTACTCGATCTCGCACCGCTGTCGGTGGTCGTGCTGATCGAGTCGCCGTTGGGTGCATTGGCGGTGCCGCAGACCGTGCAGGCCGCGAACGCCGTGGGCGTGATGTGGGGCGCCGAGGACCTGGTCGCAGGTCTCGGCGGGGCATCGAGCCGCAAGGCCGACGGCAGCTACCGCGATATCGCGCGGCACGTGCGGTCCACGGCGCTGCTCGCGGCGAAGGCGTACGGGCGGTTCGCGCTGGACTCGGTGTTCCTCGACATCCCCGACCTGGACGGGCTCGCGGACGAGTGCGACGACGCGGTCGCCGTCGGGTTCGACGGCAAGGTCGCGATTCACCCCCGACAGCTCGACATCATCCGCCACGCGTATGCGCCCACGTCGGAGCAGTTGGGTTGGGCCGAACAGGTTCTCGCGGCCGCATCCCGCGAGCGGGGTGTGTTCACGTTCGAGGGTCGCATGGTCGATGCGCCCGTCCTGCGGCATGCGGAGGAGATCGTGCGAAGGTCCGGTATCGCCCGCGCCGGCGGAGAAGAGTGAACGCATGACGAGCGAGGTGCGACCCCGACCGCAGTGGGTGCCGACCGACGCCGACATCGAGAAGGCACGGATCACCGACTTCGCCCGGTGGGTGGAGCGGCGCACCGGGCTCTCGCTGCCGGACTACGCCGCGTTGTGGCAGTGGTCGGTGGACCACATCGGCGACTTCTGGCAGGCGGTGTGGGACTACTTCGAGGTGCGGTCCATCACCGATCCGGGTCCGGCGCTGGCGAACGATGCGATGCCCGGCGCGGTGTGGTTCCCGGACGCCCGGCTCAACTACGTCGACCACGTGACCCGGAGCGCCCGCACCGATCGGCCCGCCGTCGTCTACGAGGCCGAGGACGGCCATCCGGTGGTCCTGAGCTGGGCGGAGCTGCTCCGGCAGGCGGGCGCGCTCGCGGCCACCCTGCGATCGCTCGGCGTCGGTGAGGGCGATCGGGTGGTGGGCTACCTGCCGAACGTGCCCGAGGCGGTCGTGGCGTTTCTCGCGACCGCCGGCCTGGGAGCGGTGTGGGCCGCATGCGGTCAGGACTACTCGGCGCCCGCCGCGCTCGACAGGCTCGGCCAGCTCGAGCCCAAGGTGCTGATCGCCGCCGACGGCTACAGCTTCGGTGGCCGGACCCACCCGCGGCACGAGGAGATCGCACACCTGCGCGGCAGCATGCCCTCGCTCGTCGGCACCGTTCTGGTGCCGAAGCTCGGCACCGAACCGGTGACCGACGCGATCGCATGGGCGGATGCCACCGCGGGCGACGCGCCGCTCGAGCCGGTGCCGGTACCGTTCGATCACCCGCTGTGGGTGGTGTTCTCCTCGGGCACCACGGGTCTGCCCAAGGGCATCGTGCACGGCCACGGCGGCGTGCTCCTCGAACACGTCAAATCCCTTGCGCTGCAGATGGACATCGGGACCGACGACACGTTCCTGTGGTACACCAGCCCGAGTTGGATGATGTGGAACTTCCAGGTCGCCGGCCTGCTGGTCGGCGCCACGATCGTCTGCTACGACGGTAGTCCCGGCTATCCCGACACGGACTCGTTGTGGGCGCTGGCCGCCCGGCACCGGGTCACCGTGCTCGGCACCAGCCCCGGCTACGTGCTGGCTTGCTCGAAGGCCGGCGTCGTCCCGCGCCGTGACCACGACCTGAGCGCGCTCCGCGCAGTCGGGATCACCGGGTCGACGCTGCCGGCGTCGTCGTCGACATGGTTGGCGGACAACGTCGGTGAGTCGGTTCCGGTCTTCTCGATCACCGGTGGCACCGATGTCGTGTCGGCCTTCATCGGCGGGGCTCGCACGGTGCCGGTGTGGCCCGGCGAGCTGTCCGCGCCGTGTCTGGGCGTCGCGCTCGATTCCTTCGGGCCGGACGGGCATTCGGTCCGCGGAGAGGTGGGAGAGCTGGTCGTCACTGCGCCGATGCCCTCGATGCCGGTCAGATTCTGGAACGATCCCGACGGAAAGCGTTATCACGAGACGTATTTCGACGACTTTCCCGGGGTGTGGCGGCACGGCGACTGGATCACCGTCACCGAGCGTGGCAGCGTCGAGATGCACGGACGATCCGACTCCACTCTCAACCGCAACGGCATCAGGATGGGTAGCGCCGACATCTACCAGGCTGTCGAACGGCTGCCCGAGGTCGTCGAGGCGCTCGTCATCGGAGCCGAGCAACCGGACGGCGGGTACTGGATGCCGCTGTTCGTGGTGCTCGCGGACGGGGCGGTGCTCGACGCCGATCTCGAGGATCGCATCAAGTCCGTCATCCGGGAGCAGGCATCGCCGCGGCACGTCCCGGACGAGGTCATCGCGGCACCCGGGATTCCACACACCCGTACCGGGAAGAAGCTCGAGGTCCCGATCAAACGGATGTTCCAGGGTGCCGATGCCGCGCGGATCATGGATCGGAGCGCGATGGACGCCCCGGAGCTCATCGATTGGTACCTCGCCCAGAAGCGGTGACGGCCGCTGACGAGGCATTTCGGAGCGCATCGCAACGAAAATCGCGAACTTTGCAAAAACCTGCATTCCGTTCCCATACGCTGCTGCCGAGGTTGGGCGGGAGTGCGGGACACGGCTCCCGGGAATAACGAGATGTAGCTGCCCCATACGCAAAGGACGCGCCGTGAACCTGAAGAGATTTACTCCCGCAATCGCCGCTATTGCCGCCGCCGGTCTGCTCGCCTCGGGCTGCAGCAGCAACGACAGCGGTGCGGACCCGGCCGAGAACGCGGCCACCGGGGCGCCGATCAAGGTCGGTCAGATCATTCCCATCGAGGCGCCGGGGCTCGCATCCATCAACTCTGCCGAGGGCGCGATCGCCTCGGTCGACGCCTTCAATGCCCGCGGCGGCGTGAACGGACGCCCGCTCGAACTGGTGCAGTGCGACTCCATGGGGGATCCCAACAAGGAGGTCGACTGCGCCAACAAGATGATCACGGAGGGTGTCGTCGCGACGATCGCGGACTTCACGCCCGCCAACAACGAAGGGACGTCCCAGGTCCTGCAGAACGCGGGTATCCCGCGAATCGGGTTGAACCCGCTGAACATCTCGGACTTCTCCGCCACGAACGTGTTCACCCCGTTCTCCGGCTCGCTGCTCAACCTGTACGGGATGATCGACATCCTGGTGGCCGACGGCAAGACCAAGCTCACCCTCATGCGTCCCGACGTCCCGGTCGCCGCGATGCTGATCCAGCTGCTCGGCCCGGCCGTGCAGGCGAAGGGCGCCGAGATCGTCAACGAGGTCGCGGTGGGCGCGGGCGCGACCGACTACACCCAGTTCATCGCCGCCGCTGAGCGCAACGGAGCGCAGGGCGTGATCATGGCGCTGGGCCCGACCGAGGCCAACCCGATCGCCCAGTCGTTCGAGCAGCTCGGGTCGAAGCTGAGCTTTGCGCTGGGATCGGTCGGGTTCTCCCAGGCCGACCTGCAGGACCTGGGGACCTTCGCGACCTCCTCGAAGTACACCGGCGTGGTTCCCGCGCCCTCGTCGAGCACCGACGACTTCCCGGGACTGAAGTACTTCCTGGCGGACATGGAGAAGTCCGGCAAGAAGGAGCTCGAGCTGGAGAACCTCACCGGCGACGAGATGAACCCGTGGCTGGCGGTGCGCGCGTTCGGTGAGGTCGCGAACGGGTTGACGGACATCAACAAGAGCACGGTCCAGATGGGATTCGAGAACGCCAAGGATCTCGACATGGCCGGCCTGGTCCCGGCCTGGACACCGGGTGCGGTCGAGCCGTTCGGGATCTTCCAGCGCGTCTCGAACACGATGATGTACCGGATGACGTTCGACGGCGACGTGGTGGTCACTGATCCGACGCAGTACGACCTGCGCACCTCCTGACCCGAGCACACCCTGGAGTTTGACGAATGACTGAGTTACTGCAGTTCGCGATCCTGGGCCTGGGAGCGGGCTCCGCCTACGCGCTCCTTGCGCACGGCATCGTGCTGGTCTACCGCGGCTCCGGGGTGGTGAACTTCGCGCAGGGCGCGATAGCCATGGTGGCCGCCTATGTGTGTCTGGAAACCTTGCAGCGCGAACATGATTGGGCGCTGCTGCCGGCCTTCGTCGTGGCGGTCGTGGTCGCCGCACTGATCGGACTGGCGTTCCAGCTGCTGGTGTTGCGCTGGTTGATGAACGCTGCGCCGATCGTTCGGCTGGCCGCCACTCTCGGCCTGATGGTGCTCCTGCAGGCGGGGGTACAGCAGTACTACGGGGCCAAGTCGATCCGGGTGCGAGCCTTCCTGCCCGACGACGCCTATCACTGGGGAAGCATTGTGGTGCAGCAGGATCGGCTGATCCTGCTGGGGATCGCGGTGGGAATGACTGCCGTGCTCTGGGGGCTGGCCCGGTTCACCCGGGTCGGTCTCGCCATCACCGCGGCGGCCGAGAACGAGCGCGCCGCCGCCGCACTCGGTTGGTCGCCCCAGCGGCTGGCCGCGCTGACGTGGACCGTCGGCGGTGCACTGGCCGGCACCGCCGGCATCCTGGTGGCACCGTTGACGGGACTCACGCCGTCGGCGTTCGTCGTGATCGTCACCGTCTCGGCGCTGGCGGCTGCACTGCTCGGCAACTTCCGCTCGTTCCCGCTCACCCTGCTCGGCGGGCTGTTGCTCGGTGTGGGTGAGAGCGTGGTCGTCCTGTACCAGGACGACCTGCGGGATCTGCTCGGGATGGAGACACTCACCGGCATCAACCGGGCAGTGCCGTTCCTGGTCATCCTCATCGTGCTGGTGGTGCGGGGGAAGGGGCTGCCGCTACGCAGCCACGTCTCGGAGCGGCTGCCCCGACTCGGCTCCGGGGAGATCCGTTGGGCGGGTCTCGTTCTCGCAGTGGTCGCGGCGGGCGTGGTCATCGCGATCGGCGGCGATTGGCTGCGGTCGCTGACGCTGACCCTGGCTGCCGCGGTCTTCCTGCTCTCGATCGTGGTGCTGACCGGTTTCGCCGGTCAGCTCTCGCTCGCCCAGTACACCGTCGGCGGGTTGGGTGCGCTGTTCGCCGCGCGACTCGTCGGCCAGGCCGGCTGGCCGCTGATCCCGGCGGCGGTAGTCAGCGTGGTCGCCGTCATCGCCTTCGGCGTGGTGTTCGCGCTGCCCGCACTGCGGACACGGGGCGTGAACCTGGCGGTGGTCACCCTGGGGCTCGGATTCACGGTCCAGGAGATGGTGTTCAACAACCCGACCCTCACCGGCGACAAGCTCGAGGGTTCGGTCAAGATCTCCGAGCTGAACCTGTTCGGGCTGGAGGTGACGGCTTCGCGTTACCCCGAACGGTGGGCACTGCTGTGTCTCGTCGCGCTGGTCGTGTGCGGCCTGATGGTGGCGAATCTGCGTCGCTCGCGTACCGGCCGGCGGCTCATCGCGGTGCGCACCAACGAGCGGGCCGCGGCCTCGCTCGGGATCAGCGTGTTCGCGGTCAAGATCTATGCCTTCGCTCTCGCAGCGGGGTTGGCCGCGGTGGCGGGAATTCTGCTCGGCCTGCGCAACACCGCCGTCACCTACCTCGAGTTCAACGTATTCGCCTCGATCAACGCGGTGGTCCAGTCGGTGATCGGCGGGCTCGGGTTCGTGGTGGGCAGCGTCATCGGCGCACTGATGGCGCCCGGGGCGCTCGTCAGTCGCCTGGTGGACGGTCTGGCCATTGCCAGCCTGCTCGCCGGAGTGATCCTCATCGTCACCCTGCTCACCAACCAGAACGGAATCGCGGACGTGGTCTCCCGCCAGCTCCGGGCGATCGGCAGGCTCCCCGGGCTTGCCGCGTTGCGGCCGCGGGACACGCGGCGGGCTCACGAACTCTCGGACGAACTGCCGTCCAGCACCGTCGCACCGACGCCGTTGTCGGTTCGCGGGCTGACGGTGCGGTTCGGTGGCGTCACCGCCGTCGACGGGGTCGACCTCGACGTCGCGCCCGGACAGGTCGTGGGTCTGATCGGGCCGAACGGGGCCGGCAAGACCACCGTGATCGACGCGATCACCGGATTCGTCAGTCCCGCGGCGGGACAGCTGACGCTGGGGGACCACGACATCACCGGCTGGTCGACGGCACGGCGGTCCAAGGGCGGACTCCGTCGCTCCTTCCAGTCGCTGGAACTGTTCGAGGACGTCACGGTCGGCGAGAACATCCACGCGGGTGCCGACGAGGCCACCTGGAGTACGTGGTTCACCGATCTGATCCGCCCGGGCCGCCATCCACTCTCACCCAGTGCGTCGACCGTCGTGCGGGACTTCGAACTCGAGGACGACCTGGGCGCACTGCCGGGTGAACTGTCGTACGGCCGGCGCCGGCTGGTGGGTATCGCCAGAGCCGTCGCGTCCGCGCCGTCCGTCATCCTCCTCGACGAGCCCGCGGCCGGGCTGGACGACGCCGAGAGCCGTGAGCTCGCGGTGGCCATCCGGCATCTGGCGGTGCAGCGCGGGGCGGGGGTGCTCCTCGTCGAGCACGACATGGGTCTGGTGATGTCCACCTGTGACCGGATCGTGGTGCTCGAGGCAGGCCGGGTGATCGCCGCCGGCACGCCGGACGAGATCTCCGCCAGCGCGGCGGTCCGCGATGCATACCTGGGTACCGACGACGAGACGGAGGCGGCGCGATGACCGTGACCACCACGAGCGAGAAGACCGTGGCGTCCGACACGGTGCTGGAATGTCGCGGCTTGGGCGCGGGCTACGCCGGCGCCGTGGTCTGCCGCGACCTCGACATCACCGTGCGCTCGGGCGAGGTCGTGGCGCTCATCGGCGCCAACGGGGCGGGCAAGTCCACGACGATGTTGACGGTGGCGGGGGAGCTGGCGCCGATATCGGGCTCACTGTCGGTGCTCGGCTCGGACCGGCGCGCATCGTTGTCGGCACTGGCACGGCGTGGGCTGAGCTACGTCACCGAGGAGCGATCGGTGATCATGGGCCTGACCGCCGCCGAGAATCTCCGGCTGGCAGGCGTCTCGGCCGACGACGCGTGTGCCGTGTTCCCGGAGCTACGGGCGCTGCTCCGGCGGCCCGCCGGACTGATGTCCGGTGGCGAGCAGCAGATGCTCACTCTGGCCCGGGCGTTGGCACGGAACCCCAAGCTGCTGCTGGCGGACGAGCTGTCGCTGGGCCTGGCGCCGCAGATCGTGCAACGCCTGCTCGCGGTGGTGCGGTCCGCGGCCGACGAGCGCGGTGTCGGTGTCCTGCTGGTCGAACAGCACGTCCGCCAGGTGCTGACCGTCGCGGACAGGGTGTATGTGATGCGGCGCGGCCAGGTGATGCTCGAGGGGACGGCCGCCGAGATCGGCGCCGATCTGGACGCGGTGCAGCGTGCCTACCTGTCGGGTGGGGGAGACACCGGCAGCGCCGGTACCGGCCAAATCGGTTAACAGTTGTACCCTTGGTCGTTCGTCGGGCCTGCTCAGGCGGGCTTCGATTCAACGGAGTGAAGGGGCGTCGTGGCAGCCGGAGCGAAATCGTCGGTGGTTCGGGTACCGAAGGCTGGTGAGTTGGTCGCTGCGAACTTGCGTCGGCGGATCATCACCGGTGAGCTCGGCGCGGGCGATCCCTTGCCGAACGAGTCGGTGCTCATGGAGCAGTTCGGGGTGTCCCGGCCCACGCTCCGCGAGGCGTTCCGGATCCTCGAATCGGAGTCCATCATCACCGTGCTGCGCGGTGCCCGGGGCGGTGCCCGGGTCATGGCCCCGGACGCGTCGGTCGCCGCGCGCTACACGGGTCTGCTGCTGCAGTACCAGGGGACACCGCTGGTGGACGTCTACCGGGCCCGGGCCTCGCTCGAGGTGTCAGCTGTCGGTGTCCTCGCCGGTCCCGGCCACGCGGAGGCGCTCGACCGTCTCGCCGCGATGATCGCGGAGGGGGCGCAACTGGTGGACGACGCCGCCGGCTTCGCGCACCACGACGTGCAGTTGCACCAGAGCCTGGTGGATCTGGCCGGCAACGAGACCCTCGCGGTGCTCGCCGGCATGCTCGTCCACATCATCGAGGCCCACAACGCGCTGTTCATCGCCGCGCACGGGAACGAGCACGAGCAGCCGGCTGCTCGTGCCGCGCAGCGCGCCTACACCAAACTGCTGGATCATCTGCGCCGCGGCGATGCGATCGCGGCCCAGGACTTCTGGCGCAAACACCTGGACGGAATCGAGAAGTACATGGTGGGCGATTCGGCGACGACGCTCGTCGAAGTTCTGTCCTGACAGATTCCGTCGAGCCCGGCACCTCCGCGGCAACTCGCGTACTGTGCGGTCTGTGAGCACTCTGCGTGACGCGAAGGTCCGGGAATTTCTCACACACGGAACTCGGACCGGCAAACTGGGCTATCTCTCCGGAGACGGTCGACCTCTCGTCGCCCCGGTCTGGTTCGTGTTGGACGGCGACGAGGTGGTGTTCAACACGGGCGCGGACACGGCCAAGGGCCGGTACCTCGCCCGCGATCCCCGGGTGGTGTTGTGCGTCGACCTCGAGGAGCCGCCGTACGCCTTTGTGCAGATCCAGGGTGACGCCGTCCTGTCGACGGATCCCGACGAGCTGCTGCGTGTCGCGACCGATGTCGGCCGGCGGTACATGGGCGCCGATCGAGCCGAGGAGTTCGGGCGGCGCAACGGTGTGCCCGGCGAACTCGTGGTGCGAGTCCGCCCGACCCGGGTGATCGCCGCGCTCGACGTCACCGGGTGACGGTGCGAACGGGCGTCCGGAAATGCGTTGTGGAGGGGTGAGCCTGTAAGTTCATCCGAGTGCTCAACCCAGGAATTTCGGTGGTCGACCGCCGCACGTGACCCCCTCGGATGGACCGGGGCGCTGCGAGTGTGATCGAGCACCATCCAGGTGGTTGGCCGTCTCTCCCTCAACTCGGTGACCGGCGTCCGCCGGTGCTTCCCTGCTGTAACGAACCAGGTCCGATCAGCAGATATACACCCGAGTGCGTGCCGTGCCGGCAGATCGTTCCGGTCCTGTGTCGGGCTCGGTTGGGCAGTTGTGTACTCGGTGTCCGTTCGCTCGTCGCTCCGGCGGCGTGCGGACGGGGGCGCGTGATGGTGGAAGAGAGGCTCTGGGTTTGAACTCGCTAGGCGTCGGTGGACTAGAGGGTGGCGGCTCGATCGGGAACGGCTCCGACGGTGAGCCCTTTCCGCTGTCTCAGGCACAGCTCGGCATGTGGTTCGCGCAGCATGTCGATCCGTCTGTGCCCGCGAACATCGCCCAGTACGTCGAACTACGCGGCGACTTCGATATCGACCTCCTGCACCGGGCCAGTGCCCGAGCGGCAGGGGAGACCGGATCCGGTTACGTCCGGCTCCTGGAGATCGACGCGCAGCCGTATCAGGTGGTCGACCCGACCCTCGACGATTCCCCCGAGTACGTCGATCTGCGGGCGGAGGCCGATCCGCGCGCCGCGGCGCTGGAGTGGATGCGGTCCGACTACAGCGCACCCGTCGACCTCCTGCGAGATCGGCTCGTCGTCGCGGCGGTCCTGCGGATCGAGGACGACGTCTACTTCTGGTACAACCGCGCCCACCACGTCGTCCTGGACGGGTTCGGCGCCACCACCTTCGTCAATCGGGTCGCCGAGCTCTATACGGCGTTCGCCGAGGGCGCGGAGCCGTCGGCGAACCTGTCGTCCCCGCTGGAGAAGGTGTACGACGCCGACCGCACGTACCGGGCGTCGACGCGTTTCGCCTCGGACCGCGAGTACTGGCTCGAACGGCTGTCGGGTGTCGGGGAGTCGACCAGCCTGGCCGGCCGCTCGGCTCCGCCCGCGCCGCTGAGCCGAATCGACAGCGCTGCGCTGTCGGACGGCGCCGCGGCGCGCATGGAGGCGTTCCTGGGCCGCGAGGACACCACGATCGCGACGGTGGTGATCGCGGCCTTCGCGGCGTACCTCGCGCACATGACCGGACGCGAGGACGTCGTCCTCAGTCTGCCGGTGACGGGCCGTACCAACGCGGTCCTGCGCCGCTCCGGCGGGATGGCGTCCAACGTGGTTCCGCTGCGTCTGACGGTGTCCGCCGACACCACCGTCTCGGAGCTGCTGGCCCGCGTCGCCACCGAGGTTTCCGGAGCCTTGCGGCACCAGCGCTACCGCCACGAGGACATCCGGCGCGACGTCAGCGGTTCCGCCGGACAGGCGTCGTTCTTCGGTCCGTGGGTCAACATCATGATGTTCCACACGGAACTGCGGTTCGGCGACATGGTGGGCGAACTCAACATCCTGTCGACCGGCCTCATCGAGGACCTCGGCGTCAATCTGTACCAGAGCGTCGCCGGCACCAGGACCCACGTGGACTTCGAGTCCAACCCCAATCTGTACGGAGACGAGGAATCGCGCCGCAACCACGAGCGGTTCGTCGAGTTCCTCGACCGCTACGTCGGTTCGGCGTCGGACCGGCCGGTGTGGGGCATTCCGCTCGGCACCGAACTGGAACGCCGAACCGTTCTGGGCGACTGGGTCCGGACCGAACACAGCTTCCGGACACGCGATCTCGCCGAGGCGTTCGACGAGCAGGTCGCCCGAACACCCGGCGCGACGGCCCTCGTGTACGAGGGTCGGTCGCTGACCTACGCCGAACTCGACGCTCGCGTCAACGGACTCGCCCGCATCCTGATCGACATGGGGGTGGGTCCGGAATCGCTTGTGGGCCTGTCTATCCGGCGCTCGCTGGATCTCATCGTCGGTCTGTACGCGATCGTGAAGGCCGGTGGTGCCTGGGTTCCGATCGATCCCGACCACCCGGTGGACCGCACCTCCTACATCCTCGAATCGGCGCGACCGGCGGCGGTGCTGACCACCGCGCGGGACCGCGTGGAACTGCCGCCGGGCACTGTCACGGTCGAGATCGACTCGCTCGATCTCGACACGCTCGACACCCGGCCGGTGACGGACGCGGACCGGCTGGCTCCGTTGCGTCCGGACAACACGGCGTACGTGATCTACACGTCCGGCTCGACGGGACGCCCCAAGGGTGTCGCGGTGTCGCACGGCGCGATCGACAACCAGCTCGAATGGATGCTCCACGAGTATCCGATGGCCGAAACCGACGTCTACCTGCAGAAGACCGCCACCACGTTCGACGTGTCGCTGTGGGGCTTCTTCATGCCGTTGCGTGTCGGCGCGTCGATGGTCGTCGCCACTCCGGACGGTCACCGCGATCCGGTGTACGTCGCGAACAAGATCGCCGAGCACTCGGTCACCGTGACGGACTTCGTGCCGTCGATGCTGACGGTGTTCGTCGCCAACGCCCCTGCCGGAACGTGTGATTCGCTGCGCGACGTGTTCGTCATCGGCGAGGCGCTGCCGCCCGAGACCGCGGCCGAGTTCCGGGAACTGTGCGGCGCCGGGCTGCACAACCTGTACGGCCCCACCGAGGCGGCCGTGTCGGTCACCTACTACGAGTCCGGCCCGCAGGACGTGGTGAGTGTCCCGATCGGTCTGGCCGAATGGAACACCCGGGCCTACGTGCTCGACCACCGGCTGCGACCGGCCCCGATCGGTCAGCCGGGCGAGCTCTACCTCGCCGGTGACCAGCTCGCTCGCGGCTACGTCGGCCGCCCCGACATCACGTCGGACCGCTTCGTCGCCAATCCGTTCGGCGGCGTCGACGGCATCGGCGTCGCAGGCGAGCGCATGTACCGCACCGGTGACCTGGTGCGGTGGCGTGCGGACGGCACGCTGGATTACATCGGTCGCACCGATTTCCAGGTGAAGTTCCGCGGCCAGCGCATCGAGCTCGGCGAGATCGAGACGGTCCTGCTGGCGCACGACGACGTCTCGCAGACCGTGGTCCTCGTGGTGGCGACGGCGACCGGCGACCAGCTGGTCGCCTACGTCGTCCCCGCTCGCGGGTGCTCGATCGTCCCGACGGATCTGGCCGAGTTCGCGGGCCGCTCGCTGCCCGCTTACATGGTGCCGGCGTCGGTGACGGTGCTCGACGCGTTCCCGCTCAACACCAGCGGCAAGCTCGATCGCAAGGCGCTTCCGGAACCGATGTTCCTGAGTAGCAAGGAGTTCCGGTCCCCGCGCACCGACTCCGAGAAGACCGTTGCCGCGGTGTATTCCGAGGTGCTCGGCATCGAGAAGGTCGGTCTCGACGACGACTTCTTCGATCTCGGCGGCAACTCGCTCGTCGCGACCCAGGTCGTGACGCGGGTGGGTGCCGCGCTGGGCGTCCAGCTCGGAGTGCGGGAACTGTTCGAGGCGTCGACGGTCGCGGCGCTCGCCGCTCGCGCCGGCGCGACGGTGTCCCGATCCGCCGGTACACCGGTGCTGGGGGCGGTGACGCGGCCCGAGCAGATCCCGCTGTCCCTCGCGCAGCAGCGGATGTGGTTCCTCAACCGGTTCGACGCCACCACTGCGGTGTACAACCTGCCGTTCGCGGTGCGACTGTCCGGATCGGTCGACCCGCAGGCATTCTCGGCAGCCTTCGCGGACGTGGTCGAGCGGCACGAGTCGCTGCGCACGGTCTACCCGGAGGTCGACGGCGGTGCCCGTCAGGTGATCCTGCCTGCCGGTGAGGTGGTCCGGGCGCTCGAGCCCGTCGTGATCACCGAGGGGGAGCTCGAAGCGACGTTGCTCCGTCTGGCCTCCCGTGGCTTCGACGTGACCACCGAGCCGCCGTTCCGCATCGAGCTGCTGCAGCTGTCGGACACCGAGTTCGTGGTCGCGATGGTGCTCCACCACATCGCCGCGGACGGGTCGTCGTTCGGCCCGCTCGCCGGTGACCTCATGATCGCCTATGCCGCGCGGGCCGAGGGTTCGGCCCCGCAGTGGGCCGCGCTGCCGATCCAGTACGCCGACTACGCGGTGTGGCAGCACGAGATGCTCGGGTCGGAGACCGACACGAACTCGCTTGCGGGTCGGCAGCTCTCGTACTGGACCCGTGCGCTCGCCGGGCTGCCGGACCAGCTTCATCTCCCGGCCGACCGGCCCCGTCCCGCGGTGGCCTCCAATGCGGGCGCCAAACTCCGCTTCGACATCCCCGCCGAGACCCACTCGCGCTTGCTCGACATCGCACGCGAGCACGGCGCGACCCTGTTCATGGTGGTGCACGCCGCGTACGCCGTCCTGCTGTCGCGGCTGAGCGGCACGTCGGACATCGCGGTCGGCACCCCCGTCGCCGGTCGCGGTGACGAGGCTCTGGACGGCCTGATCGGCATGTTCGTCAACACCCTCGTGCTGCGGACCCAGGTCGATCCGGCGCTGTCGTTCGCGGATCTGCTGGTGGCAGTCAAGGAATCCGACCTCGAGGCGTACGGCAACGCGGACGTCCCGTTCGAGTGGCTGGTGCAGGCGCTCGAGCCGACCCGCTCGCCGGCGCGGCACCCGCTGTTCCAGGCGATGCTGTCGGCCGAGGTGACCGGCGTGCGAGACCTCAGCTTCGCGGGTGTGCGAGCCAGTGCTGCCGAGTTGGATGTTCCCATCGCGAAGTTCGATCTGCAGCTGCAGATCTCGCAGAACTACGACGACTCCGGTGCCCCCGCGGCGGTCGCGGGAGTCTTCGAGTACGCGACGGACCTGTTCGACGCGTCGACGATCGCATCCTTCGCCCAGCGCTTCGTCCGTATCCTCGACGCGATCGTGGAGGACGCCTCGGTTCCGGTGGGCGACGTCGAGATCCTCGGCGTCGGCGAGATCGACACGTTGACCGCGGTGCACGGCGGTCCGGTCGGACGCGAGTGCCTCCTGGCGGAGATCCTCACCGGCGCCGTGGCATCGCACCCGGATGCGCCTGCGGTCGGCTGCGAGGGGACCGTGCTGACCTATCGGGAGATCGACGAGCGGTCGAGTCGTCTCGCGCGTCGTCTTGTCGCGGCCGGCGTCGGTCCGGAATCGGTTGTGGCTCTGGGATTCCCGCGATCGTGGGAAATGGTGCTCTGCGTCTGGGCGGTGGCCAAGACCGGAGCGGCCTACGTCCCGGTCGATCCGACCTATCCGGTCGACCGGATCGCACACATGCTGTCCGACTCGGGAGCGCTGCTGGGCATCACGTCCGGCGCCGACCTGGCGGACCTCCCGCGGGAGACGGCGTGGCACGCCCTCGACGTCCTCGAGTCGCAGGCGCAGGACCTCGGCGCCGCGCCGATGCGCGACGCCGAGCGGACGGCACCGCTGCACCTCGACCACGTCGCGTACGTGATCTACACGTCCGGATCGACCGGACGCCCCAAGGGCGTCGCGGTCACCCATCGGGGCCTGTCGGGTCTCGTGGACCGCACTCGCGAGTTGTACCGCGTCGGCCCCGCCGACCGGGTGCTCCACATCTGTTCGCCGAGCTTCGACCCGTCGGTGCTCGAGTGGACCCTCGCGGCGTCCGCGGGCGCCGAGATCGTGGTCGTGCCGCCGACGATCATCGGTGGCACGGAACTGCACTCGCTGCTCTCCGAAGCTCGGGTGACGCACGCGATCATCACGCCCGCGGTGCTCGGTTCCGTGAATCCGCGCGATCTCGACGACCTGCGGGTGGTCTCGGTCGGCGGCGACGCCTCCACGACCCAGTTGGTGGACCGCTGGGCCCCCGGACGCCAGTTCTTCAACGCGTACGGCCCCACCGAGACCACCATCGTGTCGACCCGTGCCGAGCTGTTCCCGGGCCGGCCGATCACCATCGGTGGACCCGTCCCCGGTGTCGGCGCACTGATCCTCGACGCGCGACTGCGACCCGTCCCGGTGGGTGTGGCAGGTGAGCTGTATCTGACGGGTGGTGCTCTCGCCCGTGGCTACCACGACCGGCCGGGGCTGTCCGCGGATCGGTTCGTCGCGAGCCCGTTCGGTGGCGCCGGTGAACGCATGTACCGCACCGGCGACGTCGTCCGCTGGACGGCGCGCGCGAGCGAAGCGACGGGGGATGCGTCGCAGTACGCCATCGAGTACGTCGGCCGCTCGGACTTCCAGGTGAAGGTGCGCGGTTTCCGGATCGAACTCGGCGAGATCGACGCTGCCCTCACCAGTCACCCCGACGTCTCGTTCGCTGCGACGATCGGCCACCGCCTGCCGTCGGACCAGGTCGCGCTCGTCTCGTACATCTCGGCAACCGACGGTGTCGATGTCGACTCGGTGTCGGATCACGTTGCGGCGCTGCTGCCGTCGTACATGGCGCCCGCATCGATCATCGTGCTCGACGAGGTGCCCCTGACGCCGGTCGGCAAACTGGACCGCGCCGCGTTGCCCGCCCCGGTGTTCGAGGCGCGAGAGTTCCGGGCACCGACGACGCCGATCGAGGAGATCGTCGCCGACGTGTTCGCCGACGTCCTCGGTGTGGACCGGGTCGGACTCGACGACGATTTCTTCGCGCTCGGCGGTAACTCGCTGATCGCGACCCAGGTGATGTCGCGGTTGGGTGCGCTGCTGGACACGCGGGTTCCCGTCCGCGTCCTGTTCGAGGTCTCCACGGTGGCCGCGCTGGCCGCCCGGGTCGAGCAGCATGCTGGTGCCGGTGCCCGCAAGGCCCTCGTCGCCGCCCCCCGCCCGGACCGCGTGCCGCTCTCGCTCGCGCAGCAGCGCATGTGGTTCCTCAACCGGCTCGACCCCGAATCACCCACGTACAACCTGGCTTTCGGACTCCGCTTGACCGGCGCCCTCGACGTCAGCGGCCTCCAGGTTGCGGTCGTGGACGTCCTGGACCGACACGAATCGTTGCGCACGATCTTCCCGGACTCGCCGGAAGGACCCCACCAGGTGGTGGTCGACGCGGTTCGTACCGTGCCGAACCTGACCCCCGAGGACGTGTCCCGGGAGGGGCTGCAGCGCGCGGCGCTGGCGCTGGCCGCCCGCGGCTTCGACGTGACGACCGAGTCCCCGGTTCGGGCCGGCCTCTTCCGCATCGACCCGACCGAGCACGTGCTCGTGATCGTGGCGCACCACATCAGTGCGGACGGCTGGTCGATGGGTCCCATGGCCCGCGACATCATGGCGGCGTACGCGGCCCGGACCCAGTGGGATCAGCCCACCTGGCCCCAGCTGCCCGTGCAGTACGCGGACTACGCGCTGTGGCAGCGGGAAATCCTCGGCTCCGAGGACGACCCGCGTTCGGTGATCTCGACTCAGGCCAAGTACTGGATCGGGCAGCTCGACGGGCTGGCCGATCAGCTCGACCTGCCTGCCGACCGTCCGCGACCTGCCCAGCAGTCGTTCCGCGGCGCACGGGTCCAGTTCGATGTGTCCCCGGAGATCCACCGCGCGCTCGTCGACCTGGCACACGCCCACAACGCATCCCTGTTCATGGTCGTGCACGCCGCGCTGTCGGTGCTGCTGTCGCGGCTCGCCGGAACGTCGGACGTCGCGATGGGGACACCGGTCGCCGGCCGCGGCGAGCAGGCGCTCGACGATCTCGTCGGCATGTTCGTCAACACCCTGGTGCTGCGGACCGAGATCGATCCGGGTGCACGATTCGTCGACGTCCTGGGCCACGCACGCGACGTCGCACTCGGCGCCTTCGCGCACTCGGACATCCCGTTCGAGCGGCTCGTGGACGTACTCAACCCGGCACGGTCGACCGCCCGGCATCCGCTGGTCCAGGTGATGCTGTCGTTCGAGAATCTGGGTGCGACACACCTCGACCTGCACGGGCTGACGATCGACAAGCTGGACCTCGACGCCGAGGTTGCGAAGTTTGACCTGCAATTCACCTTCCGGGAATCCATCGGGAACGACGGTGTCGCCGAGGGCATGGCCGGTGAATTCACCTATGCGACAGACCTGTTCGACGAGTCGACGGTGCGGACGTTCACCACTCGTTTCGTCCGGGTGCTGCAGGAGATCGTCGCGGAGCCCGAAGCGGTCGTCGGTGACATCGATCTGCTCAGCCCTACCGAGATCGCGCAGCTGACACTCCCCGCCGGCCCCGCGGCACCCGAGCAGCTCCCGTTGGCGGACCTGATGGCCGCGGCCGCGGCGGCGGATCCGTCGGCGATCGCCCTCGTCTCGGGCGCAGAGGAGATCAGCTACCGCGAGCTCGACGAGCGGTCGTCCCGCCTGGCCCGCCTGCTGGTCTCGCGGGGCGCCGGACCCGAGGATGTCATCGCCGTCGCGCTGACCCGGTCCATCGAGTCGGTGACCGCGGTGTGGGCCGTGGCGAAGTCCGGTGCGGCATTCGTCCCGGTCGACCCGACCTATCCCGGTGATCGCGTCGCGCACATGGTTTCGGACTCCGGTGCGCTCCTGGGCGTCACCGTGGCCGAGCACGCGGCGGGCCTGCCGGAAGGCATCCCGTGGTTGGTGCTCGACGACGCGGCGGTATCCGCGGCCGTCGACCGCCAATCGGCCGCCGCACTGTCGGACTCGGATCGGGTGCGCCGGCTCGAGACGCGCCACCCCGCGTATCTGATCTACACGTCGGGATCCACGGGCGTCCCGAAGGGCGTCGTCGTCACGCACACCGGCCTCGCCGCCTTCGCCGAGGAGCAGGTGGCCCGGTACGGGCTGGCGCAGGACTCCCGGACGCTGCACTTCGCGTCGCCCAGTTTCGACGCGTCCATTCTCGAACTGCTCATGGCCGTCGGTGCGGCCGCGACGATGGTGATCGCGCCGACGTCGGTCTACGGTGGCCTCGAACTGACGGAACTGCTGGCGGCACAGAAGGTCACGCACGCATTCGTCACGCCCGCCGCGCTGGCGTCGGCCGATCCGGCGGGCCTGGCCGCACTGCGCGTCGTCGTGGTCGGCGGCGAGGCGTGCTCGACCGACCTGGTCGCGCGCTGGGCCACCGGTGGGCGCCGGATGTTCAACGCGTACGGCCCCACCGAGGCCACCGTCGCGTCCAACATCTCGGACGCGCTGGTGCCGGGTACGCCGGTCACGATCGGACGCGCGATCCGCGGCGCGAACACCTATGTCCTGGACACGCGGCTGCGTCCGGTCCCGGCCGGTGTCGTGGGCGACCTGTATCTCGAGGGTCCCGGTCTGGCCCGTGGCTACCACGAGCGGGCGGGACTGACCGCCGAGCGATTCGTCGCGAATCCGTTCGGGGCGCCCGGATCTCGCCTGTACCGCACCGGTGACGTCGTGCGGACGGGTGCGGACCGGGTGATCGAGTACGTCGGCCGCGCCGACGACCAGGTCAAGCTGCGCGGCTTCCGCATCGAACTCGGTGAGATCGAGGCCGTCCTGTTGGGGCTGGACGCGGTCGCCCAGGCCGTGGTGGTCGTCAGACATGACCAGCTGGTCGCGTATCTCGTTGCGGCGTCGGGCGTATCGATCGATGCCGCCGAGGTCAAGGAGGCCGTCGGGCGCGCGTTGCCGTCGTACATGGTTCCGGCCGCGGTCGTCGTGCTCGACGAACTGCCGATGAGCGCGAGCGGCAAGCTCAACCGTCAGGCGCTGCCGGAGCCCGAGTTCGAGGCCCGCGAGTTCCGCGCCCCCACGACGCCGATCGAGGAGATCGTCGCCGACGTCTTCGCCGAGCTGCTCGGTGTCGGACGGGTGGGACGCGACGACGACTTCTTCGAGCTGGGCGGAAACTCGCTGATCGCCACCCGGGCGGTGGCGCGTCTCGGCGAGGCCCTGGACGCGAAGGTGCCGGTGCGGGTGCTGTTCGAGGCGTCGAGCGTGGTTGCCCTGGCAGCGCGGATCGAGCAGCTCTCCGGCACGGGCGGACGCAAGGCCCTCACGGCCGGCCCTCGGCCGGAACGGATTCCGCTCTCGCCCGCGCAGCAGCGGATGTGGTTCCTCAACCGATTCGACGGTGCATCGGCCGCGAACAACATTCCGGTCGCGGTCCGGCTGTCCGGGCTGCTCGACCGTCGGGCCATGCAGGCCGCGATCACCGACGTGGTCTCCCGGCACGAAGTGCTGCGCACGGTCTACCCCGAGGTGGACGGCACCGGGCGTCAGGTGATTCTGCCGATCGAGCGCGTCGACATCGCGGTCGAACCCATCACGGTCTCGCCGGAACAGCTGGCGGCCGAGCTGCCGGCGCTGGCGGCCACCGCGTTCGACGTCACCCGTGAGGTGCCGCTCGTGGCGCGGTTGTACGAGGTGCGGCCCACCGAGCACGTCCTCGTCCTGGTGGTCCACCACATCGCGGCGGACGGCTTCTCGATGGGACCGCTGACGCGCGACATCATGACGGCGTACGCGGCCCGCAGCGGGGGATTCGCACCCGGATGGCCGCGACTGGCGGTCCAGTACGCGGACTACAGCCTGTGGCAGCAGGACGTCCTGGGATCGGAGGACGATCCGGAATCGGTCGCGGCCCAGCAGATCGGCTACTGGACGTCCGTGCTGGCGGATCTGCCCGACCAGCTGGAGCTGCCCACCGACCGGCCGCGGCCCGCGGTTGCGTCGAATCGGGGTGCGGCACATCGGTTCCAGATCACTCCGGAGCTGCATCAGGCGCTGACGGAACTCGCGCACCGGCAGAACGCGACGCTGTTCATGGTCGTGCACGCGGCGCTGTCGGTGCTGTTGGCGCGGCTGGCCGCCACCTCGGACGTCGCGGTCGGCACGCCGGTCGCGGGTCGTGGCGAAGCGGCGCTCGACGACGTCGTCGGAATGTTCGTCAACACGCTCGTGCTGCGATCGGATGTCCAGGGCGCGGAGTCCTTCGCGGACCTGCTGGGGCGCACCCGCGAGGGCGACCTCGGGGCCTTCGCGCACGCGGACGTTCCGTTCGAGCGGTTGGTCGATGTGCTCTCGCCGGTTCGATCCCAGTCGCGCAACCCGCTCTTCCAGGTGATGCTGGCCTTCCAGAACCTGGGGCAGACCACCCTCGAACTGCAGGGGCTGTCGGTATCGGCGGTCGAGTTCGACGAGGTCTTCTCGAAGTTCGACATGCAGGTCACGCTGTCCGAGTCGATCGAACACGACGGTTCCGCTGCCGGCATGGCGGTCGAGATCACGTACGCGACGGATCTGTTCGACGCCTCGTCGATGCGCGCGTTCGGGGAGCGGTTCGAGCGGCTCCTGGAGTCCGTGAGTGCGGACGAGTCGATCCTCGTCGGTGACCTCGAGATCCTCGACGACGCCGAGCGAACCCTGATCGTCGAGGACTGGAACGACACGGACCGGGCGGTCGACGGTTCGACGCTCGTCGGATTGTTCGATGCGCAGGCGGCGGCGACGCCGGATGCTCCGGCTGTCCTGTCCGCGGGCGAGTCGCTGTCCTACGGCGAGTTCGCGGTCCGGGTGAATCGTCTGGCACGGCTGCTGGTGTCGGAGGGCGTGGGCCCCGAGTCGCTGGTTGCGGTGGCGATGGGTCGTTCGGTGGAGCAGTTGGTGGCCGTGTACGCGGTGTCGGCTGCCGGCGGCGGGTACGTGCCGGTGGATCCGGATCAGCCGGTCGAGCGGAATCGGTATGTGCTGGAGACGGCGAATCCCGTTCTGGTGCTGACCACGTCGGGTGACGCCCGCGATCTGCCCCCGGTCGACCGCGTGCTGGATCTCGACACCGTGGATGTGTCCGGGTTCTCGGGCGCGCCCGTCACCGACGCGGACCGGATCGCTCCGCTGCGTTCGGAGAACGTGGCGTACGTGATCTTCACGTCGGGTTCGACGGGTCGGCCGAAGGGCGTGGCGGTCTCGCACGGTTCGGTCGTCAACCAGCTCTGCTGGATGCAGGGTGCCTACGGTCTCGGCGGGTCCGATCGGGTGCTGCTGAAGACGGTGTTCACCTTCGACGCATCGGTGTGGGAGTTGTTCTGGCCGTTGCAGGTCGGTGCGTCCGTCGTGGTTGCGGGTCGCGACGACCACCGCGATCCGGAGGCCCTCGCACGGGTACTGGTCGACGAGTCGGTGACGGTGGCGCAGTTCGTGCCGTCGGTGCTCGGCGCGGTGCTCGATCATCTCGGCGACGCGGCCACGTTGTCGCGGGTGTTCTGTGGTGGCGAGGCCCTGACGCCGGTGTTGGTGGCGCGGCTGTCGCAGGTCAGCGGTGCGTCGGTGCACAACCTGTACGGGCCCACCGAGGTCGCGGTGCAGGCGACCAGCCACGACGTGGCTGGGGACGAGGTGTCGGTGCCGATCGGTGCACCGGTGTGGAACACGCGGGCATTCGTGCTCGACGGACGCTTCCGGCCGGTGCCGGTCGGTGTCGCGGGCGAGTTGTATCTGTCGGGCGCACAGGTGGCGCGCGGCTACTTCGGTCGGGCCGACCTGTCGGCGGAGCGGTTCGTGGCGAACCCGTTCGTCGACACCGGTGCGCGGATGTATCGCACCGGCGACCTGGTGCGCTGGACTGCCGACGGCGAGCTCGAATACCTGGGCCGCAGCGACTTCCAGGTCAAGCTGCGTGGCCTGCGGATCGAGCTCGGCGAGATCGAGAGCGTGCTGCTCGATCGGCCCGAGATCGCGCAGGCCGCGGTGCTGGTGAAATCGGATCAGCTCGTCGCGTACGTGGTCCCGTCGGCCGGGGCCGCCATCGACGCCGTGAACATCAAGGCCGCGTTGTCGACGTCGCTGGCGTCGTACATGGTGCCCGCGGTGTTCGTGACGTTGGATGCGTTGCCGCTGGGCGCGTCCGGCAAGCTCGATCGCCGGGCCCTGCCGGAGCCGGTGGTGGCGGCGGCGGAGTTCCGGGCGCCGGCCACGCCGGTGGAGGAGATCGTCGCGGGTGTGTTCGCCGACGTGCTCGGCGCCGACCGCGTCGGTCGCGACGACGACTTCTTCGCGCTCGGCGGCAACTCGCTGATCGCGACGCAGGTGGTGTCGCGGCTGGGTGCGGCGCTGGACACCCAGGTGCCGGTCCGCGTGCTGTTCGAGGTGTCCACGGTCGAGGAACTGTCGGCACGGTTGGCCGATCTGGCCGGCGTCGGTGGCCGGAAGGCTCTGACGGCCGGCCCACGGCCCGATCGGATTCCGCTGTCGCTGGCACAGCAGCGGATGTGGTTCCTCAATCGGTTCGAACCGGAGTCGGCCGTCAACAACGTCCCCGTGGCGATCCGACTGACCGGCACACTCGACGTGTCGGCGTTGCGGGCCGCGTTCGGTGACGTTCTTGCCCGACACGAGTCGCTGCGCACGGTGTTCCCGGACAACGGCGGAGTGGGCTACCAGTCGATCGTTCCCGTGGACCGGGCAGTCGTGGACCTCGATGTCGAGCGGGTCGACGCGGAGAGCCTGGTCCCGGGTATTGCCGCGCTGGCGGGCGCCGGTTTCGATCTGTCGACCGAACTTCCCGTGCGCGCCCGGCTGTTCGAACTGTCGCCCTCCGAACACGTGCTGGTGCTCGTCGCGCACCACATCGCGTCGGACGGGTTCTCGATGGTCCCGTTGGCGCGCGATGTGATGACCGCGTATGCGGCCCGTTCGGCCGGCGTCGCCCCGGGATGGGCTCCGCTCGCGGTGCAGTACGCGGACTACGCCCTGTGGCAGCGTGAGGTGCTCGGCTCGGAGGACGATCCGCAGTCCGTGATCTCCAGCCAGGTCGACTACTGGACGTCCGTGCTGTCCGGGCTTCCGGCGCAGCTGGATCTGCCGGCGGATCGTCCGCGACCCGCGGTGGCAACCAATCATGGTGCGTCGTACCGCTTCTCGGTCGGCGCAGACCTGAACGGTGCGATCGAGTCCGTCGCCCGCGCACACGGTGCCACCCCGTTCATGGTCGTGCACGCGGCACTGTCGGTGCTGCTGGCACGGCTCAGCGGCACCTCCGACATCGCGATCGGCACCCCGGTCGCCGGTCGTGGCGAGCAGGCACTCGACGACGTGATCGGCATGTTCGTCAACAGCCTCGTGCTGCGCACCGAGGTCGACGGCGGGCAGTCGTTCGCCGAACTCCTCGCGGCAGTTCGGGCGGCGGACCTCGACGCGTTCGGGAACGCCGACGTGCCGTTCGAGCGGTTGGTGGAGATCCTCGACCCGGAGCGGTCGCAGGCCCGGCACCCGCTGTTCCAGGTGATGCTGGCGTTCCAGAACCTGGACCGCGCGTCTCTCGAACTCCCGGGGCTGAGCGTTGCCGGCGTCGACTTCGACGTCGCGGTCGCCAAGTTCGACCTGCAGGTGACGGTCGAGCCCGCCGAGAACGGTCTCGCCGTCGAACTCACGTACGCGACCGACCTGTTCGACGAGCCGTCGATGCGCACGTTCGGTGAGCGCTTCCTCCGGATCCTGGAATCGGTGACCACTGATGCGTCCACGCGCGTCGGTGACGTGGATCTGCTGGACGACTCGGAACGCGCACTGGTACTGGAGAACTGGAACGACACCGGCCACGGTGTCGAGGGATCCACGCTGGTCGAGCTGTTCGAGGAGCAGGCCGCACGGACCCCCGATGCGACGGCCCTGGTGTTCGAGGGGCAGTCGCTGAGCTACGGCGAGTTCGCGGCTCGGGTGAATCGGGTGGCGCGGGCGCTGATCGCGCAGGGGGTGGGCCCGGACACGTTCGTCGGCCTCGGGATGCGGCGTTCGCCGGATCTGCTGGTGGGCATGTACGCCGTGCTGAGCGCCGGTGGCGGGTACGTCCCGGTGGATCCGGATCAGCCGGCCGAGCGCAACGGGTACATCCTCGACACCGCGAATCCTGTTCTGGTCCTGACCACCTCGCGCGATGCAGCGGACCTGCCGACGTCGGCGCGGGCGGTCGACCTCGACACCCTGGACGTGTCCGGCCTCTCGGATGCGCCCGTGCGCGACGGCGAGCGCGTGCGTCCGTTGCGGGCCGAGAACGCCGCGTACGTGATCTTCACGTCCGGTTCGACGGGGCGTCCGAAGGGCGTCGCCGTCGGGCACGGCGCGATCGTCAACCAGGTGCGGTGGCTGGTCTCGGAGTACGGACTGTCGGCCGACGATGTGGTGTTGCAGAAGACCCCGTTCACGTTCGACGTGTCGCTGTGGGAGCTGTTCGGCACCCTGGCGGTCGGCGCTCGCCTGGTGATCGCCGCCCCCGACGGGCATCGGGACCCGGGCTACCTGAAGCAGGTGATCGAGGAGCAGGCGGTCACGGCGACCTCCTTCGTGCCGTCGATGCTGTCGGCGTTCACCGCGGAACTGGCGTCGGGGGAGTGCGGTTCGCTGCGCACCGTGCTGGTCGCGGGCGAGGCGTTCCCGACCGCGGCGGCGGCCGCATTCGCTCGAGTCAACGGCGCCGAACTGCACAACCTGTACGGGCCCACCGAGTTCGCGGTGCACGCGACGGCGCGTCCGGTGGCCGGTGTCGTCGGCGCGAGCGTCCCGATGGGCGGTCCGGTCTGGAACAGCCGCGCGTTCGTCCTCGACGGTCGACTGAACCCGGTGCCGGCGGGTGTCGCGGGTGAGCTGTATCTGGCGGGTGCACAGTTGGCGCGCGGCTACTTCGGGCGCAGCGATCTGACAGCGGACCGGTTCGTGGCGAACCCGTTCTCCGACCACGGCGAACGGATGTACCGCACGGGCGACCTCGTGAAGTGGACCGCCGGAGGCGAGCTGGAGTACCTGGGCCGCACCGACTTCCAGGTGAAGCTGCGTGGTCTTCGAATCGAGCTGGGCGAGATCGAGACCGCACTCCTCGCGCAGGAGTCGATCGCACAGTCGGTGGTCCTGGTGAAGTCGGACCAACTGGTGGCCTACGTCGTTCCGGCGCCGGGTGCAACCGTCGACTCCGGCACCGTCAAGGTTGCGCTCGCGACATCGCTGGCGTCGTACATGGTGCCGTCGACGTTCGTGTTCCTCGACGAGTTGCCGTTGGGAGCCTCCGGAAAGCTGGATCGGAAGGCGTTGCCGGAACCGGTGTTCGAGGCCCGCGAGTTCCGCGCACCGACCACTCCGATCCAGGAGATCGTCGCCGGAGTCTTCGCCGAGGTCCTGGACCTCGGGCGTGCCGGTCTGGACGACGACTTCTTCGCCCTCGGCGGCAACTCGCTGCTCGCGACGCAGGTGGTGTCGCGTCTGGGCGCCGCGCTCGACTCGCGCGTTCCCGTGCGGGAGCTGTTCGAGGCGTCCACGGTCGAGGCGCTCGCGGCGCGGCTGTCGGAACAGTCGGGCGACGACCGCCGGGCACTGGTGGCCCGTCCCCGGCCGGACCGGATTCCGCTGTCGCTCGCGCAGCAGCGGATGTGGTTCCTCAACCGCTTCGACACCGAGTCGACCGCCTACAACATCCCGATGGCCCTGCGGTTGTCCGGCGACCTCGACGTGGTCGCCCTCGAGCGGGCCGTCGCCGACGTCACGGCGCGGCACGAGTCGCTGCGCACGGTCTTCCCGTCCACTGACGACGGCCCGCAGCAGGTGATCCTGTCGGCCGACCGCGTCGTGCTCGAGATGACGCCGATCGACGTCGATCCGGCCGAGGTGGCCGATCGGCTGCGGGCACTCGCCGGGACGCGCTTCGACGTCACGGCGGACGTCCCCATCCGGGTGGAGTTGTACCGCGTGGGCGCCGGCGAGTTCGTGCTCGGCATGGTGGTCCACCACATCAGCGCGGACGGTGTGTCCCTCGCCCCGCTGACCCGCGACATCATGACGGCGTACGCGTCGCGCGTCGCCGGTCGGGCTCCCGGGTGGGCGCCGCTGACGGTGCAGTACGCCGACTACGCGCTGTGGCAGCGCGACGTCCTCGGCGACGAGGACGATCCGGAATCGGTGTCGGCGCAGCAGCTCGCCTACTGGAGCGAGGCGCTCGCGGACCTGCCCGATCAACTGAACCTGCCCACCGACCACCCGCGGCCGGCGGTCCAGACGTTCCGCGGCGGGCTGGTCGAGTTCGAGGTCGACGCACAGACCCACCGCGGGCTGCGCGACCTCGCCCGCGAGCAGAACGCGACGCTGTTCATGGCGGTGCACTCCGCCTTCGCGGTGTTGCTGTCGCGGCTGTCCGGCAGCGATGACATCGCCGTCGGCACCCCGATCGCCGGCCGCGGCGAGGCAGCGCTCGACGACCTCGTCGGCATGTTCGTCAACACGCTGGTGTTCCGCACGCACGTCGACCGGACAGGATCCTTCACCGACACGCTCGGCCGGGTTCGCGAGACGGACCTGCAGGCGTTCGCGAATGCGGACGTGCCGTTCGAGCGACTGGTCGAGGTGCTCAACCCGACCCGGTCCACCGCGCGTCATCCGCTGTTCCAGGTGGGCTTCTCGTTCCAGAACCACGAGCGCGGCAACCTCGAGCTGCCCGGACTCACGGTCGAGGCAGCCGAGGTGGAATCCGGTGTGGCGCAGTTCGACCTGCACCTGATCATCGAGGATCGGTACGACGGCGGCGGCGACCCGGTCGGCATGCGGGCGTCCATGACGTACGCGGCCGACCTGTTCGACGAGCCGACCGTCCGCTCGTTCGCGGATCGGTTCGGCCGGTTGCTCACCGCGCTGGTCGTCAAGCCCGAGATGCCGGTCGGCGACGTGGACCTGCTCGACGTCGGCGAGCGGGCACACCTGCTGGCCGGGCGGAATGCCACCGCACACCGGACCGAGCCGGCCACGCTGGTGGACCTCTTCGACGCGCAGGTCGCCGCGACGCCCGACGCGGTCGCGCTGGTGTCCGGTGACGAGCGCCTCACGTATGCCGAGTTCGACGCCCGCGTGAACCGCCTGGCCCGACACCTGATCGGCCGCGGTGTCGGTCCGGAATCGTTGGTGGGTCTGGCGATTCGACGGTCCGTGGACCTGCTGGTCGGCATGTACGCGATCGCCAAGACCGGTGGCGCGTACGTGCCGGTCGACCCCGATCAGCCGGCCGAACGCATCGGGTACGTCCTGGACGCCGCGGCGCCGGTGTGCGTCCTGAGCACATCGCGGGACGGCTTCGCCGACACAGATTCGTGGCCCGTGCTCGAGATCGACACGCTCGACCTCGCGGCGTACCCCGGTGCGCCGGTGGCCGACACCGAACGGCTCGCCCCCCTGCGACCCGAGAGCACCGCGTACGTGATCTTCACGTCCGGATCGACGGGCCGCCCCAAGGGCGTGGCCGTGGCGCACACCGCGATCGTCAACCAGTTGCGGTGGATGCGGCACGAATACGCCCTCGACGGCACGGACGCAGCGCTCCTCAAGACCGCGGCCACCTTCGACCTGTCGGTGTGGGAGTTCTGGTCGATGGCGACGTGCGGTGGCCGCCTGGTGATCGCGGCGCCCGACGGGCACCGGGATCCGGGCTACCTGCTGGACGTGCTGCGCGGCGAGCAGATCACCACGCTGCACGTCGTCCCGTCGATGCTGTCGATGCTGCTGACGACCGCCGACGGCGGGCTGCCGGACTCGCTGCGCCGGATCTTCGCTATCGGTGAGGCGCTGCCGGCGGCCACCGCGCAGGCGTTCCGGAGCCGCAACACCGCGACCCTGCACAACCTGTACGGACCCACCGAGGCCGCGGTGTCGGTGACCCATCACGAGGTGACCGCCGCCGACACCGGCACGGTGCCGATCGGTGTGCCCGAGTGGAACACCCAGGTGTACGTGCTGGATTCGCGTCTGGGCCCGGTGCCCGCCGGGGTCACCGGCGAGCTGTACCTGGCCGGCGACCAGTTGGCCCGCGGCTACCACGGCCGCCCCGACCTCACGGCCGACCGGTTCGTGGCGAACCCGTGGGGCAGCGGCGAGCGCATGTACCGCACCGGTGACATCGTCCGGTGGAATGCGCAGGGCGAACTCGAGTACGTGGAACGCGCCGACTTCCAGGTGAAGGTTCGCGGCTTCCGGATCGAGCTCGGCGAGATCGAAGCCGCGCTGCGGGAGATGCCGGCGGTGCGTGAGGCTGCGGTCACCGCTCACACCGACAATCACACGGGCACGCGACTCGTGGCGTATCTGGTGGCTGTGACCGATCTGGACGTCGACGAGGTGCGCGACGAACTGTCGCGGACACTGCCGTCGTACATGGTGCCGTCGGCGTTCGTGGTGCTGGAGGCGTTGCCGCTCAATGTGAACGGCAAGCTCGACCGCAAGGCACTGCCGGCGCCGGTGTTCGAGGCCCGCGACTTCCGGGCGCCGACGATGCCGCTCGAGGAGATCGTGGCCGGTGTGTTCGCGGACGTGCTCGGTGTGGAACGGGCCGGCCTGGACGACGACTTCTTCGAACTGGGTGGCAACTCGCTGGTCGCGACGCAGCTGGTGTCCCGACTCGGCGTCGCGCTCGACACCCAGGTGCCGGTGCGCCTGGTGTTCGAGGACTCCACTGTCGCCGGCGTGGTGGCGGGGGTGACGCCGCTCGTGGGTCGGGGCGCCCGGGCCGCACTGACCGCCGGGCCGCGCCCGGAGCGGATTCCGTTGTCGCTTGCGCAGCAGCGGATGTGGACTCTGAACCAGGTCGATCCGAGTTCGTCCGCCTACAACATCCCGGTCGCGGTGCGGCTGTCCGGTGCACTGGACATCGCTGTCCTGCGGGCTGCGGTGGCCGACGTGATCGCGCGGCACGAGGTGCTGCACACGATGTACCCGGACACCCCGGAAGGTCCCACGCAGGTACTGGTGCCGGCCTCCGACGTGGCACCGGACCTCGCCCCGGTGGCGGCCACCGAGGCCGAGATCGTCGACCGCCTCGTCGGGTTCGTCGGACGCGGATTCGACGTCACTGCCGAGGTTCCCGTCCGCGCGGCGCTGTTCACGCTGGGCGAGACCGAGCACGTGCTCGCGTTCGTCGCCCACCACATCAGCGCAGACGGCTTCTCGATGGGTCCGCTGATCCGGGACGTGATGTTCGCGTACGTCGCGCGGGTGGACGGTGGTGTGCCGCAGTGGCAGCCGCTGGACGTGCAGTACGCGGACTTCAGTCTGTGGCAGCGCGCGGTTGTCGGTTCCGGGGCCGACCCGGACAGCGTGGTGTCGCGTCAGATCGCGTACTGGACGGACGAGTTGCGCGGCGCTCCGGAGCTGTCGGCGCTGCCGACGGACCGGCCACGTCCGGCCCGTCCGTCGATGGCCGGTGCCACCGTCGAGTTCGACATCGACGCGGATCTCGTGGCGCGCGTGGAGAACACGGCCCGCGAGCAGGGTGCGACGACGTTCATGGTGTTCCATGCGGCGCTGGCGGTGCTGCTGTCCCGGCTCGGAGGCTCGAACGACGTCACGGTCGGTACGCCGGTCGCCGGTCGCGGCGAGGCCGCTCTCGACGACCTGATCGGCATGTTCGTCAACACCCTGGCGCTGCGCACGCGGGTCGAGCCGGGTGCGCCGTTCACGGACCTGCTGGCGCAGGCCCGCGAGAAGGACCTTGCGGCGTTCGGCAACGCCGACGTCCCGTTCGAACAGGTGGTGGACGCCGCCGGGGTGCGCCGCTCGAGCGCGTACACACCGCTGTTCCAGGTGATGCTCACGTTCCAGAACATGGAGACGGGAACCTTCGCCCTGCCGGGCCTCGAGGTGTCGGCGCTGGATCTCGGCGGCGATCAGGCCAAGTTCGACCTCCAGCTCACTGTGGTCGAGCAGTACCACACCGACGGTGGTCTCGCCGGTGTCCGTGCGCTGTTCACCTACGCCACGGAGCTGTTCGACCGGGACACCGTCGCGGTGTTCGCGGATCGGTTCGTGCGGATCCTCGATGCCGTCACCGGTGATCCGGCGATCGTGTTGCGGGCGATCGACGTGACGACCGATGCCGAGCGGGACGCGCTCGAGCCGAAGAAGGCGAAGACGGTCGAGGACCTGCCGGAGTTGGTGGCCGGAGCCGCCGAGGTGTCACCGGACACGGTCGCCATCTCGCACGCCGGCACCGACGTCACGTTCGGCCAGTTGCACGCCAAGCTGGACGCGACGGCCACCGCGATGGGCGGGGCGTTGAAGCCCGAGGCCCTGACGACAGTCGCGCTGTCGGGTCTGCTGCCGGGGATCCTGCCCGCCCTGGGCGCCGACGGATACCAGTCGGCCATCGCGGGCATGATCGCCGACGCATCGGCGATCATCGAGGGCGGACACGAGTGATCGCAGTCGGATGATCTCGGGGGGAGCCGGCAGTTCGGCTCCCCCCGAATCGGGCGATCGAAGTTTTCAGATGTCGGGAAGGACAAAGAACATGGCGGCCCAGCAGCCCGGAGTCGACTCGTTGACGGTCGAGGATCTGCCTCGACTCCTCGCCGGGGTGGTCGAGGTCGATCCCGAGCGGATCGCCCTGACCGCTGGTGACATCACCGTCACGTACGCACAGCTGAAGCAGGAGATCGAGACCCTCGACGCCGCGATGGGCGGGGTGCTCGGCATCGATGCGCTCGTGCCGGTCGTGCTGTCCACCGTGGCGCCGGGTCTGCTCGAGGCGCCCGAGACCGGGGGACTGCCCGGGCTGCTGAGTGCCCTGTTCAGCGATGCCGCCGAGGTGCTCGGGGACGACGCAGCGGCGTCCGCCGAGCCCGCAACCACGCTCGCCTCACTGTTCGACGAGCAGGTCGCCGCCACCCCGGACGCCGTCGCGCTCGAGTTCGACGGCGCGACGCTGACGTATGCCGAGTTCGATGCCCGCGCCAACCGCCTCGCGCGCCACCTGATCTCGCTCGGTGTCGGTCCGGACACCCTGGTGGGTCTCGGCATCCGGCGATCGATCGACCTGCTGATCGGGATGTACGCAATCGTCAAGGCGGGCGGCGCGTACGTCCCGCTGGACCCGGACCATCCGGCCGACCGCCTCGGCTATGTGCTCGACATCGCTCGTCCGGCCGCGATCCTCACGACGACTCGGGACGGTCTCACGCTCGACACCGACACCCCGGTCCTCGCGATCGACACCCTCGATCTGCACGCACTGTCGGCCGATCCGGTCACCGACGTGGACCGTCTCACACCGCTGACGGGCGAGAACCTCGCGTACGTCATCTTCACGTCCGGGTCCACCGGCCGCCCGAAGGGTGTGGCAGTCGGGCACGGTGCGATCGTCGCGAACCTGCGCTGGCGTCAGCACATGTACCCGATGACGGCAGCCGACGTGGTGCTGCAGAAGACGCCGTTCACGTTCGACGTGTCGGTGTGGGAGTTCTTCTGGCCGCTGCAGGCCGGTGCGCGTCTGACGATCGCGCTGCCGGACGGCCACCGCGACCCCGCGTACCTGGCCCGCACGATGGTCGAGCGCGGCGTCACCGTCGCGCACTTCGTGCCGTCGATGCTGTCGGTGTTCGTGGTCGAACCGAGTGCGGCGACAGTCACGACACTGCGGAACGTGTTCGCGTCGGGTGAGGCGCTACCGCCGCAGACCGCAGCCCGCTTCCGTGACATCTCGGGAGCGGCGCTGCACAACCTGTACGGCCCCACCGAGGCCGCCGTGGACGTCACTTTCCACGAGGTCACCGCGGCCGACACCGCCACGGTGCCGATCGGCGCCGCGGTGGCCGACACCGGCCTGTACGTGCTCGACGACGGACTGCGCCGCGTTCCGGCCGGGACCGAGGGCGAGCTGTATCTGGCGGGCGTCCAGTTGGCACGGGGTTACCTGCAGCGTCCCGACCTGACGGCCGACCGGTTCGTCGCCGACCCGTACGGCGGCCCGGGCGAGCGCATGTACCGCACCGGTGACCTCGTCAAGCTCGGCGGTTCCGGTGAGCTGGAGTACGTGGGCCGCACCGACTTCCAGGTGAAGCTGCGCGGTCTGCGCATCGAGCTCGGCGAGATCGAGTCGGCCCTGCTGGACCACGATGCGGTGTCGCAGTCCGTCGTGGTCGTGCACGCCGACCCCGAGCTGGGCGACCACCTCGTGGCCTATGTCGTCACCGACGGCGGCGCGCCCGTGGACCGCGAGGAGATGGCCGCCACGGTGAGCGCGCGGCTGCCCGAGTACATGGTGCCGTCCCTGTTCGTCGCGATGGCCGAGTTCCCGCTGAACGCGAGCGGCAAGCTCGACCGCAAGGCCCTTCCCGCACCGGACTTCTCGTCGCTGGCGAGCGAGTACCGCGCGCCGAGCACCCCCACCGAGGAGATGCTGGCGGCCACGTTCGCGGAGGTCCTGGGCGCCGAGCGGATGGGCGTCGACGATGACTACTTCGCCCTCGGCGGCAACTCGCTGAGCGCGACCCGCGTCGTCGCGCGGATCAACGCCGAACGCGGCATCCGCATCGACGTGCGCGACTTCTTCGACGCGCCGACCGTCGCCCGGCTCGCGGCCCTGGTGGACGCACAGGTCGCCGCGGGCGGCGACACCCGCGCCCCGCTGGTCGCGCAGCCGCGCCCGGAGACCGTGCCGCTGTCGCTCGCACAGCAGCGGATGTGGTTCCTCAACCGCTTCGACACCGACTCCGCGGTCAACAACATCGTCGTCGCGATCCGATTGTCGGGCTCGCTCGACGTCGCTGCGCTGCGCGGCGCGGTGAACGATGTCGTCGCCCGGCACGAGTCGCTGCGCACGGTCTTCCCGGAACGGGACGGCGCCGCGAGCCAGGTGATCCTGCCCGCGGACCGGGTCACCGTCGATCTGGACGCCGAGTCGATCACCGAATCCGACATCGTCGGTGCGGTCACCGAGACGATCTCCCGTGGATTCGATGTCACGGCCGCGGTCCCGATCCGGATGCGGCTGCTCGCGGTGTCCGCCACCGAGCACGTGCTCGTGGTGGTGGTCCACCACATCAGCGCCGACGGCTTCTCGATGGGACCGCTGACCCGTGACATCGTCATGGCGTATGCGGCCCGCTCGGCCGGTGTCGCCCCGGGCTGGACGCCGCTCGACGTGCAGTACGCCGACTACGCGCTGTGGCAGCGTGAGGTTCTCGGCAGCGAGGACGACCCGGAGTCGCTCATCGCGCGGCAGGTGGACCACTGGCGCGCCGCTCTCGCCGACCTGCCCGATCGGCTGGATCTGCCCGCGGACCGCCCGCGCCCCGCGATCGCGTCGAATGCCGGCGCATCGCATCGATTCGGGATCGACGCGGCACTCGCGGCGCGACTCGACGCCGTCGCGCGTGAGGCCGGCACGACCCCGTTCATGGTGGTGCACGCCGCGCTGTCGGTGCTGCTCGCCCGGCTCAGCGGCACCACCGACATCGCGATCGGCACCCCCGTCGCCGGTCGTGGCGAGGCCGCGCTCGACGACCTCGTCGGCATGTTCGTCAACACGCTCGTGCTGCGCGCCGACGTCCGGGAAGATCGCCCGTTCACCGAACTGCTCGCCCAGGTTCGCGCGTCGGATCTCGAGGCGTTCGGTCACGCCGATGTCCCGTTCGAGCGGTTGGTCGAGGTTCTGAGCCCGGCCCGCTCGCAGGCGCGGCATCCGCTGTTCCAGGTGGTGCTCTCGTTCCAGAACATGGACCGGACCGAACTCGCCCTCGGTGACCTGACCGTTTCGGGCGTCGACTTCGATGCCGCCGTCGCGAAGTTCGACCTGGCGGTGACGCTCGCCGAGGCCGATTCGGGCGCAGCAGGATTCGATGTCGACCTCACCTACGCGACGGACCTGTTCGATGCGTCGACGATGCGTGCGTTCGCGGAACGGTTCCTGCGGGTACTGGGGGCGGTCACGGCCGATCCGTCCGTGGTGGTCGGCGACATCGAGATCCTCGACGGCGCCGAGATGTCCGCGCTGACGGCGGCCGACGGCCGTGTCACCGAACCGCTCCTGCTGCCACGGATCCTCGAATCCGCGGCGAGCACCGATCCGTCCGCGATCGCCCTCGTGGCGGGGGAGCGGACCGTCAGCTACCGCGAACTCGACGAGAGCTCGTCGAGGTTGGCGCGCGTGCTGATCGACCGCGGTGCGGGACCCGGCGATGTCGTCGCGATCGCGCTGACCCGCTCGATCGATTCGGTGACCGCCGTGTGGGCGGTCGCCAAGTCCGGTGCCGCGTTCGTACCGGTGGACCCGAACTACCCGGCCGATCGCGTGACGCACATGGTGTCGGATTCTCGTGCGGTGCTGGGTATCACGCATGCCGAGCATGCCGACGCGCTGCCGTCCGGGCTGCCGTTGCTCGTGCTCGACGACGCAGCAACGGAACAGCAGATCGCGAGCGCGTCCGCGCTGGCGGTCTCCGATGCCGACCGGCGGCGCCCCCTGCACCTCGCCGACGCCGTGTACGTCATCTACACGTCGGGGTCGACCGGCGTGCCGAAGGGCGTCGTCGTCACCCACACCGGGCTGTCGGCCTTCGCCGACGAGCAGGTGGAGCGCTACCGACTCGGATCGGGTTCGCGCACGCTGCACTTCGCGTCACCGAGCTTCGACGCGTCGGTCCTGGAACTGCTCATGGCCTTCGGTGCCGGCGCGACGATGGTCATCGCGCCGACGACCATCTACGGCGGGCACGAACTTGCCGAACTGCTGCGGCAGCAGCGCGTGACGCACGCCTTCGTCACGCCGGCCGCTCTCGCGTCGGTCGATCCGGCGGGCCTGGACGCGCTGGGTGTAGTCGTGGTCGGCGGCGAGGCCTGCCCGGCCGACCTGGTGTCCCGCTGGGCGCCGGGCCGGGCGATGTTCAACGCGTACGGCCCCACCGAGGCGACCGTGGCGTCGAACATCTCCGACGCGCTGGTGCCGGGGGAGCCGGTCACGATCGGCCGCGCCATCCGCGGCGCGACCGCCTACGTGCTGGACGCGCGGCTGCGGCCCGTGCCCGCCGGGGTTCCCGGAGAGCTCTACCTCGACGGCGTCGGCGTCGCCCGCGGCTACCTCGGCCGTCCCGGCCTGACCGCGGAGCGGTTCGTCGCGAACCCGTTCGGCGGCCCGGGAAGCCGGCTGTACCGCACCGGCGACGTTGTGCGCACCGGTACCGACCGCGTGATCGACTACGTGGGCCGCGCCGACGACCAGGTGAAGCTGCGCGGCTTCCGGATCGAGCTCGGCGAGATCGAATCGGTACTGGCCGCACACGAATCCGTCGCGCAGGCCGCCGTGCTCGTGATCCGCGACCAGCTCGTTGCGTACGTGACCGCGGCCGACGGTCGCACGATCGACGTCGCGGCGTTGAAGGAGCACGCGGCCCGGTCACTGACGGCCTACATGGTGCCCGCTGCCGTGCTGGTGCTCGACCGGTTGCCGCTCACCGGCAGCGGCAAGCTCGACCGCAAGGCGCTGCCCGAGCCCGAGTTCGCGACGGCGGTGTTCCGGGCCCCGGCGACGCCGGTCGAGGAAACCGTGGCAGGGGTGTTCGCCGACGTCCTCGGCGTCGACCGGGTGGGGCAGGGCGACGACTTCTTCGCGCTCGGCGGCAACTCGCTGCTTGCGACGCAGGTGGCCTCCCGCTTGGGCGCCGCACTGGACACGACCGTCCCGGTCCGGCTGCTGTTCGAGGTCTCCACCGTGGAGGCACTCGCGGCCCGCGTGATGGAATCCGACGCCGGCGCCCGGACGGCGCTCGTCGCGCGGCCGCGTCCCGACCGGATCCCACTGTCACTGGCGCAGCAGCGGTTGTGGTTCCTCAACCGCTTCGAGCCGGAGTCGGCGGTGAACAACATCCCGCTCGCGATCCGACTGTCCGGAGCGCTGGACGTCGACGCCCTCGCTGCCGCGATGGGCGACGTGCTCGACCGGCACGAATCGCTGCGTACCGTGTTCCCCGACATCGACGGCGTCGGATACCAGCAGATCCGGCCCGCGGTCGAGGTGTCGGCGCCGCTTTCGGCGGAACCGATCTCGGATGTGGACCTGCCCGCGATCGTCGATTCGATGGTGACGGCCGGGTTCGATCTGACTACCGACCTGCCCGTGCGGATGCGACTGTTCTCGGTGTCGGAGACCGAACACGTCCTGGTGCTCGTCGTGCATCACATTGCGGCGGACGGTTTCTCGATGGGCCCATTGACCCGCGACGTCATGATCGCGTACGCGGCGCGATCCGCCGGGACCGTGCCGGGCTGGGCGCCGCTGGGTGTGCAGTACGCCGACTACACGCTGTGGCAGCGTGAGGTTCTCGGCAGTGAGGACGACCCGGAGTCACTGCTCGCCCAGCAGCAGAACTACTGGACATCCGCGCTCGCTGGTCTGCCCGACCAGCTGGATCTGCCGTCGGACCGTCCCCGTCCCGCCGTGTCGTCGTATCGGGGGGCACGGCTGTCCGTCCCGCTGAGCGGAGAGTTGCAGACCGCGCTCGCCGAACTGGCCCGCGCACGCGGCGTCACCTCGTTCATGGTGGTGCACGCGGCGCTGGCGGTGCTGTTGGCGCGGTCGAGTGGCACCTCCGACATCGCCGTCGGCACGCCGATCGCGGGCCGCGGCGAGCAGGCGCTCGACGACCTCGTCGGCATGTTCGTGGGCACCCTCGTGCTGCGCAGTGACGTCGACACCGCCCGCTCGTTCGACGATCTCCTGGCCGCGGTGCGTGAGACCGACCTGCAGGCGTTCGGACATGCCGACGTGCCGTTCGAGCGGTTGGTGGAGATCCTCGACCCGGCGCGTTCGCAGTCGCGGCACCCGCTGTTCCAGGTGATGCTGACGTTCCAGAATCTCGGACGCACCGACCTCGCGCTGGGCGGGTTGACCGTCTCCGAGGTGGAGTTCGACTCCGCCACAGCGAAGTTCGACCTCCAGGTCACCTTCGCCGAATCGACCGGCGAGACGCCCGACCTGACGATGGATCTGACGTACGCGACCGATCTGTTCGACGAGGCGACGGTCCGCGCCTTCGGCGACCGGTACCTGCGGATCCTGTCCGCCGCGACGGCCGACCCGGGAGTACCCGTCGGCGAGATCGACCTGCTCGACGACTCCGAACGCGACCTGGTGCTGCGGCAGTGGATCGACACCGACCACGACGTGCCGCGGGCGACGCTGGTCGACCTGTTCGAGGCACAGGTGGTGCGGACTCCGGATGCGACGGCGTTGGTGTTCGGGGGCGAGTCGCTGAGTTACGGGGAGTTCGCTGCGCGGGTGAATCGCACGGCGCGCCTGTTGATCTCGGAAGGTGTGGGTCCGGACTCGTTGGTGGGTCTGAGGATGCGGCGTTCGCTGGATCTGCTGGTGGGCATGTATGCCGTGCTCGCCGCGGGCGGCGCCTACGTTCCGGTGGACCCGGATCAACCGGCGGAACGCAACGCCTACATCCTCGACACCGCGAAGCCGGTACTGGTCCTGACGACCTCGCGCGACGGCGGTGATCTGCCCGGTGCCGCAGCGGTGGTCGAACTCGACACGACCGATGTGTCCGGTTTCTCGGACGCGCCGATCGTGGACGCGGAGCGGCGGGCACCGCTGCGGCCGGAGAACACCGCGTACGTGATCTTCACGTCGGGGTCGACGGGTCGGCCGAAGGGTGTGGCGGTCGAGCACGGCGCGATCGTGAATCGTCTGGTGTGGATGCAGGCCGAGTACGGGCTGACTGCGGGCGATGTGGTGTTGCAGAAGACGCCGTTCACGTTCGATGTGTCGGTGTGGGAGTTCTTCTGGCCGTTGCAGGTGGGTGCGCGTCTGGTGGTGGCGGCGCCGGATGGTCATCGGGATCCGGGTTATCTGGTGCGGGTGATGGCCGATCGTGGTGTGACGGTGGCGCATTTCGTGCCGTCGATGTTGTCGGTGTTCGTGGCGGAGTGGTCAGCGAGCGGTGATGCGGAATCGTCTGTGTCCCGGGCGGATTCGTTGCGTCTGGTGTTCGCGTCGGGTGAGGCGCTGCCGGCTCGGACGGCGGAGCGGTTCCGGGCGATTTCGTCGGCTTCGTTGCACAATCTGTACGGGCCGACCGAGGCCGCGGTGGATGTGACGTTCCACGAGGTGACGGTGGCGGACACTGCGGGTGTGCCGATCGGTGCGCCGGTGTGGAATACGCAGGTGTTCGTGCTCGATGCGCGGCTGCGTCCGGTGCCGGTGGGTGTGCCGGGTGAGCTGTATCTGGCGGGTGTGCAGTTGGCGCGTGGGTATGTCTCGCGCGCGGATCTGACGGCGGACCGGTTCGTGGCGAATCCGTTCGGTGACGGCGGCGAGCGGATGTATCGCACGGGCGATCTGGTGAAGTGGAATGCGTCGGGCGAGCTGGAGTACATCGGGCGTACGGACTTCCAGGTGAAGTTGCGTGGTCTGCGGATCGAGTTGGGGGAGATCGAGACCGCACTGCTGGCGCAGGATGTGATCGCGCAGTCCGTGGTGTTGGTGAAGAACGATCAGCTCGTCGCCTATGTCGTCCCCACTGTGGGTGGCACGGTCGACACCGAGGTCGTGAAGGCCGCGCTTGCGACGTCGTTGGCGTCGTACATGGTGCCGGCGGTGTTCGTGGTGCTGGATGCGTTCCCGTTGAATGTGTCGGGCAAGCTGGATCGGAAGGCGTTGCCGGAGCCGAGTTTCGAGGCCACGGCGTTCCGTGCCCCGACGACGCCGGTCGAGGGGATCGTGGCCGGCGTGTTCGGCGAGGTTCTGGGGATCGAGCGGGTGGGTCTGGACGACGACTTCTTCGGCCTCGGTGGCAATTCGCTGCTGGGTACGCAGGTGGTGTCGCGGCTGGGTGTCGCGCTCGATGCGCAGGTGCCCGTGCGGACCCTGTTCGAGGCGTCGACCGTCGGTGCGCTGGCGGCGCAGGTACAGAGCCTTGCGGGCGCGGGTGCGCGCAAGGTGCTCACCGCCGGGCCCCGGCCGGACCGGATCCCGCTCTCGCTCGCGCAGCAGCGCATGTGGTTCCTGAACCGGCTCGAGCCCGAATCCACCACGTACAACATCCCGCTGGCGATGCAGCTCACCGGCGACCTGGACAACGGTGCGCTGCGTGCAGCCCTGCAGGACGTCCTCGTCCGCCACGAGGCGTTGCGCACGTACTACCCGGAGGACGCGGACGGCCCGTACCAGGTGATCCTGCCGACCGATCGGGTCGAGTTCGATCTCACGCCCGTCTCCGTGAACGCGGACGAACTGCTCTCCCACGTGAGCGGTCTGCTCGGCCAGGGCTTCGACGTGACCAGCGGTGTGCCGGCGCGGGCGGGACTGTTCCGGATCGACGACCGCACCCACGTCTTCGCGTTCGTCGTCCACCACATCGGCGCGGACGGCGTCTCGATGGCGCCGATGGCCCGGGACCTGGTCGCCGCGTATGCCGCTCGCAGCCGGGGCGAGGCACCGCAGTGGTCCCAGCTCGCGGTGCAGTACGCGGACTTCGCGCTGTGGCAGCGCGAGGTGGTGGGCTCGGCGGACGAGCCCGGCACGGTGGCCGCCGACCAGCTCGAGTACTGGGTGCGGACGCTGTCGGGCGCGCCGGATCTGCTCGACCTCCCCACCGACCGTCCCCGCCCGCCGGTGGCGTCGATGCGCGGAGCCGAAACAGGTTTCACGATCCCGGCCGCACTGCACACCGCACTCGATTCCCTCGCGCGGGCCGAGGGCGCATCGCTGTTCATGGTGGCGCACAGCGCGTTGGCCGTTCTGCTCGCGAGGCTCAGCGGAACCTGGGACGTCACGGTGGGCACCCCGATCGCCGGACGCGGGGACGCCGCGCTCGACGATCTCGTGGGCATGTTCGTCAACACGCTCGCGCTGCGGACGGAACTGACGTCGTCGATGACGTTCACGGATGTCCTCGCTCGCACCCGTGAGACGGATCTGGCGGCGTTCGGCAACGCGGACCTGCCGTTCGAGCGCGTGGTCGAGGCAGTGTCGCCGTCCCGCTCGACGGCGCGGCACCCGCTGTTCCAGACCGTGCTGTCGTTCCAGAACCAGCAGCAGGCCGCACTCGAACTTCCCGGTCTGACGGTGGGCGCGGTGCCGGATCAGGAGCGGGCCGCCAAGTTCGACCTGCAGCTGACACTGGTGCCCGCGCCCTCCGGAGATCTCGAGGCGCTGTTGACCTATGCGACGGACCTGTTCGACGAGTCGACGGTCGCGATGCTGGGGCAGCGGTTCGTCCGCATCCTCGAGGCCGTCGCCACCGATGCCCGCGCCGTCGTCGGTGACATCGACATCGTGTCCGACGCGGAGCGCGCACAGCTGCGCAGTGCCGCAACGGTCGGACGATCGGCGAACGTCGAGTCGGACGCAGTCGTCGTGCCCAGCGGCAGCACGGTGCCGCAGATCCTCTCCGCGGTGGTGGAGGCCGATCCGGAGGCCCCCGCGATCTCGGACGATGGTGAGGAGATCACCTACGGTGACCTCGACGAGCAGTCGTCCAGGCTGGCGCGGCTGCTGATCGGCGAGGGCGTCGGCCCGGGCCACCAGGTGCCGATCGTGCTGCCGCGCTCGGCGGACGCGGTGGTCGCGGCGTGGGCGGTGCTCAAGAGCGGTGCCGCGCTGACACCGATCGACGCAGCAGACGCAGATCGGATGCCGTCCGGCATGCCGGCCAAGGTCGGCATCACGACGTCCGCACACGTCGACGCCCTTCCCGACAGCATGGAATGGGTCGTGTTGGACGGCGACGCGGACCGGATCCACATCGACGAGCAGTCGGGCCGACCGGTCACCTACACCGAGCGGATCCGCCGACTGGGCTCCGAGGATCCCGCAATCGTGGCGGCAGACGGATCGTTCTCGCTCACCCACGGAAACGTGGTGGCGTTCGCGGAACGGGACCGCGCCCGCTACGACATCACCTACGAGTCCCGGACCGCGTGTACCGAGCCCCTGAGCAGCGTGTGGTCCGCGATCGAGCTGATCATCGCGTCCACCGCAGGTGCGGTGACCGTCGTCACGGCACTACCGGACGGTAACGTCACCGACCTTCTGGCCGACGAATGGGTGACCCATGCGTTCGTGTCGGCGGCCTGCGCGCAGGCCCTCGACGTGGAGGAACTCGAGGATCTCGAGGTCCTCGTGCTCACCGACGGCGCACTGCCGGAGGAACGGCCGGAAGTCCGGCGGGTCGTCGCCGATGCGGAGGCATGGTCCGCGTGAGGCGATAATGATGGTTTGTCCCGGGCGATGTATGTGTAAGGAATGAGTCACTGTGCTGCGTTGTGAGATGCCGAGTCGGCAGAAGCCGAGTCTTCGGGTGCAGGCGATCGACGCACGAGGTGTTCTGAACGCATGAGCGAGCAGGGTCGGGAGCTGCACGGGAATGACGGAGACGAGCGCAAGCGCACCAGGCGCCCGCGCCCGGAACGCCGGGAACGTCCGGCGCGCCGGAGCCGTCCCCGTTCGACGACGCTGCCGCAGCTGCTGGCGGCCGCTGTCGAGCGTGACCCGTCGGCCACCGCCCTCGTGTGCGGCGACCGCTCTCGCACCTACGAGGACCTCGACGCGTGGTCCTCGCGTCTCGCCCGGGTCCTGATCGAACGGGGCATCGGTCCCGGCGACTCGGTCGCGGTGGCCGTGCCGCGGTCCATCGAGTCGGTGTCGTGCGTGTGGGGTGTCGCGAAGTCGGGTGCGGCCTTCGTGCCCGTCGATCCGAACTATCCCGCCGACCGTGTCGAGCACATGGTGACCGACTCGGGCGTCGTGGTGGGACTGACGACAGCCGAGTCCCGCGATTCGCTCCCGGACTCCGTCGAATGGCTCGTCCTCGGCGACGACCTCGAACGTGTACTGGCCGAGCATTCCCCGGAGCCGATCTCCTTCGCCGACCGCAGCCGGGTGCTGGCGGACGCCGATCCGGCGTACGTGATCTACACATCCGGTTCGACCGGCCGCCCGAAGGGTGTCGTCGTCACACAGGCCGGCCTGGGCGACTTCTGCGCCGAACAGGTCCGTCGTTACAACCTCACCGCACAGGCCCGTACCCTGCACTTCGCGTCGCCCAGCTTCGACGCCTCGGTTCTCGAACTACTCCTGTCCGTGGGCGCCGGTTCGACGATGGTGATCGCACCCCCGACGGTGTACGGCGGTGACGATCTCGCCGAACTGATTGCGACGCAACGCGTCACGCATGGCTTCGTCACCCCCGCGGCGCTCGCGTCGGTGAACCCCGAGGGGCTGGATACCTTCCTCGACGTCGTCGTCGGAGGCGAGGCGTGCCCGCCCGATCTGGTGACGCGCTGGGCCACATCCGGCCGCAGGTTCTTCAACGGTTACGGCCCCACCGAGACCACGATCATGACCGCGATCTCGGATCCGCTCGTCCCCGGCGAACCGATCACGATCGGCGGTCCCACGCAGGGCATGTCGCTCGTGGTGCTCGACGACCGGCTGCGGCCCACCCCGGTGGGCGTCGCGGGTGAGCTCTACGTGCAGGGCCCGGGCGTCGCCCGCGGGTACCACGACCGGTTCGCGCTCACCGCGGAGCGATTCGTCGCGTGCCCGTTCGGTGAGCCCGGGACCCGGATGTACCGCACCGGCGACGTCGTCCGGTGGAACGCGAACCAGCAGATCGAGTACGTCGGCCGCTCCGACTTCCAGGTCAAGATCCGTGGCTTCCGCATCGAGCTGGGGGAGATCGACGCCGCGCTGGCCGAGCACGACGATGTGGACTTCGCCGCCACCGTGGCGCACGAAGCCACCACGGGCAGCAAGGTTCTCGTGTCCTACGTGCGTCCGGTCTCCGGCCGCCAGATCGACACCGCGGCGTTGCTCGAGTTCGTCGGACGTTCCCTGCCGCGGCACATGGTGCCGTCGACCGTCATGGTCCTCGATGACATCCCTCTCACGCCGGTGGGCAAGCTCGATCGGCAGGCGCTGCCGGCGCCGGTGTTCGAGGCGCGCGAGTTCCGGGCCCCGGTCACCCCGGCGGAGGAACTCGTCGCGTCGGTGTTCGCCGACGTCCTCGACGTCCCGCAGGTGGGGCTGGACGACGATTTCTTCGAACTCGGCGGGAACTCGCTGATCGCGACGCAGGTGGTGTCGAGGTTGGCTGCCGCGGTCGACGCGCAGATTCCGGTGCGTGCAGTGTTCGAGGCGTCCACCGTCGAGGCGCTCGCGGCCCAGGTAGCCGATGCCGTCGGCGGCGAGGCCCGCAAGGCTCTGGTCGCCGGTCCACGGCCGGAACGCATTCCGCTGTCCCTCGCGCAGCAGCGGATGTGGTTCCTGAACCGTTTCGAGCCCGACTCCACGGTCAACAACATTCCGGTCGCTATCCGACTGTCGGGCACCCTCGACGTGCCCGCGCTGCAGACCGCCGTGGCCGACGTCGTGGACCGCCACGAGTCGCTGCGCACGGTGTTCCCGGACTTCGACGGTGTCGGGCACCAGGTGGTCCGCGCATCGAGCGAGATCGGCGAACTGCTTCCCGTGGAGGCGGTGTCGGCCGAGTCGATCCTCGACCGCGTCGGTGCGCTGGTCGGCGCCGGCTTCGATCTGTCCCGTGACATCCCGGTGCGGGCGCAGCTGTTCGAGGTGTCGCAGAACGAGCACGTGCTGGTGTTCGTGGTGCATCACATTGCCGCCGACGGCTTCTCGATCGGACCGCTCACGCGCGACGTCATGCTCGCGTACGCGGCACGGTCGGCCGGTTCGGATCCGGCCTGGACTCCGCTCGAGGTGCAGTACCCCGACTTCACGTTGTGGCAGCGCGACGTCCTCGGCACGGACGACGATCCGGAATCGCTGCTGTCGCAGCAGGTCGACTACTGGCGGACGGCGCTCGCCGGGCTGCCCGACCAGTTGGATCTGCCGACGGACCGGCCGCGCCCCGCGGTGGCGTCCGACCACGGTGCCACCCACCGGTTCGAACTCGACGCGGATCTGTCCACGGCGATCGACGAACTGGCCCGGCAGCGTGGCGCCACCCCGTTCATGGTGGTGCACGCGGCCCTGTCGGTGCTGCTGGCACGGCTGAGCGGCACGACCGACATCGCGGTCGGCACGCCGGTCGCCGGACGCGGCGAGCAGGTGCTCGACGACGTGATCGGAATGTTCGTCAACACCCTGGTCCTGCGGGCCGAGGTCGACGGCGCGCAGTCGTTCGACCAGTTGCTCTCTCGCGTGCGCGGTACCGACCTCGCGGCGTTCGGCCACGCCGACGTGCCGTTCGAGCGGTTGGTCGAGGTGCTGAATCCGGAGCGATCGCAGGGCCGCCATCCGCTGTTCCAGGTGATGCTGACGTTCCAGAATCTCGGGCGTGCGGATCTCACCCTCGGTGACCTCGCGGTGTCGGAGGTCGAGTTCGACTCCGCCACAGCCAAGTTCGATCTTCAGGTGACGGTGCTCGAGGCGGGCGACGAGTCCGGATACTCCGTGGCCCTGACGTACGCGACCGATCTGTTCGACGACGCGACGATGACGTCGTTCGGGGACCGGTTCGTGCGGATACTCGAGTCGGTCGTGACGGATCCGGCAGCGGTCGTCGGCGACGTCGCATTGCTGGACGCATCCGAGCGCGATCAGGTACTCGGCACATGGAATGCCACCGATCACGAGGTGCCGCGGGCGACGCTGGTCGACCTGTTCGAGGCGCAGGTGGCGCGGACTCCGGATGCGACGGCGCTGGAGTTCGAGGGCGAGTCGCTGAGTTACGGGGAGTTCGCTGCGCGGGTGAATCGCACGGCGCGCCTGTTGATCTCGGAGGGTGTGGGTCCGGACTCGTTGGTGGGTCTGGGGATGCGGCGTTCGCTGGATCTGCTGGTGGGGATGTACGCGGTGCTGGCTGCCGGTGGCGGGTATGTGCCGGTGGACCCGGATCAGCCGGTCGAGCGCAACGCCTACATCCTGGGCACAGCGGACCCGGTGTTGGTGTTGTCGACGTCGCGGGACGGTTTCGAGGCGTCGGGGGAGGGGTCCGTCCGGATCCTGAATCTCGACGAGGCGGATGTATCCGGGTTCTCGGCTGCGGCGGTGACGGATGCGGATCGGGTTGCTGCCCTTCGTGTTTCGAACACCGCGTACGTGATCTTCACGTCGGGGTCGACGGGTCGGCCGAAGGGTGTGGCGGTCGAGCACGGCGCGATCGTGAATCGTCTGGTGTGGATGCAGGCCGAGTACGGGCTGACTGCGGGCGATGTGGTGTTGCAGAAGACGCCGTTCACGTTCGATGTGTCGGTGTGGGAGTTCTTCTGGCCGTTGCAGGTGGGTGCGCGTCTGGTGGTGGCGGCGCCGGATGGTCATCGGGATCCGGGTTATCTGGTGCGGGTGATGGCCGATCGTGGTGTGACGGTGGCGCATTTCGTGCCGTCGATGTTGTCGGTGTTCGTGGCGGAGTGGTCAGCGAGCGGTGATGCGGAATCGTCTGTGTCCCGGGCGGATTCGTTGCGTCTGGTGTTCGCGTCGGGTGAGGCGCTGCCGGCTCGGACGGCGGAGCGGTTCCGGGCGATTTCGTCGGCTTCGTTGCACAATCTGTACGGGCCGACCGAGGCCGCGGTGGATGTGACGTTCCACGAGGTGACGGTGGCGGACACTGCGGGTGTGCCGATCGGTGCGCCGGTGTGGAATACGCAGGTGTTCGTGCTCGATGCGCGGCTGCGTCCGGTGCCGGTGGGTGTGCCGGGTGAGCTGTATCTGGCGGGTGTGCAGTTGGCGCGTGGGTATGTCTCGCGCGCGGATCTGACGGCGGACCGGTTCGTGGCGAATCCGTTCGGTGACGGCGGCGAGCGGATGTATCGCACGGGCGATCTGGTGAAGTGGAATGCGTCGGGCGAGCTGGAGTACATCGGGCGTACGGACTTCCAGGTGAAGTTGCGTGGTCTGCGGATCGAGTTGGGGGAGATCGAGACCGCACTGCTGGCGCAGGATGTGATCGCGCAGTCCGTGGTGTTGGTGAAGAACGATCAGCTCGTCGCCTATGTCGTCCCCACTGTGGGTGGCACGGTCGACACCGAGGTCGTGAAGGCCGCGCTTGCGACGTCGTTGGCGTCGTACATGGTGCCGGCGGTGTTCGTGGTGCTGGATGCGTTCCCGTTGAATGTGTCGGGCAAGCTGGATCGGAAGGCGTTGCCGGAGCCGAGTTTCGAGGCCACGGCGTTCCGTGCCCCGACGACGCCGGTCGAGGGGATCGTGGCCGGCGTGTTCGGCGAGGTTCTGGGGATCGAGCGGGTGGGTCTGGACGACGACTTCTTCGGTCTCGGTGGCAATTCGCTGCTGGGTACGCAGGTGGTGTCGCGGCTGGGTGTCGCGCTCGATGCGCAGGTGCCCGTGCGGACCCTGTTCGAGGCGTCGAC